>NZ_RHNN01000039.1 GCF_003946245.1 Levilactobacillus cerevisiae
CTTTTTTATTTTTCTGATTTTCAAAACAGACAAAAAACCGGTATTAGTTATTCACCAATACCAGAAAGTGTAGACCCATTTTAAGTGCACGTTGCATGCTGCCGTTCCCCCTTTTGAACGACTGAATTCAGTACGTGACGCTCCCCGAAGCACTGGATTCGGCCAATCGAACAAAATTATTATATCAATCATATTTTAACCTTTTAACCGCCAAGATACAAAACCGTTTTTGCCCATCAAAAAACGACCCCGCCATGACAGTGAGGTCGTCCATTTATTAGCATTTAAATTACTTGGTGAAAGTCCACTTAGCAGCTGGAGCAACGCCGGCCTTAACGGCAACGACTTGGTTCTTGCTGTTAACGATCTTGAACGTCTTAGCGGACGTAAAACGCAGGTATAACGTTTGAGAAGTCTTAGAACCCTTAGGGGTGTAAGTGATCTTCCAGAACGTAGGGGTCTTAGCATCAACGCTGTATTTGGCGTAGGATACTAAAGTCTTGACCTTCTTGCCATTCTTGTAAAGGGTCTGGTTAAAACCAGTTTTTTGGCTGAAGACGATCTTTTGGGAGTACTTGTTGGCCGTGTTGGACTTCCAAGTACCAGTAGGCGTCTTCACGCCATAGTTGGCAACCTTCTTGGTAGAAGTCGTCGTGGTCTTAGCAGTCGTCTTCTTGGTCGTAGACGTTGACTTGGTAGTCGTCGTAGCGGTAGTGGCAGCCTTAGTCGAAGCTGCTTGTACCCGAACGATCCGGTAGAAAGACGTCTTAGTTGTTGGGTTCGTAGCGTAAACGTAGACGTTCGCGTTCTTCTTCAATTTCTTAGACAACTTGATTGAATACTTCCCAGTCGTCTTGGAAGCTGTGCCGCTAGCCAAGTTACTCTTCGCGTTCTTGGTAGCCTTAACGGTAATCTTAGAACCCTTCGTTGCAGTCCCAGAAACCTTGGCAGAAGACGTGTAGATAGCGTTAACACTCAAGCTAGGACCCACGTGCGTTGTTGCGGCGTGTGCCGTCGTTGTTGGCGTCACTACTGAAGCTGGTGCAGCGGCTCCGATAGTAGCTAAGGTAACCAGTCCGGTCATCGCAACCATAATTTTTTTCATTATATCCTGACCCCTATTCTACCGGTATTCTCGAACCGGTATTTAATTTTTTAACCGTCTAGTAGTATAACAGATTTTATATCAAAATAAACTAAAAACGAACATGAGTTTAGGATTTTTTAACCACCCTTAAAATTAACTTGATTTATCATTTTGTCCGCCATGAATATTTCGCAATAAATACCCGAAATCCCCACTAGTCAGGCCATTTCTCACATGTCAGTGAATGGGCAACGAACACAAATAGCCCCCAATCAATTGAGGACTACTTATGATTTCTTGCCTGACATCATTGCCAATGTTTCCGTGCGGTCTACCGTTTCACTAGCTAGCCGCCTTAACGTTGACAACCAACTTTTCAGCATCGTTATCACAGTTCACACCCATTTGGACTAGCTCTGGTTTAACGTCAACCGGCAAGCTACCGCCGTCTTTAACCTCGTTGAGCAAGCCACCCATAATGAGTTTCACGTTAATATCTTCTTTTTTCGCGTCAGCAAATAATTCTTTGGCATAGCTGAGGGCAATCCCGTTAAACGTACTCATGACCACAACGTTGCATTCCGTTTCGCCCATCGTATCGACCACTTCTGTTGCGGAAACGTTGGAGCCCAAGTCGTAGACGTTTGCCCCGGCTTTGATCAGCACGTTTTTGACAATTTCCTTGCCAAATTCATGGACGTCAGTGGACCCAACAATCACGTTGTACCCCTTGAGTGATCCAGGTAGGTCGGCAATCTTGTCAGTAATCGCTTCTTGTTTCTTGTTGATGGTGCTGACAATGTCCGTTGGCCGTACGGGAATTCTACCACGCATGGCTAATTTATCTGACTGACCGACCCCAAACTTTTCTTCTAGTTGTGCTGGACCAATTGCTTTAAGTGCTGCCAGCATTTCCCCTGGATGGGTAATGTCGACGTCCATATCGTCCAACCCATTAAGCACCCGTTCAAAGAAGATTCTCCCACAAGCAACCAAAATATCCTTGTCAGCTTTAATCTTTTCCCAATCAATATAAGGTTCAAAATACTGGGCCTTTTCAATCATCATATCCACAGTCATATGCGCCTGAATAATCTCATCCGCTGACGGAATTCTAGCGGCTTCCGTGACTGGAATGACCGTAACGGCGTGCCCGCTAGGAAGGTGACGCTGGGCAATAATATCGCCTAGTGAATAGGATGAAAGTGCCCCAAAGTTTCTTTCGTAGTCGAAGCCAAAATCAATCGTGTTACCGTACGCCATCGTCCCTGGTGTATGGGTCTTGTTGATTTCAAGCATCGCCTGACTAAAGGTGATTCGTAGCATTGGGTCACTGAAAAGATTCCCAAAGCAATGACTCATCCCGCCGCCTAGCAAGTCTTCAACGATATACCGTTCAACCATGGCCCAGCCAACCAAATTAGCTAAATCATGGAATTGGGCGCCAAACCCATCATCTAAGTTGGAGTGAATAATGGTGCCTTGATCTCTAAACTTTCCCATCACACCAATGGCTTCAATCATGCCAATGACCCGTTCTTTTTCCATATCAATGCCAGGGTATTCGTAGGTGTAGTATTGAGAAATGTTACCCATCGTGGTCACACCGGCATTCAAGGCGTTGACCGTGTTCTCGACGGAGTTTAACGAACCAATCATGTGGTCACCTAGATGGGGTTGCACGGGCACGACCTGGCCAATTTTAGCCCATTCGTCAGGATTCTTAAAGGTCAACCCGGTACCGACTGGCAGCAAGTGCCGCATGTTTTCCGGAACACCCATGACCCAATCCAAGCAGTAACCAAAGCGGTCGACGTAACTTCCGCGGCGGGTTAATTCATTGTAGATTTTTTCAGTCCCCTTGGCCGTTGTATCCCATGAATTCCAGCCAATGTGGGTGTGCTTCATGATATGGCCTTCTTTAGCCATCTTGATCTTATACTCCGCCTCGGACTTAACACCCTTCTCCTTCATGAAGAGCGTTTCACCAATGGTCACGTCTTTAGCAATTTTATCAATTTCACTTCTGATTGACGCCATATCAGGTAAATCTTTAAATTCAAACCGCTTATTCATGTGGATTTCCATGATTGAATTCCTCCTATGACTGCTTCGACTTCAGGCTGTTATCCATGACTTTAAACGCAAAGTCCCGATCAATTTCACTCAGTAACCCCACTGCATACAGGAGATAATCGCGATCAATTAAGAAAGCGCTTTCCTCCGGCAGTAATAAGTACCGATCCTTCTTCTGTCTTAAGACACCTCGTAAAATTTTCTCAGGGTCAAGACTATTGATGACCGGTCCACCAGTCCCAATGACTAATTTAATATTCTCTAGGTTCTTGCCGACCTGAATCTTGCTGCAATTACTGCTGTGAATGGGTTCCCACTGACCACAATGTCTCCGAACAGCGATTTTAACAGCATTGGCGGCAATCTGCTGATCAAGTTGTTTTTCAGCGCCCGTCTCCGCGATAAAGTCGTGATTGTTTACCCGTTCGTTGATTGAATCGTGCACCTGTTTAACATCAATTCCTAGCTCTGTAGCGACCGTTTCGTAGCCGGCCTCTGCCAGTAGCGTATCCGAAGACTCGCGCATCCCCAGATCACCTTCAACCGTTCTCTTGGCATAAGGTTCCGGAGCACCAATCAACTTAGCGCCTTCTCCTGGCATATTGTCTAAGTAGGAATGAATGTCCGTGGTCGCGCCACCAACATCAACAATCATCATCTCACCATAGCCTTCATGGTCATCCGTGCCCTTTGAAAGTAGGTTGCCCGCCGCTAAGACTGCCGCTGGCGTTGGAATGATGGTCTTAACAATCTTTTGAATCTTGCTAAGCCCCTTCATGTTGATAATGCGTTTCATAAACAACTCCCGAATAATCTCTTCACAGCCGCGAGTCTCTAGCTCACCCACGTTCGGGATAATATTGGGAACCACAAAACATTCTTTATTCCCTTGAATTAATATTGAGCGAACCTCATGGGAGACTTCACTATTGCCGCCAAAAATAATCGGACAATTGATGTCTGAAGCCGCCAATACCTTTGCGTTTTGAATCAGAACCGTTCTTGCGCCCTTCTCGTAGCCGCCACAAAAGAGAATCATTTCTAACGGCATGGCTTGAAGTCGTTTCATCTTATCCGCAGTCAGCTTACCGGCAGAAACGCCTACAATCTTAGCCCCGGCGCCAAAAGCAACGTTCTTGCCAGCTGTGAGGCTCAACCGTTCCGTCAGTCCAATAACTGCCATGCGTAACCCGCCAGCAGCACTACTCGTTGCGCTGATTTGCGCCTGCTTCAGGGCAGTTTTACCGATGACACCCTCAATATCCGCGAAACATTTTTCAAGTGCAATACTGGCGTCCGTATTGACCGTCGATGGGTACTGTGTTGAAAAAATAACGCGTTCTTGCTCTTGGCTAACAACCGCTGCCTTGGTAAAGGTACTGCCAAAGTCAGCTAAGACATAGTAGGCCATGCTTACCAGCTTCCTTTATATCAGCTTGTACTGTTTGATATCTGCTCTTAAGTGCTTAAGCGCAATCTTCTTTGCTTCCTCTGAATTGCCGTCCTTAATCGCTTGATACAATTGCCGGTGCTCTTTGAAACACTGTTCCAAGAAACCATCCCGGTCACCCTTGATCAACCGCCGAATAATTTTCTGGTTAAATTGATCATATGAGGCCGATAATGCACTGACAATCAATTGATTTTGTGACGCCATCCGAATCTTCAAGTGAAATTGATAGTTCAACGTTTCGACTGCACCCGGCACGTCCTTTTGGCTTTCACATTGAATCATGTACTCTTCAATTTCAGCCAACTGTTCCGGCGTAGCTCTCTGGGCGGCTAATGAAACTGCTTCCGGTTCCAGTGCCTCCAAGAATTCAATGATATCGTTATACTTGGCCAGTTCTAATGACGCATCAAAGTTCCCATCGATAGCGACATCTTCCTTGTCCTTAACGAACGTCCCGTGCTTGGTGCGTGAGATATAGCCCTGGATTTCCAATACCTTGTAGGCTTCTCTCAGTGTTGCCCGGGACACACCCAGTTCCTTGCACAGGTCTGGTTCATTTGGAAAAGCCTTCTCTGTTGGCAATACGCCACTGATGATTTGCTTCTTAATATCATCGGCCAAAATATCTGACTGACTTTTCTTTACTGATGTTATGGCACTAAATGGATTGTAACTGTCCATTACTATCAACCTCTTAACCTCTCAAATTTTTCACTAACTACTGGTTAGATTATATCAGAGGCTAAATTACAAAACCATCGCCTAGCGGATCCAATGGGTCCTGAACCAACTGATTAAACCCAGTTATATACGCACTACCCGTAATTTCTGGGATAACCGCTGCGTAGTCACCGACCTTTGTCTGTGCGATTGCCTTGCCGCTGAAGGTCGTCCGCAAAATACTTTCGTATACGAAGTCTTCATTCAGCTTCAATTCGTGCTTCGCAACCAGGGTGGCAACTTTGGCGCTAGTCCCCGTCCCACAAGGTGAGCGGTCTACCTCTCCTTGACCAAGAACAACGACGTTTTGCTTGTCGACGCCCGCATCACGGGGATCACCATAAATTTCTACCAAGTCGACCGTATCAATGTCTAAGGTCGGATGCTTCACGGCTACCTGCTCATTCACACATTTCAATAACGACAACGCCTTCGGGACAATTTCTTTTAGGTTTTCTGGTGCAATGTCGACACCTAACTCAGAATCCTTAATAATGGCAAAGAAGTTACCACCAAATGAGATATCACAAGTCACCTCACCTAATGTTGGCAAGTTAACTTTGACGTCACGCTTGTATAGAAACGAGGAGACATTTTGAAAATGAACACTTGTCGCGCGGCCATCCTTAACGTCAACGCTCACGTCAATCAGCCCCGCTGGCATTTCTAACGTTAACTCGGTGACGGGCTCCGTGACGGTGACCATGTTGGTTTCAACTAATGCCGTGGCCACCCCGATGGTTCCGTGACCACACATGTTCAAGCACCCCGCGCCATCAATGAAGAGCACACCGTAGTCCGCCCGGTCATTCGTGGGTTCAGTTAGGACTGCGCCAAACATATTAGCGTGGCCGCGTGGTTCCTGCATCAGCATGGTCCGAACTGAATCATAGTGTTCCTGGAAGTAATGCTTCTTTTCCATCATTGTGTGACCCTTAAGAATTGGCAGTCCGCCCGTCACAATTCGTGTTGCCTGCCCAACTGTATGGGTATCAATCACCTGAATACTTTTCGTAAAATTCATTTTTACCGCCTCACATCCTACAATTCTTTCGTGCGCTTGAGTGCTGCACCAACCGCAGCCATTAAGATACCCGTTAAGCCGGCCTTATTGAGCGAACTAATGCCGTCAATCGTGATACCACCTGGAGAGGTCATTTTATCCACCCGGGCCAGGGGATGCTCACCGGATTGATCCAGTGCCAATCCCGAGCCAATAAAGTTTTCCAGCACCATGTCGCGTGACGCTGAACGAGAGAAGCCAGATTGAACACCGGCGTCAATCAGTCCTGAGATGCACTCCATGATATAGGCCGGGCCCGCGCAACTAAAGGCAGTAAACGCATCGAATTGGCTTTCTTCAATAAAAATTGATTTGCCAAGGGCGTTGAAGAGAGTCGTCAAGTCGGCTTTATCTTCACTCGTGATTTCGGCTGACAAGCAAATTCCCGAGTACCCATGGTGTGCATCTGAAAGCACGTTTGGCATTACCCGCGCTAATCTTGCCTGATCGCCCAGGCCACTCTGCATCTTTGCCAAGGTAATCCCTGCACAGATTGAAATGACTAAGCTCCCATTCTGTTCCTTTTGCTTTAACTCCTGGAAAACGCCAGCCGCATCTTGTGGTCGGACGGCAACGAAAATCATCTGAACATCCGCGATTGCCTCCGCAATGCTGGTAAATGTCTTTAGCTGATACTGTTCTGCTAAATAATCCAACCGACTCTGTACGACATCGGAAACATTAATTTGCTCAGCTGAACACGCCTGTTCTTGAATCATGGCCTTGATAATCCCCTCAGCCATGTTGCCACCGCCAATAAACGCAATTTTTTTATTTAACATATTGAAGTTCCCTTCCCTTAAGCAGTCTGTGTTTCTGTTGTCTTAAATGAGTCGTGAAGCATTGAAATTGCACTGTAGATAATAACCACGACGACAACCCATTGAATGGTCGCAATGTCTAATGACTTAACCACGAAGACTGCTACCAAGACACCCAGCACGCCGAAGATTGAGGAGAAGAGACTAATTTTACGGGCGTAAGCATCTAACTTGATGAATTGCATGGAACCAACGGGAACTGAGAAACCACTAGAACCCATCATGATTGGAAAGGCGGCAACTGGATTGAGTCCCAACGCATAGACCGTGGCCATAGTCGTTGAGTACGAACCAATCCCAATGTTATTTAAGGCGCCCCACATAAAGTTGGTGACACCTAGCACAACTAACTTCCATCCTCGTAAACTGGTAGCGTTTCCACCCGAAGGCATCAAACCAAACTTGCCGGCTAGAATAAACGCCGCCGCTAAGAACAACCCGAAAGCCATTACGCGTTTAATTGTTTTGGCTGGCAACTTCACGACATACCGTGGACTCAGGTAAGAGCCGAGCACTTGGCAGACGATTGGGACCACCAGGGTAATGACATCCAACTTGATTGAATGCACAAATGCCAAGGCCATCACCGCTGCGGGAATTGTACATTGAATATTTAAAGTCCCAGGCATTTTCTTGGCGCTGACCCAGTGTGTCTTGGGGTAAACTGCCATCGAAATTGCAAAATCTGAGATACCCAGTGTTGACGCTAAAAATAAGAAGAATGAATAGATGGACATAGCAATGTTATTTCCCGGTTCCTTAAATATCTCAGTACGATGTGTGGCCATATCCTGTACTAATTTAACTGCGAAAGTCCCGTTAACTAATACAAGTAGCCCAAGCAATACAACAACCACCATAATATTAATCTCCAATCTCAAAGTAACGATCACCCCAGTTAATCGTAGCCGGAACCCGAATGATTCCGTACGCGATTGACCAAGAAAGTGCCACGATTGTGAAAACTGTTCTTTACTGAAATAAATCTATTTTACAATTTTAGATTGTCGGCTCATAAGCTTATCTGCTTCATTAAGCTATTTCGCCATTTAATTGATGTGTCTGTTGTCTGACAACAAATACATTATAAATTGGCATTTGCAATTCGTCAATAACTTTGTTAAAAATAGCACAATTATTTTTAGCGCTTTCTTTTTTAACTTTTTGAAACCGTATAGCCACGTAGCTGGTAGACAATTTCATGGCCGAGCTCATGAAAATAGCAACAGCTTGTCACGAACTCCTTGCCCGTTTTAACGAATTTGCAGAAACTTTTTAACGTCACGGCTATATTCAGAAGGAATAATTTAACCATTACTCTAACCCGCCAAGGAACAATTAGTGCCCTGACTTTATCGCGAACCTGTCGAGACTGCTTAATCCACTATATGACATTTTCTGAAAGTAGCTTTAAGTTCAACTGAATTCATTAGATTTGACATCTTTGGAGACAAAATGTTTGCCACTGACCCCTAAAAAGACTAACTTATTGTGCGTAAACACATTCTGAATCCAAGGTGGTATTCTCTAATGGAAAAAACATTTAAATTTGATAACGACTTAACGGTTAATCGGTTGGGTTACGGTACCATGCAACTGACTGGCGACGGCGTTTGGGGTCCCGTGGCGGATCCTGAAAACGCGGTCAAGGTGATTGAAACTGCCATCGACAACGGCGTGAATTTCATCGACACTGCCGACGCTTACGGCCCCTTCTTCGCTAACCTGTATCTCAAGCAGGCGCTCCAGGAACGGCCCAACAGCCAGGTGATGGTCGCCACTAAAGTTGGTCAAACGCGTCAAGGGCCTAACATCTGGACGCCGACTGGTGTGCCCGCCTACCTGCGGCAACAGGTCGAGCTGAACCTCTTTAGCCTGGGGCTCGACCACATCGACCTGCTTCAGCTCCACCGAATCGACCCGACCGTCCCGTTAGCTGACCAAATTGGCGTGTTGAAGGCCATGCAAGACGAGGGTAAGATCAAGCACATCGGCCTGAGCCAGGTCTCCGTTGACCAACTCAGGGCGGCTGAAAAGATTGCGCCGATTGCCTCCGTTCAAAATATGTACAACCTCAGTAATCGCCAGGACGAAGACGTCTTAGACTACGCCGACGCCCACCACATCGCCTTTATCCCGTGGTTCCCGTTAGCAACTGGCCAACTCATTAACAACCCGACGCTAACGACCATCGCGCAGAAGTACGATGCCTCACCAGCCCAGATTGCCTTGGCATGGCTGTTGAAGCGTTCCGACGTGATTCTCCCAATCCCCGGCACCAAGTCCAGCGACCACGAATTACAAAATATTCACGGCCAAGACATTGACCTGAGTCAGGCGGACTTCGACGCTTTGAAGGCGTTGGCTGACTAGCTTTTTAAATTAAGAACAGATATAAAACGCGTGACCCAATTTTCCGGGTCACGCGTTTTTCTATCCCTATTTAGTTGGATTAGTTTTAGACTTCAAACTAGTTGGCAGGATATGGACGTCTTACCAACGCCACAATCGCCGCGGAAAATTTATCACGCCACCGCAATCTACCGCAGGGCTGGTGAAAATGAACCAGCGACGGGTTACCACAACTGTAGACGAGAGCATCCGTGTAAAGTGACCAGAGGCGAGTCAAGGTGCCCAGCTGTGTCGATGGCATTAGCTGAGCGATTTTTTTCTCAGCTTAGGCCATGGGCCGACCTTGGAGATTCACGGTTCTCAGGGAAGCTCCAAGTCGAGGTGGAGGACCGCTTCTCAGGCCGGAACCGGGCCCCACAGCAGGGCACCTTGAACTCGCCGCCGGGAACGGACGCCACGACTGTTTCGGCTCCAGGCGGCCGCCCACAGCGATCCGGTCTCATTTTCACCAGCCCGGAGGCAGTTCAGCGCACCGTGTCGCGGACTAATTAGCCGCTAAATCCTTTGCCCGGTAATAGGACCGTGCGAAATCGACCAAGATGCGCATCGACATGACGCGGGCCAGCCGCCCCTCGCCAATGGTTACCTCTCGAACGGCGTCTGGCTGGGCAGCCATGAACGTGGCGCCCATTTCATTGAAATCGTCATACGGTTCCAGCGGGGCCATTTCGTAGCTCACCCACTGCGTCTTGCCGGCCACGGTAATTGGCGCCCGTTCCAAATGCGTGGGCCGGCCAATCGTAGAATCCGCCAGGTGAAGCGCCGTGGCATTTTCAAAGGGCGTGCCCAGGCACAGCACCTTGGCGTCTAAGTCGTAGAGCTTCTGGAGCGGCCCCGATTGTCCGAACGGCAGGTCCAGCGTCGGGGTTTCACAAATGTGCTCGGCATCCCGGCCCCACGCCGTCATGGAACAGGTGGGATGATTGCTGCGGCGAGTGTCTGGCAGCGCGCGAAAGTATTCGGGCGTGACGCCAATCCCGTGGCAGGGTGTGCGGTCGCGGTCAAAGGCCGGCATTCCCGCCACCACTTTTGCCTGTAAGTCGGCGCGAACTGGCGGATTTCCCCAATCTACGGGATCCGACCAATCCGCCGACTGAGCGGGCATGGCGATGTTGCCGTCCCGCAGCGTTTCCTTTAGTGTGGTCACTAACGTCTGCTCGCCGCCCGGAATGAAGCCGAACGCGCTGAGGGCCGTGTGGACCAGGCAGGTGTCGGTCACGGTCAACCCCAGCGTCGCAAATAGCTGGCGCAGGTCCGCGGCCGTGGTCACCGTCTGAATTTCGTGTTGATTCCAACTCATGGCAATCCCTCTTTTCTAATGGTCTTAGTTTACCATTAACCTCGCGGGATCACCTGGCCAATTGGCCGCCTCAGCGCGCACTGGCTTTAGGCGTGTGCCAGAAATAACGGCCGACCGGCAACAGTACCAAGAGCACCGGCGCTAACAAATAGGTGACCACCGCGCCCAGCAGACCGGGCACTAACCGCTGCTCACTGCCCGCGTAATCGCGAAATGGCAACAGGGGCAGGCCAGCGGCGTAGATGGCCGCTTGGGGTCCGAACGCTTCGTGAGCGGCTGGGGCGTGATGATTGACGGCTCGCTGCCGCAACAGTTTTCCCAAAGCCACGCGCACTCCCGGAAATGCCAGGTAACACAGAAGCAGGTACCACGACACCAGATTCCAGGTAAAAATCAGGCGGCCGAACGCAAACCGGCAATTGAACAGCTCAAAAATCCCCAACAGGGGCAGGGCCTTGGCGTACAGCGCGAGGTAGTGGCTCGGCCGCGCCGTCAGTAACCCGCTTCCCCGATTGACATTAACGTGTCTCATTCTGATCGTCTCCTTTTTCACCCATTGTAGGGGCATGCACCGCGCATGGGGCCAACCACCGCCACATGCACCCGGTATTTGTTCGGCCACAGTCGCAACGGGGACTAATTGGTTTCCCCCCAGCACCAGTTGGCTTTGCAGACCGGTCCCGGCGAGCGCCCCAAATCTTTTCCCCAATTCCACGTCGTCTGACGTTACTCTCACCCCGGTTTCTGCTAAACTACAGGTGGCAGCGATTTCACAAACCGTCCGAGCGAAAGACGCTTTCATGACATTCACGGGTAAATATAATTGTTTTCATAAAACGTGAAAGCTGTGAAAACGTTGAGTTTACGCAATTGCAACCGGTTGTCTAAATTTTAAATTCTTGCTTTAAAAAGGTCGCGTTTCATGCCAAAGTAGCGTATAATAAATTCTCGAAGTGGTCTAGACATGCTTTAGGCCATTCGCGGAACCGGGGCGGCCTGCTCACCGCTCACGGATAACCGATAGTTATTGCTAACTGTTTCTCATATTGTAGATACTGCTCATATAACGCACTTAAAATCATAAGGAGTGACGATCTCGTGGCAACTGAACGCACAGCTTTATTCATGTTCTTCGGGGGTACCGGTGACTTGGCTTACCGGAAACTTTACCCTAGTCTGTTTAACCTCTATCAAAAGGGTAACTTGCGGACCCATTTCGCGGTTGTTGGGACTTCCCGGCAAACCTTGGACGACGACAAGTTCCGCGCCGCAGTTAAGAAGTCTTTAGCTGACAGCGGTAACCGTGCCGACTCCAAAGAAGCCACCGACTTTATTTCTCATTTCTACTACCAAGCACATGACGTTACCGACACGGCGCACTACTCCGTTTTGAAGGACGTTGCTGAAAAGTTAGATAAGAAATACAAGTTACAAGGCAACCGGATTTTCTACCTGTCCATGGCACCACAATTCTTCGGCACAATCGCCCAAGACTTGAAGTCCCAAGGCTTGATGTCCGGCAACAAGGACGCCTTCAACCGTTTGGTCATTGAAAAGCCATTCGGTCGCGACTTTGACTCTGCTAAGCAATTAAACGACGCCTTAAGCAAGTCCTTTGAAGAAGAACAAATCTTCCGGATCGACCACTACTTGGGTAAGGAAATGATCCAAAACATTGAAGCGCTGCGTTTTGGGAACACGCTGGTTGAATCTCTGTGGAACAACCGGTACATCGACAACATCCAAGTTACCCTTTCCGAAAAGTTAGGGGTCGAAGAACGGGCTTCATACTACGATAACAGTGGGGCTTTACGTGACATGGTCCAAAACCATATCATGCAAATCGTTTCCCTGTTAGCCATGGAACAACCCGTTGCCTTCACGGATACCGATATCCGGGCTGAAAAGGTCAAGGCCTTACGGAGTCTGCGTGTCTACAACGTCGCTGACGCCGCAACCAACTTTGTCCGCGGTCAATACGGTTCCATCGACAACCAACCAGACTACCGTCATGAAGACAACGTCCCAACTGATTCCACGACTGAAACGTTCGTTGCCGGCAAGCTGTTGTTTGACAACTACCGTTGGTCCGGTACCCCATTCTACGTCCGGACTGGTAAGATGTTGGCTGACAAGTTCACCCGGGTCGACGTGGTCTTCAAGCGTCCCCTGGTTGATATCTTTGCCTTCCCACAATCACAAAACACGCCATTGGCCGCCAACGTTTTGACGATCTTCGTTGAACCACACGCAGGGTTCTCTCTGCAATTGAACGCCAAGACCAACGACGCTGGCTTCTCAACAGAACCAATCAAGTTGGATTACTTGGTTGATGCTGAAAAGTCTAAGGAAACGCCAGAACCTTACGAACGTCTGTTACACGACGTCTTGAAGGGTGACGGGACTAACTTCTCAAGTTGGCCAGAAGTTTCCTACGCTTGGAAGTTCGTGGATCAAATCCGTCGTGTTTGGGACTTGCAAGCACCTAACTTCCCTAACTACACGCCACATTCAATGGGCCCAGCCGCCGCTGAAGAACTCATTCAACGCGACCACCGTGAATGGATCTACCGTTTGAACAACTAAATTAAGACGTTAAAACGACAACCTGTTGTGGGTTGTCGTTTTTTATTTGCTATGAACTGCGTGCTAGCTAACAGTCAAGAAACTCAGTTCTGAGTGTGACGTAATCGGCTTTCTTTCCTTTGCGGATGGCAGAGACAGAAGGCTCGTCAAAATCCATGGTTCCTCACCAGAGGCCCGTTCGATATTGCACCGTTAATATAATCAAGAACAAGATTAGCAGTACGGGTCCAAGAATGATGCCCAAAATATCAATGATTTTATGAAGGCCCTCATTATAAGAGGTGATTTCAAAAAGCCGCTTATTTTTCTTTGTTTTAATGGCTGCACCACCAAAGAACGCATAGTAGACCTTATTGTCAGCTCCTTCACGCCAGTCCGGGGGTGAATCTCGGTATTTTCGATAATGACCCACAATCAATTTCTCACCCACAATACATTCAAGGGGAAAGATGAAAATAAAACTGAGCGTCAAATACCAGGATACAACATCCCAGACAAAAATAAACCTGCCATACACCCAGCGACAATTTAAAAAAATTAAGATTAGGTACGTTGTAATCCCTAAAATGTAGGCCACACCATAGTTAGCCTTGCGTTTTAAGCTTGCATCAATTATCAATTTACTCATCTTCATATTTGGTACCCCCAAACCAGAAGTACCTTCCGTCATCAGACGCTATCGGCTACCCAAACAAAGACATTGCCCAGCCGAAAACATCCCCCCCTACGCCGCTGCCACCTTGACCATACATAACACTTTCAGTGCCTGAAGATTCCAGCTGGTAGTTCGCTAATTTAACCTTTAGTTTTGATTTCTTTAATGGCTTATGCCGTGCTACTTTGTTTCGTTCAACATGAGATTGTCGATCTGCTGGCACTGCTTTCGCAGCAAAAACTGAAACCGGTGCACCAGAGAGAAATAACGTAGCTACAATTAAAACGAAAATCCTTGATTTTTTCATACAAATTCCTCCTCTAATTTAAACTCACACGTACCTGCCTTACAAGGTGTAGCGAAGTATAGCCCTTTTCAGTGAGTCCTGTACGCAAAGTTTCTTATTAAGTTGCCACCTAGAACTAACCAGTATGTTTTCCTTGAACTAAATTAAGATGTTAAAAACGACAACCTGTTGTGGGTTGTCGTTTTTTGTTTGGACTATTAATTTGCGTAGTATTTCGCCTGCTCAGAATAAAGCTTGAAGTACAGTCCCTTCTGTTTCATGAGCACTTCATGAGTTCCACTCTCTACAATTTCGCTTGCGTTAAAGACGACTATTCGCGAACTGAAACGAGTAGAACTCATTCTGTGAGAGATATAGATTGCTGTTTTACCTGCAACTAGGTTATCAAAATGTTCATAGACTTCCTCTTCCGAGATGGGGTCTAACGCTGACGTTGGTTCATCCAGAACAACAATTGGTGCATCCTTATACCAGGCCCGGGCAATCGCAATTTTTTGCCGCTCCCCACCTGAAAATTGAATGCCATTGTCATCTAATTGCGTGCCAACACTCGTGTGGCCTGCCTGTGGCAATCCAGAAACTTTCTGCCAGATTCCCGCTAATTGCATAGCACTCTCGGCCTGCCGTTCATTGATTGTTTGGTCCGCTGCAACATTATCATTGATTGAAGATCCGGACAGCGAAAAGTCTTGGAAAACAACAGCAAATAATGCGTGGTATCTTTCCGAACTCAACTTGTTTATGTCAACACCATTTATGCTAATTGTTCCCGTAGTCGGCACAATCAGCCGTACTAACAACTTGACCAATGTCGTCTTACCACTACCGTTTGGCCCGACAATTGCCAAGCGTTCACCTGCATGTATTGTCATATTCACGTGGCTTAAGGCCAGCTTTGTGCTTCCCGGATACCGATAGCTAACATCGCTGAATGTAATCTGGAATCCCTTTGAGATTTCAGGAAGGTCGTCATCCCCATACTGGTGTGTTTGATCGTGAAAATCCATAAACTGAATATATTGGTCCATGGTACTGAATGAGGCTTCGCGATTTCCCCAAGCGCCAAACACCGTGGATAGTGTCGCCATCACTTGTTGGAGGTAACCAACATAAATGACCACGCTACCGATACCAATGGCATTCGTCGCACTTTTCATAGAAATCAGCAAGTACAGTAGGCCGACCACACCATAAGTAATCAAGGTGTTCACGCTGGCAATCTGAGTTGCCTTGACTTGGAAGTCCCCGTCTTTCTTAATCTGCTGATACATATTCTGTCGCGCACTTGAAATTGTATTGCCATCACCATCATACATTCTGAGTGTTTTTCCAAATACCGGTTCCCGGAAAAGTACTTCACTGTAATAATCGATCACCCGATTAAACTGAATATTGAAAGCAAAAAAATTTTTCATCACCCGGCCCTCTGCTTTCGCAATCGGAAGAGAACTGATTAAGGGAATTAACACTAAGATAACGACAACAAGTATAAACATTGGAGAATTGACAAACTTTCCCAGTGCACTTCCCTCAGCTCCCTTGGCGTTAATCATCACAATTAACGAGCCACCAGCTAAGATACAGGTAGTGATAAAAGAAATAATCCCATTCAACGTGTCCGAAATAAAAATTGTAAAGCCACCCGTGTACATAAAGCCAGTTTTAACCGAACTATACAGCTTTCTAAACTCAGGATTAATGAACGTGGGATAGTCTGTAACTAACATTTTTTCTGCTAAGTTCCGACTTGCGTTTTTCAAAATCATGTGTGATCCAGACTTAGCTAAAATGCCTAAGTATTCGCTAAGCACATTTAACACAAGTAAGATTCCCAAGAAAGAAACGGTCACCCATAGTGGACGCGAATCCTGCTGCCCACTATGGACTAGAATGTTAATAATCTGCCCAACAAAGAAGATATTCACAAATATTCCAATCGTTGAAATGATTGATGACCAGAATTGAATTCCAATAACATGGGGGTAAAGTTCATTTGAATGCCGCATGTAAAGACGAATTCTTGCTAAATCCATTTTAAACGTGGGTACGCGCTCCTCAGTCATTCGAGTCATCTTCTTCCTGGTAATACTGACTTTGGACATTGTAAAGATTGGCATATTCTTCATTCATCTGCATCAGCTCACTGTGTGTACCAGTGTCTACTAAGCGTCCATCCTTGATAAAAAATACCGTGTCGGCAAATTGCGTAGATGCCAATCTATGCGAAATAAAAATGGCTATTTTTCCTCTTGTTAATTCGTGATATTGCTGGTATAAATTGCTTTCCGCCAAAGCATCCAAAGCTGCGGTTGGTTCGTCCAATACCAGCACTTGACCATTCTTATACAGGGCTCTTGCTAACATTAGCTTCTGGGATTGGCCACCTGACAGACTGACCCCTTTATCATCCAAATACTGCGTCAGACTGGTATGTTTACCCTCCGGCAGGGCCTGAATGTCTTTTGTCAGCCCAGCCTGGTCTATGGCACTGTCTACAGATAGATCAGATGTATTAGTTAGCGTGATATTGTTCTCAATCGTATCAGCAAAGGTTGCTCCAAATTGAAAAATGGGCGAAAATAATCGCATATATACTTGTGAATCAAACGCACTACTCGGGATACCATTGATTAAAATTTCACCATTTGTCGGCTTTAGCAGTCCCATAAGCAAAGAAACTAGGGTACTTTTACCAGCACCGTTAAGGCCAACTAGTGCAATGGATTCATTCTCTTTGATGGTAAAACTCACATCACGAATGATCTGCTCTTTACTATTTGGATAGTGATAGCTAACATGCCTAAAAGCAATTTCGGTAACCGAGCCAACGCTAATTTTTTTCTCCCTTCGGCCGCTTGCAACTCCAGGCCATCCACATAATCCAGGTACACGCGCCCAACCGAGACGTCTTCATTTGCCAACATCAGCTGTGAAAATTCCGTTGCACCCTTTCGCGTTAAAGCACTTAGCGTCCCTAACAAGGTGAATAGAAACGCAAAGGTAGGTAATGACATATCGTTAGCGCTCGCTCGTGAAACTAGGGGAAGATACACGAGAAGTAATTGAAAACAATCCAATAAGCAGATGATACTAATTGATTTTACCTTTTGCCAATTCATTTTCTTCTGCGTTTCGATTACGCAGTTATAGGTCTCATCAATTTTTTTGCGATATTGATCCTGCAGATGGTATAACCGAATGTCTTTCCCTGCGCCAAGCTTGAACGCTTCTTGATACAGGTATTTTTGAACAAAGTTTGATTCATCTAAACTGGCTTTTAATTTTTCCTGGCGCTCATTGAACCTGACCAAGACGACACCTGATAAACCTGTAAAAAGTAAAACTACAATCGGGCTCCACCATGTAATCATTAGGGTCAATCCAGCTATAACACAGACTGAGCTCAGCGTAGCACACAAATTCACAAAGTTTGGCCAAAGAACATCGACCCCGCTGCCATCATCTTCGTAACCGTGCCGTGCACTCGCTACCCGCTGCTTCTGAATACTAGTATTGATGGCATCTTCAAATGGTGAGCTTAAAAATCCCATGCCGTCATCAACTGTGAGTTGCATCCGCAAGTTCGCATTCTCCCAAGTCAGCCAGGTCTTATAGGTCGCTTGTCCCCACATTAAGCAGCCTAACCCAATACAAATTGTCAAAATCAACATCGTAAATAGAGACACGTTCAACGCTCGCTGTAGTGCCCAAACAATTAAAGCGGGAACGCCACTAGTTGCTACCAAGAGAACTAAGCTACTTAGCACATTAATTGGCAACCCATATTTTAACCTCGGAAATTTTTTTGATGCTTTTTTTAGATACCAGCCGATATTGTTAAAAGTCGTTTGTCGTTTGTACGTTGTTGCCATTGCTATCCCCCCATGCTTAAAGTCATCAGTCAGTGATTCACGTTATTTTAAATCATTAATTACAAAGGTAACCACTTTCCGCCTAACTCCCCTTATGTTCCTTCTGGCACTCTGTCTGGTTCTCATCATAAATCTTATTTTTTCTCTAGCTACCCTTTCAGCAAGCATATTTTAAATTAGGAAAAACCCATTTTTATTAAAATTAGATTAGTTATATTCTAATGACACTATTATATCCCAGTACTCATTCTATGTACAACCTGCTTATATCCACTCATCCCCTTTAGCTGGTACCCCAACCCAACTCAAAAGGCCATCACCGCTATCTGCGGTAATGGCCACAATCACTTCAACAATCTTTGTACACCTTCCTTCCGGCTTGCATTGTTAGTCCATAAACATTTTTGCCCTAAATCAGACCTTGGAGAAACCAATCTCAATTCCCTTACAAATCCAAAATCCCTAAACCCTTAAACTCCGCATACCCATCGTCCGCCATCACCACACTGCCGTTAATGGCGGCGGCTTCCGGCAACGTCATCAGCCAGATGGCGCCGGCCAACTCTGCCGTGGTAATCAGGCGGCCCTTCATCAACAATTTCGACCCGTACGCGCGGGCCTTGTCTGGGACCATCCCCGTGTCGACCCAACCAGGCGCCACGCAAACCACCCGAATACCAAACGGACTCAGCTCGCGGGCCAGCGCCTTGGTGAACATGTGAATGCCGCCCTTAGACGCGTGGTAGGCGATGGACTCGTGGTTCGCCATCACGCCGTCAATCGAGCCGACGTTGATGATGGTCCCACTGCCCTGGGCCTTCATGACCACGGCCACCGCTTTGGCCACGTAGATGCTGCCCAGCAAATTGATTTGAATCGTCCGTTCCACGTCGGCCAAGTCAGCGTCTGTCAGGTCAACCTCCTTGGCTAAGATGCCGGCAACGTTGGCCAAGACGTCGATCCGCCCATATTCTTCGACCACCGCGGTCACCGTCTGTTGTACGGCTGCTGGGTCGGCCACGTTACAGGTCACCACACTGAAATGTGCTGGGCCAATCTGGTGCTTGGCCGCCGCCACCTTATCCGCCGAATCCACGCTGGCGGCCACCACCTCGTAGCCCTCCTGTACAAACTTCTGGGCGGTTGCCAACCCAATCCCACTCGTGCCACCGGTAACCAACGCTACTTGTTTTGTCATAACCTATCACTCCTTAATTTCGTTCTCTGGGGTCATTTTAGGCTATAATTGAAAGCGCTTATACATCAAGTGAGGTGGACGGACAACATGCTCAAAATTCCTGAATATTATTACGACGGGACGTTTACGCCCTTTCGGCCAACCTTAACGGCAAAACGGCCGACGCAAGCCTTTCAACCCAACGATCAGCTGGTCACCATTGGCGAATTCATGACGCGGAGTTTCTACGTCCAGCAAGGGATCTTGCGGTTCTACATTTTGGACGCCGATACGGGGAGCGAGAAAACTGAACTGTTCATTGGACCGGGCGGCCTATTTCCCCTCTACAGTCCGGTGGAACGGCAATACCGGATGGAGCGCGACGCCTTTTTGGTCCAAGCGCAAACGGACGCCGTGGTCACGCCAATTCCCCAGCGGGACCTGGCAACGGCCCTGGCGACCGATCCCCAATTTGCCATGGCCATGTTGCGGCAGTACGCGGACTTCAGTGGCATCCTGCTGTACGACGCGGTCATTTTAGCCACGCAGGATAGCCTGACGAAGGTCTGTAACTACCTTTACCAATACGAAAAATTGTTGAAGCCCCACGGCGTCGTTCTCACGCAGGCGGCGATGGCCAGTAACGTGGGCTTGCCGCTGTTAACGTTCACCCGCGTGCTGCAAAAATTGCGGGCCCTGGGCATCGTGACCACGGCGCGCAAAACGTTGACGGTCGTGGATTGGCCGGCGTTGGTGCAGCAGTGTAGTCCGGAATTGTTGGCAGACGCTGCTTACAACGAGAATACCTGAGACCCCATCACTGAGGCAAAATCGCCGCCACTCCCCGCTGGTCGTTGTACACTGAGAACATCACAGATTACCCATTCACCCAACAGGAGGTTTCCCATGATAGCAACGACCTATTCCGATTTCAAAAATCATTTAAAAACGCACTTAAACCAGGTCACCGACGACTGTGAGCCCCTCACCGTCGTCCGCAAACACAAGCCAAACGTCGTGGTCATCTCGGCCGACATGTACGCCAACTTACTGGAAAATCTTCACGTCCAAGGCAACGCAACGAACTTGGCGTGGTTGGAGGCTGCTAAACTGCAACTGGCGAGTGGGCAGTCGCAGAAGCCAGACCAGGCGGGTTCGACGGATGCGGATTAAGTTGTGTCCTGATTGAACCCTAAAGCAACCATGACAAAAGGGACTATGACAACCGCCATGGTCCCTTTCGTCTGTAATCTTACAGTTGTTTTTTCCGCCAATAAACTGGCACGAGCAGGCTCAACAGTAAGCCCAAGTAACCCACTCTACCCAGCTGCGGCTGATTTTCGCTGGTTTGCGGCAGCCTGCGCTGAGGCATCGCTGATCGTTGTTTGCTAGTGCCGGACGCGGTCGCCTGTCGTGCTAGGTTCTGCCGATCATGGTTAACGTTGGTACTGGTCAGTGGTTTTATTCTATGCCAGAACGCTTTGAACGCCGCCGTGTGCTGGACACCCAGCACGTTTGCGGCCGCCGCCGAACCCATATTAGCTGTGAACCGAACCCGTTTAACCGTCACCTGACCAGTTTGATTATCAATTTTCAAAATTTTCATTTTGGAGCTGTGCGGTATGCTCTCAAAAACATAACCAGCGGATTGGGTGTCAAAGAACCCCAGCTGCCGACCAAAGTGATTCGTGCTGTTGTTTCTGAGAACCACCGTTTGGCCCATGGTCGCGAGGCCGGCCTTCCGAATCGTTGCCAGCCGAATGCCCTGCGAATTTTTTGCCACCGTGATTTCAAAATCACCATCACTGATCTGCACGTACTTCAGCCGCTTATCGCCGTACACCACTTTGAAAATAGTTACCCCTTGGTGCGTGGTCGCCGTGACTCGCGGCACCTGGTAGACAAAGGTCACCGTCTGCCGGTTAGCTTTAAAAACGCCATTAACCGTGGAAGCACCACGCAGGATGAAGTCCTTGGCTGGTGCGTACTTTCGCGCGTGTACCGTAAAACTGTCCCCAACTTGACCCGTTAGCGTCTTCTGGCCCAGCTTGCCACCGGTGTCCATGACGTACCGGACCGTGACCGTTGCCGTTTGTTGCTGGCTGCTGGCAGGAACTTTCGTGGCTGATGCGGCCTTTGACGCCGAGACAGCTACCTGCGAGGTATGTTTCAAACTAGCCGTTGCTTGGGCCCCAGTCCGCGACGCTTGGGATTTACCGGGCAACTCGGCTGGTTCTGACACCAAATCCTGATCCGTTGACTGAGCGTTGGCCGCACCAGTAGTTATTTTCTGCGCAGCCGTTACGCTGTCGGTCTCCGCCGATGCTGATTCGTCACCGTTAGCGTCACTGGTGCCAGTGACCTGGGGTAGCGACTCCTGAGTTGCTGCAGGTGCGGTGGTCACTGCACTTTCCTGATGGTTGGTCGGCTGATCAGCTGCCCGACCGGTTAATCCTGAACTGACTGTCACACCGGTCACCACTAACACGGCAATCAGTAGTTGGCGGTCTGGCCAGCCGAATCTGGCTCCTCTGCGCATAAGCTGCTCTCCCTTTGGCTTGGCGATTATTTCCTGCCACTATTTAAACTATGATGACTCTCCACAATTAAAATTATGCTTAAACACTCTCGTTGTCAATCACTGATTGGTTCCCTGGAAGCCACGAACGCGTGCTTCTTCGCTGGCGTCCGCACACATTTTAAAGAGGCCAGTCCGGCATGAGCTCGGCAAATAAAGCGAACTCTCAAAAAAAACGAGAGTTCGCTTTATTTTTTAGTTTTCAATACGGTCAGTTATTGGGTGCTTACTGTTATTGAACAAAAGGAGACCCCTCAAGTAACGTTTGACAAACGGGTAAGTCATTATTTTATTGTTCTGCCTGGGCAGACAGGCTAATACGACAAACGTAGGTGCCATCCACAATCAGAATAAAGAGAAAGACTATCAAACCTGCAACTGCAGGTAACCAGGTAACTGACAACCAGCCATCGTGCATTTGAGTATGGGTGGAGTAAGAAGCTTGTAATATCGAAACATACAGTAAAGCATTGCCTATTACACCCTGTATGAACACAATAATGCCATATATACTTGCTTCAGCGCATTTTTCACTTAAAAGATCTGTTAATGAAAAGCCAATAATCTGTAGTCTATGCGTGCTACTAGATCGTTGGGAACTTGAAATTATCGTTAAAGAAATAGTATTGGCTAAAATAATCAAAAATGGTGCCCCTAGAAAAAGGATAAGAGTTCCGATAATTTCTGATAAGTTTCGCCTGCTAGCCACATTGGCTAAATCAAACGCCATATACATAAAGAAAGATGATATCAGAGAAAAAATAAACAATGGCATTGTAACAGATCGCAAAAAATCTTTTTTCTCAGATACACTCCAAAATGCTGTCCTAAATGTTTTCATTAATGTTGTCGGATACCAATACGGAAGAGATTTCATCAATATGGGCAATATCAGTGTTTCTGATGCATTGATGGCCAATATCATTAGAATAATCAAAGCTAACAGCGCCTGCAAATAAGCATTTTCCAAAGAAGGACTTCCAAATAGTTTGGCTAGGCTCAGGGGATTCTTATAGAAAAGACTGTACACATAAATTAATCCACCATACGTGATTACGCACCAAATATAACCAAAGAGTGACAAGCCGTTTTTCTGCTGCTTCATTATTCCACGTTTGGTATGTATGCCAGAGAAAATTCTTTTACTATTGATGAACCCCATAATACCAATGACGATGCCCATGACAAGCATGGTTAATAGCAAAGAGCTGATCTGCAAACTCATGTGAATCAGCGGAAACTCACGCATTCCTGGAGTAGTCCGAACCCAAGAATAGAATGAACCGACTAGTGGATAAGCGAGAAAATAGCCTAATACCCCCCCCTATCATCCCTGATAGGCTCATCTGACCACTAATCAATAAAGCAAGCTGCGAGGAGTTAGCGCCTAAAGTTGCCCATAGTTCATAGTCACTTTTAAATTTATTGATTAACAGTCGAGTAATTCCACTAATGACAAGTATAAGTGTAATTAATCCAAAAATTGCTGGAGTTGAAAACAGACTAACCTTAGTGGCGAGAAATGATTCGACGGAATCTTTCCTCACCACTTTCGTTTTGGCGTAAAGTGGTAGTGAAGTTGATATGTCGTGGC
>NZ_RHNN01000004.1 GCF_003946245.1 Levilactobacillus cerevisiae
GAGACCAAAAAAGCTAGAAAACCTCAGAGCCACAAAGGGCTGGTTGAGACTTTCTAGCTTACGGTGAATAATCCAGGTGTAAGTAAAATATGCAGGAAATTTGCAATTTTTGGTGGGGTGCGGGGAGTGTCATTTTGCGAGAAATCCAGGTTAATGGCGAAGTCATGGTGCGAGTATGAGAATTAGCTAACATTTCCAGGGGAACCCTAAAAATCTCGTGATAAATCGCGCAAAACGCTTCCCCGCCAGCGCTTTAATTGTTATGATGAAGTTGTAAAAACGATACCACATGGATGGTTTACTATAGGAAGGACGGGATATTATGTATGAACGGATCTTAGTACCAATGGATGGTAGCAAAAACGCGCACGCAGCGCTGATTGAGGCCACCAAATTAGCCAAGGAGCTGGGTTCTAAATTGTTCATCGTTTCCGTCGCCAGCGATCAGACCTATGCCCACTATGGCGCGGAATTTGGCAGTGAAATTGTGACTCACTTCAAGGAAGCCGCCACGAGATTCCTGGAAAGCGCGGTCGCCGAAGTCGAAGCACAGGGTGTGCCGGTTGAAACTTCCTTTAAAGTGGGACTGCCGAAACCAACGATTGCTAAGACGTTGCCAGCTGAATTGCGCACCTCTCTGACGGTCATCGGTCGCTCCGGTGTTCACGGTTTTGGCCGGGCCATCATGGGGTCCACCACCAGTTACGTGGTTCACAATTCAGAGACCAGCGTGCTTGTGGTTGATTAGTCATCGCACTAATTTTTTAAAGATAAATTTGCTATTATTGAAGTCCACCGACCTGTTTCTAGGGCGGTGGATTTTTACGTTTAGCTGGTGGCAAGTTTCCCGGGGAAGTTACGAGCAGGCGTTAAATTTAGCCAGCAACCTGTTCAATTTCGCCACTAATTTAGGCGCAAAATGTTCCTACAGCAGAATCAAACGGCCACGTTCAAAGTTTGCCCCATACTGTGAAAGAATGTGGTAAGATAAACCAAGTATATGTGTACTGAGCTGGTAAGTTTCCGAGCCCAATACCCACGGATATTAATCACTGAGGGATGGATAAAATTATGAAGAAGTTTTTATTGGGCGCCCTGGGGCTGTTAGCCTTGACCCTGGCCGGCTGCTCGAGTAACGCACTGACCACGAACAAGACCAGCTACCACCCAACGGCGTTGACTGCGGTGATTAAGGGTGATGCGAAGGCGAAGACCGTCAGTTACCAAATTAACGACGGCAAAAAGCAGCACGTCAAAGTCAACGGGGGAACCTATTTCTTCCAAGTGCCCGCCGCAACCAAGCAACAGACGGTGAAATTGACGGCCGGTAGCGCGACTAAGACGGTGACGGTCAAGCGGGTGACTGCCCTGGGCAACTACAAGAAATTAGCCGCAACCTACAATCAAATGGCGATTGCCAGCTACCTGCCCACCAAGGTGCAAAAGCAGATGCTGACGGCCCAGAAGACTCAAGCAGCAACCAAGAAGAAGTTGGCCGCGTTAGCCAAGACGAACCCAACGGCCGCTGCCGCCGCAATTCAAAAGGAACAAGCAGCCGCCAAGCAACTACAAGCCAAGCTGGTCACGGCGAAGAAGCAGGCCAAAGACGACCTGTTGCCAACAACGGCCAAGGACGGCGTACAAAATTTGGTTAACAACCAGGACGTCACGGTTCGGGGTAACGTACAGGATGGCAAGCTGATGGGCTTAGCGCTGATTGTGCCAACCAAGCAGATGAAGACCAAGTCCGGTCAGAAGAAGTTTGGGACGACGTTTGCCTTACTGGGCACGACGCTGAAGGCCAAGCCGAAGTACGTCATCAACAAGTTTGAAAAGGTCTTGAAGGACGCTAAGAAGAACAGTAGCTCGACTACTACTAAGACGATCCGGTCGAACGGTATCCGGTTCAACACCGGCTTCTCAACCGATCACCTCTACATCTACATGACTAAGTAGCTTTGTCGCTTAAACTGTGTGTTTGCAGCGCCTCCGGGCTGGTGAAAATGAGACCGGATCGCTGTGGGCGGCCGCGCGGAGCCGAAAGGCGGTCTCCGCGCTTACTTTGAGCCGCTGAAGTGCGCGTCTCAAAGATACCAATTGCCTAAGCGGCGCACCCCGCCGCTAAGGCAATTCCCACGGCTTGGCTCATTTTCACCAGCCCTGCGGCTGACACTGGTTTGGCCCCGCGCTACTGGTCCTGGTAGTTGTTGTGTTCAGTTGGCGGATTTGTAGTTGAGCGTTTGTGTGTTTGTGCTGGAGCAAGTGTATGTGGCGTCCGTTCCCGGCGGCGAGTTTAAGGTGGCCTGCTGTGGGGGCCGGCTCCAGCCTGAGAAGCGGTCTTCCGCCTCGACTTGAAACCTCGCAAGATTCGCGAGTTTCCAAGGTCGGCCCATGGCCTAAGCTGAGAAACCGCTCAGCTAATGCCATCGACACAGCTGGTCACCTTGACTCGCCTCTAGTCACTTTACACGGATGTTCTCGGCTTCAGTGGGTGTTACCGTCGCTGGCTCATTTTCACCAGCCCCGTGGTTGATACTGGGTTATAGTCGCTAGGGGATTGGAATTAGCTGTAGCGCATGATGATTAGGCCATTGCCATCCGCTAGCACAGATAAATATGACATGTTTTGAAGTCTGAGGTTAACTCAGGCTTTTTATTTTGGCCACTACGGACTGTGTTCGTCCGCTTAATTGTGGTAAGTTAGAGGTACTGTCGCAATCTGAAGGCAAAATAAAACGCACCAACAATTATAAATTGTTAGTGCGTTCTATGGTATTGGCGTCCAGCTTACTTTTTGTTCTTTAACCAACGTTGTAAGTCTGAAATTTCGTCGCGGCGCTTCCGGTCCTTTTTACGGTTGACCTTCCGGCGGCCTTGTACGCCATTTGGATGTGCTTTTCTCATTGTAAAAACCCTCGCTTAATTAAAATAACAATCGACTGTAAGTGTACTGGTTTTTGCGCGGAAATGCAAGGCTTTCACGGTATTTCGCTATTTTTAACCAGCTATTATCCTAGTCAGAACGCGGGTTACTGTGATTTCATTAAAATTTTTCTGGGGACCATTTCCACCTCTCAGAAAGTGGTATATTGGATGCAACGTGGCAAAAGAGGTTAGGAAGGGACGGGCAACATGCAATTTTTTAAGACGAAAAAGGGGCGCCTGTGGACCTGGTTGCTGGTTCTTTTGATTGGTGGGGTGCTGGTCTGGGGCACGCACCATGACGCGGCCATTTATCACGATCCCATCATGCAGGTGACCAGCGTGCGCACCGGGGCGACGACCAAGGAGACGGATGACTTTCATAACGTTGACGCCCAAACCAAACAGACGTTGCAGGGGAAAATTTTAAATGGAACTTACAAGGGGCAGCGGTTGACCGTGACCAATACGTATTCCAAGTCGGGGGCCATGGATCAGCGCTATCGAATCGGTAGCCAACTCTTCGTGGTCGTCCATGAACGTAGCGGCGACACGCTAACCGCTACCGCCAAGGATATGAAACGTGACACACCGTTAGTCTTCATGATCTGGCTGGTCGTGGGGCTCCTCTTACTGATCATGCAATTCAGCGGATTCATGGCCTTTCTCAGCGTGGCGGCCAACGGGGTACTCTTCCTAATGGCCATCCTGCTAAATGGTTCGACGCAGGGCGCACAGGTACTGTGGATCTTCGGCAGTCTCGCGGTTGTGTTCGCGGCACTCACCCTGTGGCTCGTCCTCGGTGCGAACCGGCAAATGCTGATCACGCTGGCGACGACGCTGGGTGGGACTGCCTTTGCGATTGTGACAGCCTTACTGGTATTTCATTTTACCCATGAAAAGGGGATGTACTACGAATCAATGCAGTACGTTACCCAATTACCGCGACCTTTGTTCTTAGCCGAAACCTTACTGGGGTCGCTCGGGGCCGTCATGGATGAGTCAACGGATATCATTTCGTCGTTATTTGCCTTAAAACGGGAACGACCGGAGCTCTCCGCCAACCAGGTCTTCAAGTCTGGCCGGCAGATTGGGAGTACAATCATGGGGCCGCTGATCAACGTCCTCTTCTTCATCTTCGTGGCGGATACCTTCCCCATGGCGATGCTGTACCTGAAAAATGGCAACAGCTGGGGTTACACGTTCTCGATGAATATGTCGATGGGCGTCATCCAAAGCCTAATCAGTGGGATTGGGATCGTCTTGGCGGTGCCGTTAGCCAGCTTCTTGGCTAGCCGCTTTATGGAAAAGAAGGTGCGCGCATGAGTACGATTAGTGCCTTGGGACTTATCTTGTTGATTCTGATGATCCTAGTCGGGGGTAAAGCCGGCGCGCAGTCATTTCTGGCGTTAATTTTAAACTTCGGTCTGTTGTACCTGGCCATCGTGCTGGTGGCGTTTCAGTTCTCACCGTTGATCGTCACGCTGGTCGTGGGGATGTTGGTGTTGGCGCTGACTATCTTTATGAGCAGTGGGGATGACCTATCCAGTACCGTGGCGTTTATTGCGTCGGCCGCGGTGCTGGTGGTGCTGGTAATCCTGATCGTGCCGGTCGAACACTGGGCCATGGTCCAAGGGTTTGGGCCGGAAGACAGTGAAGACTTGGAGGGCCTGTCCGTCTTGGTGGGGGTCAACTTCGTGCAGGTAACCACCGCCACAGCCATTCTAAGCACGCTGGGGGCGATTGCGGAAGCAGCCATGGCCATTTCAGCGGGACTCAGTGAAATCCTTGAGCAGCACCCACAGGTCACTTTAAAGGCATTGCTGGGAGACGGGATTGCCGTGGGCAAGCAAATTATCGGGACCACGTTCAATACACTGTTTTTTGGCTTCTTTGGCGGTTTTCTGGCACTGTTCATTTGGTTCACCGGGGTACACTACTCGGTGGGTGAAATCTTAAACGATAAAATCTTTGTTTCAGAAATATTGATGATTCTCTTCGCCATGGTCAGTGTGATTCTGACCGTGCCAATCACCACGTGGGTTATGACGCGCGCGGTGGCGGGGCAACGGAAACGCGCAGTGAAGGGGCAGGAGAAACAGGAGTAAACAGAGAGGCATTCACGGGAAATAACGCCGTGAATGCCTTTTTTGAGATGACTATTCTAGTGAGGCCATGCCGGAACTTTTCATTTTCGCCTGACCATTAGCTAGAACGGTGATGGTGCCATAGGTGGATTCCGGGTCGGGGAAACCGTCCGTGAGCGTGTAAAGTTTCTCGTTTGCTTGACTGCCAAAGGTAACTTGACGGGAATTGTCAAGCCGCACATCAACGGGTCCTGGTTTGGGTGTAACGGGTTTTCTTAAGCCCTGGGGATCATGAACCACTTTAATGACGTGGTCGTGGTGATCGTAAAACTTGGCCGTCACGACGCGATTGTTTTTTATGATGAAGAGATTTGGATAGAAGAGGTAGCTCATGGCCAGACTCCGACTGAGATGGCCCTGGTGGTCGTAAACATTATAGACGCGTTGTGACAGGTGGTAACCGTGGCGCGTCGCTAGGGGCTGAATCTGCTTGGTTAGGCGCTCAGTTTTGTTCACGTGTAGAAGACGGGTTGCAGGATCCACGTATTCTCCCCGTGAGAGTTGAAAGCTGTTGCGAATCCAGCCAATGATTTTTGACTTGGTACGAAGCTGAAGGTAGGTACGCCCCTGGTTGTTCGTTGCGGTTTGAATGGCATACAGCTGTTGATACATGTAGGGAGTGACATCATTACTAGTGACGTTAGGTTGGCTGCCAGGAATCGCATTCCAGAGACGCATTGTCGTCATCTTATAATCGTTGGTCGTGTGGTAGCCATCAAAAGAGTTGAGATAGTACGGTCGACGAGCAAGTGATCTTTGCTTAACGACGGGATGAACGCGGTGCAAGTACTTAGCCGGAATGTAGCCGGAAATTTCTAGGAAGGTGAAGTTAGGCGTTGACAATTGATAAGGCGCAGGGGCATGACGCAGTGATTTGAATGTATCAAATAGATCATATCTGCGGATGGCCACCAGCCTTTTGCCATTGTGAAGGGTCCAAACGGCCATGTAGTTCGTTTTATTCGCAAATTTACTGAGATGGTAGCGGGCAGGAATCCGTGAATCGATTTGATAGGTGATGCGACGATTATTAGGCGTGATAATCCCCAAGTGATCCCGAAAGGTTGTGAGCTGCGATGCGGGATGATAAATGATTACGGTCACAACAAATAGAAGACAAATGGCGAGAATGAATTTCTTTAAGTGTCGTTTTGAATTTGGCATATGGGTGACTGCTCCTCGTCAGTTAGTAAATACAAAGTATGCTTAGTCGTCGGGTCCCGTTTCCGTGCTACGCATGAAGGCTTGTCCGTGAGTGGTGACCTTAATTGTTCCGTATGTAGATTCGGAATCTGGATTGCCATCGTCAAGTTCATACAGGTAGCGTCTGCCGTGGGACTGTGTGTTGAACGTCACCCACCGACCGTTACCGTTTCGATGATTCAGCGTCCCCGGTTTAGGGTTTTGTTCAATATATTTCGTCAAACCACTGGCATTTGTTACTTGTTTTACTAAGCGATAGTGGTGGTCGTAGAATTTAACGGCAACAACCTTGCCATGATGAATGTTCATGACGGTTGGATAAAAAAGATAACTCATTGATAACGAACGAATCCAGTCGTGATGGGAGTTGTAGAGGTTATAAACTCTCTGGGCATAATGATAGCCATGTTGCGTTGAGACGGGTTGCGTTTGGAGGCGCACGACATCGGTCTTTTTAGCATGTAACAGTCGTTGGGCGGGGGAGATGAATTTGCCTTGGGTGAGCTGAAAACTTTTACGAACCCAACCCACGGACTCCTTCGCGTTACGTAAGTGCAGATATGTTCGGCCTTGATTGTTCGTGGCTTCTGCTGTTGCGTAAAGTTGTTGGTAAAGAAGGTGACTGACATCTCCGCCAGTCACGTTGGGTTTAGAACCGGGAACAGCATTCCAGACACGCATGGGGGTCATTTTGATATCACTAGAGTGGTAACCGTCGAAAGAGTTTAGGTAGTAAGGGATATTTGGCAATTTTTGACTATGGCGAATGGCCTTTACCCGCCGAAGGTCTTGGATGGGGACGTAGCCCGAGATAGAAAAGTCATCATCGTCAGCCGGCTGTGCGCGATAAAAATGAGGCTTGGTCAGGTATGGTGTGTAAGTGTTGTGGAGGTCATAGACGCGAATTGCTACCAGCGTTTGTTTGGTTCCGTAATAGGTTCGAATAGCCATATAATTGAAATCCTGGTTGTGGGACGTGTAAGGGGCTAAATTATTTTCGTTATTACTGGTACGCTCATGATCTAGGAGACTATCGTAAAACTGGGCATTCTTCGCCAGATGATAAGTAATATGGCGATTGTTTGTGACAACCTTTTGAAGGCTACCCAATTTCTGTTGCAGGTTATGTAGCTGGCGGTGTGTCCGGTATTGAAGCCGTTGTTGTGCCAACAGATTTGCGGGGATGGTGTTCTGGGTATGGTAGACCATTGCCTGTCGTTTTTGTGCGCGTTGTCCGCGTTGATAGTTGTGGAAAATGCTAGTACCAATCAGTGCGAATACGGCCAGACTGCCAGTCAATATGCCGAGAACCATTTCCTTAGAATAGTGCATCCGTTTCTCCCCCCCGAAAAAATAAAATTGTTTATACGTTATTATATTCCTGAATCGGAGGCATTCATACTTGGAATTTATGACATGGATAATAAAAAAACGGCCACCCAAAAAAATGGGTAGCCGTTATTGACGATTGATTAACTTAATTACTGCTGCTGGCGCTACTAGTTGCCGTGGAACTTTCGCTAGCACTCGTGCTTGATGAACTAGCAGAGCTGGCAGAACTAGAGCTGACACTGGCGCTGGTCGTGGTAGCCGTCGTCACGTCCTTCACACCGCTTAAAGTCTTAGAGTAGACCCAGTAACGCGTCTTGCTCGTGGTGTTCTTGGAAGTCTTGATTCGGTACCAAACGGAGCCATTGCTCTTCTTGGCAACCATATCGATGTAGTACGTCTTGCCAACCTTAGGTGAAATCTTGGACCAACTTTGTTTCTTAGCGTTCTTGTTGGAGCCCTTCACGTGGTTGTAGAGGTAGTACTTCTTGTAGGTGCTGCTGAGAGTTGCCTGTTTGTTCGCTGACGTGTAAGTCGCGCTCATTAATTTGGTATGGTTAACGTTCATGGCGTTATAATATTTCGTAACCATTTGGTAGAACATCGCCATGGTGTACTTTTGACTGAAGTACTTACTACCGGCGCTGGCGTAGTAACCAACGGGATCGGTATGGGTTGAACCACCCAAGTATTTCGCAACGGCACCATGAGACCAAACCGTTCCCTTGCCATCGTAAACGGCATCGTTGGGCTTCAAGCCGTATTCGTTCAGGAGATAAGCCGTGTACCAAGAAGCGTTGGCAATTTCGTGAGCGAAGGCGGACTTACTGTGGACTTCGACCTGTTCAAATTGGACGAAGCGGGCGTTACCAGGAGACCCAACGCCCCAAGCCAAGTAATCCGTGTTGGCGATGTTGATGATCCGGGAGCCATCGACGAAGCTGTGAACGAAGGCGTTGTTGTAATTCCGCTTCATGTACGCAATTTCATTGTAAATGGTTGAAGAGGCGTTGGCCGTTTCGTGAATCACAACACCTTCGGGCTTACCTTTACCGTTTCGATACTTGTATTTTGGAAAGCCACTCCAGATGGATTTGGTAATACTTGCTGGTGTAATCTTTTGGCTACTGATGTAGTCGTTCACCTTGGAACTAGCGGAGGCAGTCGTGGTCGACGCGCCAAGAACGCCAGCGGCCCCAAGTGTCACCAGTGCAGTTAAAATAATTTTGTGCATTTTCACCGTGATCATCCCTCAAATCTTTCTTAGTCATTTTTAAAGCAACCCGTTGACCAGGTCACTCAGTCGTAATGGATTAATATTCGTTATCAACTATATACATTATCTGGGGCTGCGACAACCGTCAGACGGGGCTTTCCGCGTAATATTACGTGGCTTATAACGACCATGACGGCATTTGTTTAAGGTGTTTGCAAATAGATTAAAACTTAACGACACCTGTAATGTGGCTGTAACATGACTACGCCGGGCCTAAGCCGTGTTTCCATGAAAATGATTGTGAAAAGATGTTACGGCTACATTTGGAAGCCCTAACACGGTGGGGATGTGATAGGACAGGGCGTGGATACGACTAACAGTAGTGACAACATTGGTTAAACCGACCGGCTTACCGTTCGCCAGATTTAGGCTGGAACGTTGTGGGTAGGACGGCCCAAGCCATAGAGCGGTCTTGGGCCTCGCTTTGAACCGCCCAAACCGCGTTTCAAAGTCGCCATTTTCCAAGAAGACCACCTGGAAAATTCCACGGCTGAGCCTAAATTTGGCTCACTCACGCCTACGTAGCCGGTGAGCAATTTGGGTGAAAAAACCTTGTCAATCCAGCAATGTTCACGTCAATGCCATATTGAAAAACATTCCTAACCGGAGGACCGCTTCTCAGGCCGCAGACGGTCCCCATAGCAGCCGGAATCTCTGGCAGCCGCAGGTGGCAGGGATTCCGTAATCTTTGTCCTTTAGCGGATATTAAAAAAGGCCTAAGCACAGTGGCTTAAGCCTAACAATGAACCAACAATTAGTTTTGTTCCTGTGCCCAGGTCTGCCGTTGGGGATCGATGTGCAGCTTCTGCTGGCACTCGGGGCAGAGCCCGTAGACCTTAACGTGATTGCTGGTGACCAGGTAACCGGTTTGCTCGCTAGCCTGTTGGTTCAACTCATTCTCAATTTTAGAGAAATCGGGTGTGAAGACGTCGGTAATCTTGCCACAGTTTTCACAGATGACGTGGTAGTGGGGACGACCGAAAAAGTCGTAGCGAATCCCACCGTTGTCGTTGGGCAGTTCGATGACGATGCCCAGATCCACTAATAAGTTCAGCGTGTTGTAGACCGTCGCCATGCTCAGGTTGGGCATTTCTAGAGCCAAGGCACTGAAAATCGTATCAACGGACGGATGATTGTGATGGGTCACCAAGTAGGTCAAAATGACCTGGCGCTGGGGCGTCACCCGAACGTGATGATCCTTTAAAGTTTGTAAGGCGTGCGTTAAAAGTTGTTGCTGACCAGCCAAGGGTAGTCCCTCCTTAATAGAATAAGCCAGTTAGGAATTAATCTGAGGTAAGGTTAAAATTTTCCTCAACAAAAATATAGACCTGACCATTATAACCATCTTCGTTAGAAATAGTAAATCCTTTTTTTATAATCAATCTAATTTGACTCCATTAAACCACATTTAATCAAAACTTCCAGTAAAACGACTTATTTAGAATGAATCGCAATTATTTTGAAAAAATAGTGAATTACAGTTTACATTTGCCGGCTAGGTGCGTACAATGGATTTGGTTGTAGATGATAATCATTCTAAACTAGCAGAAAGTGTTAGCTGTCCCAAACTTTTATTTCTGTTAGTGTTAAAATGAAATAGTGAGCACCAAAACTTATCTGGGGGCGGATACGATGAAAAAAGCAAAGAAGCCAGCAACTTTGGCCCAACGAATCAACGTGTTACGGGCGAGCGTGATGGGCGCCAACGACGGCATCCTGTCAGTTGCCGGGATTGTTGTCGGGGTAGCTGGGGCGGCGACCAGTAGTTACGCGGTCTTTATTTCTGGGATTGCGGGGATGATTGCCGGAACGGTCTCGATGGCCATGGGTGAATACGTTTCCGTGAATACGCAAAAGGATGCGCAACGCAAGGCGATTGAGACGCAGACGGTGGCGTTGGATGAGAATTACGACAGCGAATACGGCTTTGTGCGTGACAAGTACATGGCAAGTGGTATCAAACCGGCACTGGCTGAGCAGGCCACCAAGGAAATGATGACGGCCGATCCACTCAAGACGACGGTCAGAGAACGTTTTGGTTTCAACGTGGGGGAGTACACCAATCCATTTTCCGCAGCGATTGCGTCGATGATTTCATTTCCAACCGGATCAATCTTACCGTTAGTGTCAATTAGTTTATTACCTAAGAATCTACGAATCATCGGAACCTTCGCGGCGGTTGTGGTGGCGCTCTCCATCACCGGATACGTCGCGGCTGTCTTGGGGAACGCCAACCGCCGCAACGGCACGGTCCGTAACGTGATTGCGGGGATTTTAACCATGCTGGTAACGTACGGTATCGGTCGGTTATTTGCATAAGAGTAGGCATAAGGGAGGCCCATTAAGATGGTCGCAAATCAAGAGTTACGGACAAAAAAGCAAAAGCAACACCAGACAATGGAAGAAAAATTAAATACGTTGCGGGCCGGTGTGCTGGGGTCTAATGACGGGATTCTAACCGTTGTTGGGGTACTGTTCAGTGTCGCCGCTGCCACAACCAATGAATTTACCATTTTCATCGCGGGGCTGTCGGATTTACTGGCGTGCGCCTTTTCCATGGCATCCGGGGAATACGCCTCTGTCAGTACGCAAAAAGATACGGAAAAGGCTGCGGTGGCACAAGAGGCAGCCTTGCTAAAGACGAATTTCGCCGATCAACAGGCGGCGGTGCAACAATTCTACGTGGACCGCGGGGTAACGGCCGAAACGTCCCTGGCGATTGCTAAAGATTTAATGGCGAAGGATGCGCTGAAGACGGTCGTCAACGTTAAGGAAGACATTGAATTAGGCCACTACATGAACCCGTGGGACGCGGCCTTTTCTTCCCTGTTTGCGGCAAGTCTGGGTGGTATTTTTCCATTGGCGGCGATGACGCTGTTTCCAGCCGCAACACAGTGGCCTGCGACCATTGTGGCCGTCCTGTTGTCCGTCACGTTAACCGGGTTTTTGAGTGCCAAATTAGGCCACGGCCTCGTCAAGACAGCTATCGTTCGGAATTTAATTGTGGGGATTATTACCATGTTTATTCACTATTACGTGGGTCAATTCTTCTAAGCAAACTATTCTCACTTTCTTATTGCAATGCCAGAGAGCTAGCGTAAAATTAATCGAATACGTCAGCGAAGTTGCTGGGCAAAACAAGCGGGAATCTGTCAACGCAGATTCACCCGCAGTGGGGACGGCCTTGCCTGGACAGCGACTTCGGCCTGACAGATTATTTTATAAGTGGGGGCGTTTGGCTTGAAGCGCAAGATGAGTTTATTTTCATTGGTCATGTTAACGCTGAGTGCCATCATCGGCTCTGGCTGGCTGTTTGGTGCCGGCATGGCTGCCCAAATTGCTGGGCCAGCCGCTGTTTTATCATGGATTTTAGGGGCGGTCGTGATTGGCCTGATTGCCTTAAATTACATCGAGTTGGGAACCATGTTTCCCACGAGCGGCGGGATGAGCCAATACGCCGCCTTCTCCCATGGGCCCTTGCTGGGGTTCGTGGCTGGGTGGGCGAACTGGTTGTCACTCCTAACCATTATCCCGATCGAAGCCGTGGCCGCCGTGCAATACATGGCATCGTGGCCGTGGTCCTGGGCGAATTGGACGCGGGGATTTATCAAAAATGGCAACATCACCAATCAAGGTTTAGTCATTGTCTTTTTATTTATTTTAGCATTTACGTTACTGAACTTCTGGTCGGTTAAATTACTGACGCGTTTTACCAGTTTCATTGCGATGTTCAAATTGCTGATTCCCACGCTGACGATTATTGTGTTGGTCTGGACGGGCTTTGAGCCCCAGAACTTTAGTCAGGCGGCAGGATTCATGCCAGCCGGGAGCGCGTCGATTTTCTCGGCGACGACCGCGGCCGGCATTATCTTTTCCTACAACGCCTTTCAGACGACCATCAATATGGGCAATGAAATCGAGCACCCGGAGCGCAACATTCTCTGGAGTATCGTGATTGCATTTGGCATTAGCGCGGTCATTTACACGCTCTTGCAGGTGGCCTTCATCGGTGCCGTCCCGGCAGGCAACCTCACGCACGGGTGGCAGGGGGTTAACTTCCAGTCGCCATTCGCTGATTTGGCGATCCTGCTAAATCTGGGCTGGCTGTCGACGTTGCTGTACCTAGACGCCTTCGTGTCGCCATTTGGCACCGGGGTGTCGTTCGTGGCGACCACGAGTCGGGCCTTGGCCGCGATGACGGGAACCAAACACATGCCGACCAAGCTGGGGGAAATTAACCGGAAATACCAAACACCGCGACGGGCCATGGTAGTTGACATGTTTCTAGGCGTGCTACTAGTCGCTGGTTTTCGGAACTGGAGCGCGTTGTCCAATGTGATTTCCACGTCGACCTTGATTGCTTATTTGACGGGGCCGGTGACGGTGAGCGCTTTGCGGCGACAAGGGGCCCACTTTAGTCGGCCATTTCGTTTGCGGGGCCTGCGTTGGTGGGCGCCACTAGCTTACATTTTAGCCAGTCTTGCCATCTATTGGGCGAAGTGGCCGACGACGATTGAGGTGTTCGGCGTGATTGCGCTGGGCCTCGTCTTTTACGTGTATTATGAAGTGCGGCGGCCCGCGGGGTGGCAAGCGTTGCGGGCTAGTCTCAAGGGTGGCCGGTGGCTGCTGGCGGAAATGGTATGGCTGACAATCATGTCGTTGGTCGGTAGCCATGAATTCGGCGGTGTCGGCTGGTTGCCATACCCGCTAGACTTCGTCGTGGTAGTGCTGGGCAGTTTGGCCTGTTACTACCTGGGCGTACGGGACGCGTATTACAGCGAGTCGTTTGAGATTGCTGAAGAACTGAACCGACGCGTTACGGAAGATTAAAGGGTCTTATAAATGAGTTTCCAACCGATTTATGTGGTGGAAACTTTTTTTGTGCTAAATTTTTGGGACGGGTTGGCTCAGTACGACTAGTTGTCAGCTCGAACAAGGCGGCTGGTTTTGGCCTTCGTTAAATTTGTGAAATTGTGTGGACTTGAAATGGTTGCACGGCTAAACTGGAAGTAGATTGGGGAGGTTCAATTCATGAAAAAAGTTATTAAGGGTATCGTTGCGCTCGGCGTCGGGGTGGGATTGTTTGGCAGCCTCGGCACAACGGCATCGGCCAAGTCACAGTATTCGGCTCGACGCTCCAACTCGGTTCGCTTAGTCTGGCGGACGAGCATGAAGCGCCACGCAATGACGGCAACTAAGGGTAGCCGTTATTCAAAACACCTGGGAACCTGGTATGGCTATAACAGCAGTCTGTCAGATGTCACGTGGTATACGAATGCTCATGAAAAATTATATGATGTGGCGACAGGAAAATACTTGATTTACTACCACGTGAACAGTGCGGATGGCCAGCATGGCGGGTGGATTTGGCGCGGCTACTTAAAGTCAGCAGCCAGCACCCCGGCAACGCTGACAACGTCCACGATGAACTGGGCATCAGCGACGAAGACCGCGGATTTACAGCCGGCTGATATTGCGCTCATGAAGTTGTTCCCGCACGCCACCTACGATCCTGATTTGATGACCGCCGTCAACCAGGTCTTTGCGTCGACGGACAATCAGCCCATTTTGTCAGAAGAAATTAGTTCAGCGAATGATGATTTTGACAACTTACTGACGGCTAATAACACCGAGTACAGTGGGTTTTACCTGGTTCGGTTCCACGTGAAGGATCCAGCTAACGCGGCCGAAGTAAAGCAAGCCATCGATGACGCCGTCACCGCGGCAGATCAAGCTGACTTGCAACGGTGGACCATTGCCGGGAAGATTGCGCCATTGGGAACCAAGACGCCTTACGTGAGTGGTGGCATGGGGTTGCTGGTGTTTGGGACGAAGTAAAGAGTGCGACAAAGGGCGGTTAGCTGGTGAGCATTAAGGCTGATAACCCAATAATCCTGGGCTTGGATTGTTGGGTTATCAGTTTTAAGCGGAGCTAGTTGCACTTTGTCACACGTTTCAGCAATGTAAGCTTGGAGCGACACCAAACGCAGTAAAACAACGCAATCAAAAGGCGTCACCCGTGAGACTAGTGGGTGACGCCTTTAATTTACATTGAGGTTTATCGCCGTACCATCCAGCGCCAACGCTTGTCAGTTTGGACAAAGCCAGCCGCTGCCAGAACGGCGTCGTCTAATTTACCAGCGCTGGTCAGCGTCATGTCAGTTAGTTGTAGTTCTTCGTGGCCAAAATTAACCAGTCGATTCACAATTTCTTGTTGCTCGCTAGCGGGAAGGCGCTTCCCGTTGAAGCCGATGTTACCGGTATGGGCAGTCAGGTCAAGGTCACTGAAGCCGCCCCAGGCAATCAGTTTGTGGGTTCGCCGCCGTTCGATTCCCCAGGTGAGGGCGGAACGGTCCATCGTGTTGCGCATGGTGGCATTGACCCAATCGGCCGTCACGCCCAGATCATTAGCGGTCAGGTCGGCGACGTACTTTAATTTAAATTGGGTGAGCCAGTCGAAACGAAATAAGGGGGTCAAAAGGGGATGATACCCTTCGAAACTAGACATGTGCGGTGAGTCCTTTCTTTGTCAGTTGTTCTGAATTGGTGTGATTGCTAAATGGCTTAGTCACATTTAGGATTAACTATCGTGGTCCTTATTTTTCAAGGATGCCATCCATACCATGATACTAATGTGAGGGAGAGGTTGCAACTAACTTTAGCCAGTCTATGAGAAATAAGGGGAAGGATTGTCGATGGAATGGTTAATGACTGCTGGTCGTGTTGACGGTCAAAATAGTTTTAGTAAGTCTGGACGTAGCGACCAACGGCTAACCAAGCTTAAGGTCGAAGTCGGCGAACGGCAATTAAGCAAGTGTGAACCGCAGGGCTGGTGAAAATGGGCCAAGCCGTGGGAATTCCCTTAGTGACGGTCTTTGTCGCTTAGGGAATTGATACTTTTGAGACGCGGGCTGTGCGGCTCAAAATAAGTCCGGAGACCGCACTATGGCTCCGGGCGGTCGCCCACAGCGATCCGGTCCCATGGTTACGTGATTTCAAAGGGGAGATTACTGTTGCCATTAATGCTTGGGAACGAGAGTGGTCAACGGATATCAGTCGCAGGGGCGGTCAAAATAGGCTAAGCCGTGGGAATTATCTTAGTGGCGGTCTTTGCCGCTTAGATAATTGGTACCTTTGAAACTCGGTTCTTAGAAGGTCAAAACAAACCTAAACCTAGAAGGACTAACAGAATCACGTAGCTTAAGGTCGAAGTCGGCAAACGGCAGTTAAACAAGTGTGAGCCGCAGGGGTGGTGAAAATGGGCCAAGCCGTGGGAATTCCCTTAGTGACGGTTCTTGTCGCTTAGGGAATTGATACTTTTGAGACGCGGGCTGTGCGGCTCAAAATAAGTCCGGAGACCGTACTGTGGCTCCGGACGGTCGCCCACCGCGATCCGGTCCCATTTTCACCAGCCCGGAGGCGCCGTTACCACACAACTTAACCGCCGTTGACCGACTTCCTCGGCCTTAAGCGGCTAGCTGTGCTATACTTAAGAGTGATATTGGCAAGTTGAAAGGGGCAGCACACATGACGGAAGATTTTTATATTGGAACTTATACCAAGCGCATCAGTCGTGGTATTTACCGGGTAACCGTAGACACCGCAGCGCCTAAGTTAATGGACTGCGAATGGTTAGCATCAGCTGGGAGCCCGACATACATTGCGAAGGCTGCGGCTAAGCGCCTGTACGTCATCAATAAAAAGGAAACGGATGGCACGACCCACGGTGGGTTGATCATCTATGACGTTTCCGAAGATAAGCCACGGGCCATTCAACAGGTCTTGGACTTGGGTTCATCACCGGCTTACGTTTCAGTTGATGAAGCACGGCAATTAGTCTACACGGCCAATTACCACACGGCTGCTGTGACGGTCTACGCCATCGCTGCTGACGGGACACTGAAGGAAACGGACCAGGTCATTGACCAGGATCCCGTTGGTCCAGCACCCGAACAAGCTGACGGTCCCCATCCTCATTTTGCCGACCTGACACCCGACAATCGCTTAGTTGTTTGTGACCTGGGTTCTGACAAGGTTTACGTGTACGACGTTTCTGACGCTGGCAAATTGTCACCGGTCAGTCAACTCGACATGCCTGCTGGCTACGGTCCACGGCACATCGTCTTTGATGACCAGAAGGGTGTCGCATACTTGGTTGGTGAATTAAGCAGTAACGTCGCCACGTTAAGTTACGACACCGCTACGGGTAAATTTGCTGTGAAGAGCATTATCTCCACGATTCCTGACGACTGGACGGAACATAACGGTGCCGCTGCCATTCGTTTGAGCAAGGATCGGCGCTTCCTATACGTTTCCAACCGGGGGAACAATTCGCTGGCAGTCTTCGCCACCGCTGAAGATGGCACGTTGACGCTGGTGCAACGGATCTCAACGGAAGGTGACTTCCCACGTGACTTCAACTGGACGGCCAATCAAGGCTTGTTGCTGGTTGTGAACCAAAACTCAGACAACGCCGCACTGTTCCAACGCGACGCTGAGAGCGGTAAGTTAACGCTGGTTCAAAAGGACTTCATGGTCCCAGAGGGCGTTAGCGTGTTACCAGCTTAACGTGTGATTGTCATATTAGTTTAGAGATAGCAAAGAGGCTGTGACGAAAATGTCACAGCCTCTTTTAATATCGCATTTATATTGCCTGCCAGCCAAGTACTGGTTCCACGCACTATTTCCGCGCAACAAACTGGCGAATCTGACCCACGTGAATGAAGACGTAAACGATGGCCAGCGCAGCCAATAAGGTCCACGAATCCCAATTGGGCGCCCGTAAGATGGTGGGCGTCAACAGGACTAACAGGGCCAGGCTTTTGAATGGCCGGTTCGCTTCATTCTCATCAGTCAGCTTACCCGGCACCGGTGTTGGTTTGGGTGCTGGCAACAAAGCAACCAGAATCGCGATGATTACGATACCCAGGTACTTGATTGCTGGAGGCCACCGAAAAAGCAAGAGCAGTAACATGACGAGCGCCAGGCTGACCCGAAGTATTTTTTGCGTCCGCGTTGCCCGTGCTGGCTGCTCCTCACTGGTCCGTAAAATGGGCGTTGCATTAAATTTGTACAGTTGCGCCATCTGCCTAACGACCCGCTTTGTCGGCTTCGTCAGGTTGTACTCCCACAAGAACAGCGTAACTGGTGATACATGGAGCCGCTGGGCGGCCGAGCCAAGGGACAAGCCCCGAGCTATCCGCGCCGTCCTTAACCTTTTCCCCGAATTCATGGTGAAGCACCCCTTATTTTTTGTGATCCTCACGATGCGCAATCCGAATGAGCTCAATGGGCATGGTCACGACGAACAGCACCCCGTAGATGGCTGCAATGCCGGTAAACAGAAGGCCCCACCACGTTTGATTCCCCGTGAACCACGCGATACCTTCTAAAATAGCCATTGGCCAAAATAAATAAGTCAAAATGCGGCCCCACCTTGAATACTGCCGGGTCACCTTGTTGGCGCCTAGCAGTCGCCAAACCGTGGAGCCCATAGTCCTTTGCCGTGTCATAAATGTTAACCCCTTCCCCGATAAGTCCAGTATAGCACTATCGGAGAAGGGGCAGGGATTACGCTGGAACATGGGTACTGCCACCAGTTTTAGACGGGGTAGTGTTGCTTGAAGTAGCCAGCCATGATCTGGAGATGGTGTTCCAAACTAAGACGCTTGACGACGCCGAGTCCCGGAAAATGCTGTTGCTGGTGGTAGTCGGCGAGGGCTAAGGCGGCAGGCGTTTGGCTTGCTGGATGTTGCGGCAGCCAGTCAGCGAGTTTGGCGACCGCCTGGAAGAATTTTTCCTTGGGGTGGCGGAAGTCTTCGCGGTCGTCGGACACAAAACGGTGAATCCGGAGCTGGTCGCCCTTGAAATAGGTCAGGTGGAGCGTGACTGCCCGCGCCGGATAGCCGTGCTCACTGTAATGGGCGCCACCAATCGTGTAGTCGCTGAAGCCCTGGTAGCCATCACTTTCGGCGAGGGACCAGTCATCACTGAAAAAGCCGTCAGCGATGTCCGCGTAACTGCGGTCGTGCTCTGGCAGCCAGGCGTGATCGAAGAGGCTGACGGTCGGGCGCGTCATTAACCGGCGAATGCGGGCCTCGGGCGGTACCAACAGATAAGTCGGCTCAGCCAACCAGCCGGCGTGTTGGGCCGCCGCGAGTTCGTCCGCTTGCCGACCAACGAGTAGCGTCTGGTGGCCGGTTGCTGGCTGCAGACTCGTAGGGATGAGCGTTGGCGTGAGAATGTGGCCAACGATTAAGGCGGGATTATCCGCCGCGGACCGCCAGTCGTAGAGTTTTTGTTGGGTCAGCGCGTAGTCACTGACGGTGGGGTTGGCAATCACGACCACTGGCTGGTCATGATCGACGAAGGCCGCCACGGTCTGGGGGAGCGCCCGGATGTCACGCACGGGTTCAATAATCGGGATAATGTTGGGTGGCAGAATCTGTTGCTGAGCAATATTTTTCAGTGCCAACAAGTCATACTGGCGACCACAAAAGTACGGAAAATAAATCATGGCCGGCGCTCCTTCAGCTGTTCCTGGAGGTCGTGCCGTTCCAGGTTCAGCGCATCAATTTCAGCCTGCAGGGCGGTGACGGCGGTTGACTGGGTATCATCAATGAATTGGTCGTAAAAATTGGCTTCCGGATCATAAATATCGTAATGTTGATGGCGTTTTTTCAATTCCTGATAGAGCCGCTCGGTCGAATACTGCTTGAGACCGGTGGCCATCTGCTTGGCCTTGCCAACCTCACGGGCCTGCGAGGCGATGAAGCGCGTGGTCAACGCCGATTCAGGGACCTGGAGCTCCTGGTGACGGGGTGGCCGGGCGACGGTCAGGTAGCCCGGTGTGGTGGGCGCCTCGGTCGCCGTCGCCAGCATTTCGGCATCAAAGGGCCGGTAGATCAGGACGCCAATCCGTGGAGGGATTTCTGCTTGTACGTCCTGATAGAGCTTGAGCGGTAGCACAAAGTAGTTGTAGTGGCCGACGAACGACAGCTTGGCCTTCGAATGGAAATCACTCTTGGTGACCTTCAACTCGTAGCAGCGCCATTCAATCTGTTGGTCGGGCATTTCCTGGTAGCTCAACGTGTCCACGATTCCCGCGTCGTCGGGCATGGTGACCTCTTCCACGGCAAACGCACCGGCTTCCCGGCAGTAGGCGTAGAGGGTTGCTTCCATTTCTAAGGTTAATTTCGTTTTCATCGGGGAACCTCCTGAAGCCAAAAATTTTGGATGGCGGGCTGCAATTGCTCGGGACGATAGATACGGCGAAAATGTTGCCAGTGGCGCGGATACAGGTTGGTGTAGCGGGGACTAGCGAAGCGTTGATCCATCAGTAAGATAATTCCCACGTCCTTGGACCCACGAATCAGCCGCCCCGCCGCTTGGAACACGTTGTTCAGGCCAGGCAATTGGTAGGCGTAGGCAAAGCCGCGGTGGGATTCTGCGTCAAAATAGTCGCGCAAAAGGTCAGTCTCGGGATTGATGCCGGGCAGGCCCACGCTGACGATACCGACGCCAATTAATCGGTCGGATTTCAGGTCGATGCCTTCGGAGAAGATCCCACCGAGGAGGGCAAAGCCGACCAACGTTTCACGCGGATCTGATTTGAAACTGGCGAGGAAAGCACTCCGATTGGCCTCGGCCATCTGGGACTCCTGACACACCGTTTTGATGTGCGGATAGGCTAAGTGAAAGGCCTGACTCACGTCGAGCAGGTAGCTGTAGGACGGCAAAAAGATCAGATAGTTGCCGGTCTTGCCGTCGACCAGCGTCTTGATGGCCAGTAAAATATTGGCCAGATTGGCGTTGCGCTGCTTGTAGGTCGTTTGAATGTAGGTCGTGACCAGAATATCTTGATGGGCCGGTTCAAATGGCGAATTGAGCTGGTAGGCCAAGCTTTCCTGGTCGCCACCCAACACGTTCTGATAGTAGTCCATGGGGGAAAGGGTCGCTGAAAACAGCACAGCACCGTGGCCCAGGGCGAGACTGTCAGCCAAAAATGCACTCGGATCCAGGCAGAGTTCCTTCAACATAATGTTACCGTTGTCCAGCTCTAGCCGCATCCGGTAGGTGTCGTCGTAGTATTCACCGATGCGCTGGTAGCTGATGGCGGCAAAGTAGTAGTCGAGCACGGACTGGGTAAAGGGCGTCTGTGGTTGGTCGACCAGCCAATCGTGGATGGCCTCCACCAAGCGACTCAGGTCGTGCTCAAAATTTTCTGGCGGCATCATGAAAGTGCTGTCGGTCTGACCATCGTCAATCAGGGGTTGCGCGATGTCGCTAAAGGTGGCCCGCAGATCCTTGAGCCGACGCCGTAATTTGGGAGTGGCTTGGTCGAGACCTTGACTTGTATCGATTAGGTGATCCAGCGGTCGACTGTTGATGGCGGCCGAATACATGTCGCGCGACCGACTGACCAGGTTGTGGGCTTCATCAATCAGAAAAAAATTATCCGGATCTTCCGTCGCAAAGAAGCGTTGGAGGTGAACCTGGGGGTCAAACAGGTAGTTGTAGTCCCCCACGATAAGATCACAAAAAAGACTGGCATCCAGCTGAAATTCAAACGGGTCCAGCGTGTGTTTGCGCGCATAGTCTTCGATGACTGGACGCGTGAGCTGATCATTGTGTTGAATCAAATCCAGAAGGGCCGGCTTTAACCGATCGTAGTAGCCTAGCATGTAAGGGTTCTCTTCGGGTTGCAGGTCGGCCTCCTCGGGAAACTTAATTTTATCCTTGGCTGTCAGCGTAATGCTCTTGAGTTTCAACCCCTGACTGGCCATGAGGGTGACCGCTTCTTCCGCGACACGGCGGGTGCTCTGCTTGGCCGTGAGGTAGAAAATCCGCTGGATAACGCCTTCGCCAATGGCTTTAATGGTAGGAAAGAGCGTGGAGATGGTTTTTCCGGTACCCGTGGGCGCTTCCGCAAACAGCCGCTTGCTGGTCACAATCGTTTTGTAGACGGCGACCGCTAATTCCCGCTGACCGGGACGGTAGTGGCCAAAGGGAAAGGCCAACTGCTTAATGGTCGGATCTCGCCGTTCGCGCAAGTCGGATCGAAACTTCAGCCAGGTAATGTATTCCGTAATGACCTGATCAAAGAACGCCGCCGCTTCGGTACGGGTAATGACCTGATCCGTCTGAGTGGTCGTCTCCGTGTTAGTTTGAAAATAGGTGAGCGTCAACGTGACCTGGTCGAGGTCGGTTTCCTTGGTCATTAGTAGGTAAGCGTAAATTTTCACCTGCGCCCAGTAAAGGGTCAGTGTGTTAGCGCTCAACTTGTCGAAGACGGTTTCGGATGTCTTGATTTCTTCGATGCTGGCCGCGTCGTCGGTGAGGGTAACGCCGTCCGCTCGGCCATGGAGTAGGTAGTCATCGCCGTTTAGTGTCAGTGCCTTGTCGAGGTAGTATTCCTTTTGGTAGTTTTCACCGCGTTGTTTCTGTAGACGACGGTGGATTTGTGCGCCCAGCAAGGCCGTGTTCTGGCTGCCAGAAGTCGAACTTAAATCACCCGTTCGCAGGGTAAATTCAACTAATTCCCGCACACCAAGCTTGGTAGTCATGTCCCCATCGCCTCCATTTCTGAAAATATCATACCACACTTTCGGCCAAGATTGAACGTGCGTTCGCAAGACAGATGTGGGTAGCCACATGTGATTTTTAGGACTGGCACAAGCGGGGATGGGGTTCACACCGCAACTTTGTGAAAAAGACTGAAAGGTATTGGCAAAGGTAATGTAATCGCTTACAATAATAAGCAGAGGTGATCACAGATGAAAACAATCGGAATTCCATTCTACCCAGAAACGCCCGCAATTGACGAAAGTGTCGCGCTCAAAAAAATTTGTCAGCGTTATACGAGCAAAGCCACGATTCGAATTCGCAATGAGGAACTGAATCCCAGTCTGGCACAAGAGGTGGCGCGACTTTCCAAGTGTGGTGGCGACTTTGTTCAAATCGTGGCGGACGGCCCGGATGAGGCCCAGCTCGTCGCCGCAATTCATCAGCAACTGGCTAAGGATAAGTATTGTTATTAAAAGGTTAAACACGGTAGGTAACAGCCGGCTTGCCGGTCGCCAAATTTAGGCTGGAACGCTGTGGGTAGGACGCTGAAACCTGAGAGGCGGTCTTTCAGCTCGCTTTGAACCGCCAAGACCGCGTTTCAAAGTCGCCATTTTCTAAGAAGACCACTTGGAAAATCCCACGGCTGAGCCTAAATTTGGCTCGCTCACGCCTACATTGTGTTAACCAACGACTAATCATGATACCAACAGTTAGTGGCAGTCTAATGGTTGATGATCCATTCCTTAGTAGGAGGGCTGGTGCGCAGACACTGACGGCTTATGTAGTCGCTGGCCATTGGGCAACGCCGATGTAATCCCTAAGTATTGAATTGTGTGGCCGTTCAAACCACTAAAAAGGTCGCTGACGACTTGACGCGCCGGTGTGGATTGGCTAAGCTCGAGTAAGATTTAAAAACGAGGGGGTCCCACCGTGAATGAAGAACAGGTTGAACGACTCTGTCAGATTGCACCAAAGTATGGGCTTTCCTTGGCACACGAGGGCTTGATTATTACGAAAGTTAACGATCAAACCACGACGCTGGATACGACGGCCTACATGCCTGATCAATTCATTGATTTGCTCGCCCAGATTATTGCGACGAACATGAAAGCTGACCTGTGGCAGTGGCAGTAAATTGCCTGCAAACAAATAACCCGCAAAATCATTTGATGTGATTTTGCGGGTTATTTTTGTCTAAAAGTTGTGGTCTTATTCTTTTTCCCAACGGTCAAAGTCGCTGGTATGACTGGCTAGGTAGGCGATTGCCTCTGTGGCCAAGGCCTCGCTAGCAGCGGAAAAGTCGTGGGTGGTGTCTTCGTCATCAGCATCGGCTTCATCCCGGAGAAAGCCCGAGGCGAGGTCTAAATACTTGGTACGGCGGCCCACCCCGTTATCCTTAAATAGCTCATCCAATGCAGTTACGTCAGTCTTTGCGGCCGCTGAAACTTTTTCCGCCAAGTCGGGTTGTTTCCCTAGCTTGTTGGCGGCATAGTCCATCAAAAAGTCATTCATATCAACGATGATAGCATGCCGTGCGGCCTTTTCATTTTTATTTGCCACTTCTGGTCACCTCTTACCTATAATTCTAGCCATTCTCTGGAGGTTACGCAATTAATCATCCGTAATTAGTTGATTAATCGTGTTTGGGGGTTAAGGACCGTAATATAAAAGGAATTATAAAGACTTCGGCAACATTTACCGAAAATTTACACGATTGCGACGTAAAACATAAATTGAGCACGTAGAATTGTCTTTGTAAGTTAAGGGGAGGCACCACGAGCATTAGCGACTTAGCTTACGTTGTGGTGGTTCTACTATATCTTAAAAAGACATGGAGTGACAGAGATGAATAAGGGATCAAAGGTAGCGATTGGTATTGCAGCACTTAGTTTTCTATTGGTAGGTTGTGGGAAGGCCACTAGCTCAACTAGCAGTAAGAGCAGTAGCAGTGAAGCACTTTCAGGTAAGGTAACGGCAGTGGGGTCAACGGCGTTACAACCATTAGCAGCTAAAGCTGGAGCCAACTTCCAAGCCAAGAACAGCAAGGTTAACTTGACCGTTCAAGGTGGGGGCTCTGGAACTGGGCTGAGCCAAGTGCAAGCTGGTGCCGTATCAATCGGGAACTCAGATATCTTTGCTGAAGAAAAAGAAGGCATCAAGGCTGACAAGTTAACTGACCACAAGGTAGCCGTTGTTGGAATGGCTCCCGTCGTTAACAAGGATACCGGTATCAAGAACTTGAAGATGGCCCAACTGAAACAAATCTTTACGGGTAAGATCACGAACTGGAAAGAAGTTGGTGGTAAGAACCAAAAGATTGTCATCATCAACCGGGCCCAAGGTAGTGGGACGCGAGCAACGTTTGAAAACGCCGTATTGAAGGGTGCCACCGCTGTTAAGTCTCAAGAACAAGATTCTAACGGTGCGGTTCAAAAGATTGTTTCCTCAACACCAGGTGCCGTTAGCTACTTGGCCTTCTCGTACTTCACCAGTAAGTTACAAGCCGTTTCTATCAACAATGTTACCCCAACGGACAACAACGTTGAAAACAACAAATGGCAAATCTGGTCTTACGAACACATGTACACCAAGGGCACGCCTGACAAGGCTACTGCTGCATTCCTAAAGTACATGGATTCCAAGACCGTTCAAAACAGCTTAGTTAAGGATATGGGCTACATCAGTATCCATGACATGAAAGTTACTAAGGACGCTAAGGGAACTGTTACCCAAAACTAAGCGTCACTAATAAATTGTCGTAGTCACATGGGGGGAGGTGCGGTCGAAGCACCTTCATTTTTGTTAAGGGGGAGTCAACGTATGGAACAAACAAATTTTCAACTTAAGAATCAAAAGACGCAGTCGAATGACTGGTCTGCACGCTTGCACCACGCGACCCGCGCCACTCGTGAAGACTGGATGGGTAAAGGGATTAGTTATCTATGTATCGGGGTCATTATCTTAGTGGTGGCATCCATGCTCTGGTTCATTACGTCTAAAGGAATTGCGACGTTTACTCAGAACCATGTGAGCCTGGTGAAGTTCCTGACTGGGACCAACTGGGCGCCTGATCAAGGTCAAATTGGAGCATTGCCCATGATTGTGGGGTCCTTTGCAGTGACCTTTGCCGCCGCAATCGTGGCGACCCCATTTGCCGTAGGGACTGCCATCTTCATGACGGAAATCTCACCCAACCGGGGTCGGAAATTATTGCAACCCGTGATTGAATTACTGGTTGGGATTCCTTCCGTTGTTTATGGGTTCATCGGTTTGGCCGTCGTGGTACCGTTCATGCGGCACCTGGTTGGCGGTTCTGGTTTCGGGATTATCTCAGCGACCTTTGTCCTGTTCGTCATGGTGTTACCAACGATCACGTCAATGACCGTCGATAGTCTGCGGGCCGTCCCCCGTCACTTTAAGGAAGCTTCCTTAGCCTTAGGCGCTACTCGCTGGCAAACTGTTTCGCGGGTGATCCTGCGTTCAGCGACGCCCGGAATCTTGACTGCCGTTATCTTCGGGATGGCCCGGGCTTTCGGGGAAGCCTTAGCTGTTCAAATGGTGATTGGGAACGCAGCGATTATGCCTAAGAACTTAATTTCACCGGCTTCAACATTAACTAGTCAACTAACTACCGGTATCGGGGACACCATTGATGGGACGCTTCCCAACAACGCCCTTTGGTCATTAGCTTTGATCCTGTTATTAATGTCATTATTCTTCAACGCACTTGTACGGGTCATCGCTAAGAGGGGGCAACTCAAACATGAACGCTAAACGGACTGATTTTCTAGCAACGGTCATCATTGATTTGATTGTTGCAACCGTCGTGGGTATTTTGATTTTCTTATTAGCCTACATTTTGATTTCTGGCTTACCCCACGTCAGCTGGTCCTTTCTGACAGGGACAACGGACGCCTTCAGTGGCGCCGGTGGTATCGGAGTTCAGCTGTTTAACTCCTTCTACCTGTTATTTCTGACGATGGTGATCTCCATTCCCATTTCCTTGGGTGCAGGGATTTATTTAGCAGAGTATGCTAAAGACAACTGGCGAACTAGCTTGATTCGTTCCGCCATCGAAGTGCTGAGTTCCTTGCCTTCCGTAGTGGTTGGGTTGTTTGGGTTCTTACTGTTCGTTGTGAAGTTTAAGATTGGCTTCTCAGTTATTTCCGGGGCCATTGCCTTAACCTTCTTCAACTTGCCGCTGTTGACGCGGAACATTGAAGAATCTCTGAGTGCTGTTTCTCGTGACCAACGGGAAGCGGGGCTGTCGCTAGGCTTATCTAAATGGAAGACGGAAATCGGGATTATCTTACCGGTTGCGTTGCCCGGCATCGTTACGGGGATCGTGTTGAGTGCCGGACGGGTCTTTGGGGAAGCCGCAGCTTTGATTTACACGGCCGGCCAAAGTGCGCCCGTCACCAACTTTGCTGATTGGAATCCCATGGATCCAGCGAGTCCGCTGAATCCCTTCCGACCAGCCGAAACGTTGGCGGTCCACATTTGGAAGGTCAACACTGAAGGCTTGGCCAGCAATGCCGCGCAGTTATCGGCCGCTGCCTCAGCCGTGTTGATTATTGCCGTTCTGTTATTCAACTTGTGTGCACGGTTACTGGGAAACTTCCTCTACCGGCGCGTCACGGCCAGCAAATAAGGAGGAGCTGCTATGTTAAAACAATATTCATTTGAAGACACTGCGGTGCAGACCTTTGATGACAAGACGTCGCTGGCCATGCGGACCGAGAACCTGCAAGTCTTCTACGGCACCAACCATGCCATGCACGATGCAGACCTGGCCTTCCCTAAGAACCAGATTACCGCGTTGATTGGGGCTTCTGGTTCTGGGAAATCCACGTACTTGCGGTCACTGAACCGGATGAACGATGGCATTGCCACGGTCACCGGGAAGATTTGGTACCACAACGTGGACATCAATGAACCAGACGTGAACATTTACGAGATTCGACGACACATCGGGATGGTCTTCCAACGACCGAACCCGTTTGCCAAGTCGATTCGTGAAAATATTGTCTACGCGCTGCGAGCCAATGGTATCAAAGGTAAGGCTGAATTGGCCGAACGCGTTGAGGCCAGTCTGAAGGGCGCTGCGCTGTGGGATGAAGTGAAGGACAGTCTGGATAAGAGTGCTTTATCCCTGTCTGGTGGGCAACAACAACGGTTGTGTATCGCCCGTTCAATTGCCATGGAGCCCGACGTCTTGCTACTGGATGAACCTTGTAGCGCGTTGGATCCCATTTCAACGGTCAAGGTGGAGGAAACCCTGCTGAAATTGCAGAAGAAGTACACCATCATTATCGTGACCCACAACATGCAACAGGCCGCGCGAGTTAGCAGTCAATGTGCCTTTTTCCATCTGGGACATGTGATGGAATACACGTCGACCGGAACCATGTTTAGCAATCCGCAAATCCCAGTGACCCAAGATTATATCGCTGGTAGTTTCGGTTAAAGGGGTTCGTGAGGGGATGCAGAGGCATCCGTTCACGAACTTTTTTTGCGTCATTTTAACGGTGGATAGCGTATAATCAAAGCAAAAGAAGTTTTGGGAGGGTGAACGTTTTGATTAAAGGCAAGTTATTCATTGCGGGATTAGTTGCCGTGAGCATTGGCGGGATGAGTGTTATTTCAGCCCAGGCCAGTACACAGTATTTGGGGGTGACCACCCATAAATTTTTAAAGACACAACGCAAGATTATCGCCAAAAATTCAGCAAAGAAGGGCAGCATCACAATTCCTAAGGGAACGGTTGTCCAGATTCAAGCCATCAGTGCCAGTAACGGCAAGACCTGGGTGGGGCTCAATCTGAATCAATTGAGTTATAGCGTGCGTAAGTCCTATCACTTGTCGGCGACCATGACCCAATCAATTCCGGCAACGACACAAAACTTTAAGCACGTGACGGTGCCTAAGTACCTGGGTTTTTATGCCACGCAAAAGGCCTACCCGGACGGCGCGTTACGTAATTATCGTGGGGATGGGAACCTGTATAAAGGTACCGCTTATCCTAAGAATGATACGAAGGCTAAGCTAGCGCGGGTGCATGTGACCACGAATGGTTATTTAGAATATTATAAGAGCAGTCCTTTCAAAGTGAGTGGCATGGATGGCAAGCCAACCACGTCCGTCAAAATAACCAAGACCGTTAAATCAAAGAATCAGCTGGTGGTGTACAGTAAGAGTGCCGTGCCCAAGGCGATTGGCACGAAGGTCACCAGCAAAGGGAATTATCGGTATAAAACAACGATTAAGCGGCTCAATAAATTCTATGGGACCACGTTCTACAATACCAAGAGTAAGAACGTCTTGAATTCCGTGGAGATTACCGCCGGGTACCAAGTTGGCAAGCAGTCCTACTTCATGCGCGAGTCAACGGTTTACCCAGCGTAATGGTTTAAAAGTACAAACAAAACAGGGGCCATGGCGATTGTCATGGTCCCTGCTTCGTTTGTAATTTCACTAGTGGTGCATCTTAAATTCCAAGTAGCGGTCGTTATACAAAGCCACCTTTGCTGGCGATAGATCCTGGTAAACCTGCAAATGCTTAATCGTGGTTTGGGTCGGGTAGAATTGCCGGTCGTTGCGGATGGCCTTTGGGAGCAAGGCCTTTGCTTGACGGTTTGGTGTGGCGTAGCCAATGTATTCGGCATTTTGAGCGGCATTTTCCGGCCGGCTCATGAAGTTGAGGAAGGCATAGATGGCGTCGGTATGTTGGGCCGTCTTGGGAATGACTAGGTTGTCAATCCACAAGTTACTGCCTTCACTCGGGACCACGTAATGGAGATGCGGGTTATTGGCCAGCATTTCTGCCGCCTCACCTGACCAGTCTACGGCCAGCGGCGCCTCGTTTTGCGTCATGTACATTTTGATTTCGTCGGCCACAATGGCCTTGACGTTTGGTGCCAATTGGTTCAGCTTGCGTTCAGCCGCCAGTAACGTCGCGGGGTTCGTGGTATTCATGGACTTGTTCAGTGTTACCAGGGACATCCCCATGATATCGCGGGCCGAATCAATTAACATGATTTTGTCGCGAAACTGCGGCGACCACAAGTCCTGCCAATGCTGAACTTGACTGGCCTTGACGAATTTATCATTGTAAACGATGCCCAGCGTTCCCCAGAAATACGGCATGGAATAGCGGTTGCCGCGGTCAAACGACTGGTTTAAAAACTGGGAATCGAAATTTTGCCAACCCGTTAGCCGGCGTTTGTCCAGCGGCTTCAGGAGATGGGCACGTTTCATTTTCGCCACCATGTATTCACTGGGCACCGCCAGATCGTAGTGGGTGCCGCCTTGGTTGATCTTGGTGTACATGGCCTCGTTGCTGTCGAAAGTCTCGACGTTAACGTGATAACCGGTTTCCTTTTGAAATTTCGTGATCAGGCTGGGATCAATGTAGTCCCCCCAATTGTAGAGGTTCAGTACCTTGGCGCCGGTACTGCCACTGGTGCGCTCCAGCTGGTGACTCGTGTAAGCTAGGAGACCACAGATGGCCAATAGCGCGACGACCAATGAGACGAGACGTTTCATGAGGCCACCTCCCGTCGCCGGTGTTTCCGTTTTTGACTGGCCTGTTGGATCCAGTAGTAGCCGCCGACCAGCAAGAGCGAGAACAGGAACATGACACCGGAGAGGGCGTTGATTTCCAAATTAATGCCTTGCCGGGCGCGCGAATAAATTTCCACGGAGAGGGTGGAGAAGCCGTTGCCAGTGACGAAGAAGGTTACGGCAAAGTCGTCTAGCGAGTAGGTCAACGCCATGAAAAAACCGGCGAAGATACCGGGCGAGATAAACGGCAAAATGACGCGTGATAGGAGTTGCCGCGTGGTGGCGCCCAAGTCCTCCGCGGCGTCGAGCATGGCCGCCGACATTTCACGCAGGCGGGGTAGCACCATGAGAACCACAATCGGAATCTCAAACGCGATATGACTCATCAGCACGGAACCAAATCCCAAGGGAATCTTGAGCATCGTGAAGAAAATCAGAAAGCTGGCCCCGATAATCACGTCCGGGGACACCATCAAAACGTTGTTGAGGGTCAGGAGGGATTCACGCGTCACCCGTTTTGTCGTCCGATTGATGCTGAGAGCGCCCAGCGTACCGATGATGGTGGCAATTAGTGAGGACAGAAGCGCGACTAACAGTGTGTTGGCCACGATAGCCAGCATGCGGGCGTCGGTGAACAGCGTTTGGTAGTGGCGCCAGGTGAAACCGTGATAGTTGGTCATGGTGTCGCCCTGGCTGAAGGAGTAGACGATTAAAAATAGAATGGGCGCGTACAGAATCACGAAAACTAGAATCAAATAAGTATGGGCCAAGTGACGTTTCATCGGGGCGTCCCTCCCTTCGACTGTTGGTCACCGGTCAGGGTCATCACGATAATCATGGCAACAATCAGAATGACGCCAATCGTGGAGCCCATGCCCCAGTTCATGGTGGTTAAGAAATGTTCCTCAATCGCCGTTCCCAGCGTGATGACTTTGTTGCCGCCAATCAAGCGGGTCAACATGAAAAGGGATAGCGAGGGGATGAAGACGGCCTGAATGCCGGCCTTGACGCCGGGGAGTGTCAAGGGGAAGATGATGTGGTGAAACGTTTGCCACCCGCTGGCGCCCAGGTCCTTACTGGCGTTAATGAAGGCCGGATTGAGATCATCGAGCGCGTTGAAGATGGGCAGGATCATAAAGGGAATCTGAATGTAAGTCGCCACAAAGATGAAACTGGCGGTGGTGAAGAGAATCTGTTGCGGGCCGATGCCAATGAACGTCAGAAATTGATTGGCAAGGCCGGCCTGACTGAAGATGCCGATGAAGGCGTAGGCCTTGAGTAAAATATTGATCCAAGTGGGCAGAATCACCAGCAACAGCCAGAACTGGCGGTGCTTGAGGTGATGTAAAAAGTAGGCCGTGGGGTAGCTGATTAGGATGGTGAATAGCGTAATCAGGAAGGCGACCCACACGGAGTTCAGCGTCATTTTTAAATAGGTAGCTGATTGAAAATAAGTGGTGTAATTGCTGATGGTCAGGTGATGGCTGAGGTCGAAAAAGGATTGGTAAATGATCAAGGCGACGGGCGCAATGACGAAGAGGGCCAACCACAGGCCATAGGGGATGGCGTACAGCCACGTTTTACGCTTCGTCATGGCCATCGTCCTCCGTTTCGTAGGTTTCGAGGCGGGCGTCGAACTCGGCTTCCTTTTCCCCAAAGCGCATGACGTGGAGGTCTTGCGGGCGGAAAGTAATCCCGACGCGTTCGCCGTCTTCAGTAGGGTTGACCGAGTGAATCAGCCAATGATTGCCCAGGTTGTCGGTCGCAGTAATTTCGTAGTAGTCGCCCCGGAAAAGTTGAGCGTCGATGGTGACGGTCAATTTGGCCTGCGCCAAATCAGTCAGCGTCAGATCTTCCGGGCGAATGACGATTTCAACGGGCTCGTTGACCGGGATGCCGGCGTCGGCACATTCAAATTGATGACCGCCAAAGGCCACCTCGAAGTCGGCAATCATTTTACCCGGTAAGATGTTACTTTCGCCTATAAAATCTGCGACAAAGTGGTTAATGGGTTCATCATAAATGTCCACGGGCGAGCCACTTTGCAACACCTCGCCTTGATTCATGACAAAAATTTCGTCACTCATGGCCAGGGCTTCTTCCTGGTCGTGGGTCACAAATAAGAAGGTAATCCCCAGTCGCTGCTGCAGATCCCGTAACTCGGCCTGCATTTGCCGGCGGAGCTTAGCGTCGAGGGCGGACAAGGGTTCGTCCAATAACAAGACTTGGGGTTCCATCACGATGGCCCGAGCAATGGCGATGCGCTGTTGTTGGCCACCGGAGAGCGCACTGATTTCGCGGTCGCCGTAATCGGCCAGTTGGACGAGTTGTAGGGCCTGGGTCACGCGTTTGGCAATTTCTTTTTTAGGTAATTTTTTGAGCGTCAACCCGAAGGCCACATTTTCCGCCACGGTCATATGGGGGAAGAGCGCGTAGTCTTGGAAGACGGTGTTAACGTTCCGTTTATTAGCGGGGACGTCGTTGATCCGTTTGCCAGCGAACAGGACGTCGCCAGTACTCACGTCGGTAAAGCCGGCAATCGTTCTCAGAATCGTGGTCTTGCCGCAGCCGGACGGACCCAGCAGGGTATAAAATTTGCCGGATTCTAGGGTGAGGTTAATGTTTTTTAAAATGGTCGCGTCGCCGTAACGTTTGGTGACGTGGTGTAGTGTAATGATGGGTTGCGTCATTAGGCTGCCTCCTTTGGATAATAAATAGGGAATGACGGTATCCGACCCGAATTTTGCGTGGCTGGTCAGGGATAGCGTCGGGGATGCAATTGTTGCAGCTTCATTGATTATAGCGGGTTTAGCGGGAAAAAGGAATAAAAAAGATGACGGCAGGTTGAATGGTTGAGGGCCGCAATTACTAATGAAAAAGAACGTTGGTCCGGCTGGACAGTAAGCCGGTTGAAAGTCGCTTAAATGATGCGCAGTGGCGCGGCCTTGCTGGTGGGCGATGCCCGTTGCTTCTTGGTAAGACACAGCGGCGGTCCAGGAGCGTCGTGGCCATGGGCAATTTGTGAAATTGAGTCGAAAAAAGCCATGTTCAGCGCGGATTGGCGAACATGGCTTTGCTAACTTAAAAATTAACTGAAGACGACTTTCCACAGAACGGTCGCGCAGATGGCACCCGCGATTGGGGCGACGATGGGCACCCAACTGTAGTCAAACTGAGAGCTCCCCTTATGTGGAAACGGCCAGATGGCATGGAGTAAGCGGGGACCAATGTCTCTGGCAGGGTTCAACGCTGGACCGGTGGGACCACCCAGTGACACGACTAAACACATGACCAGAAAGCCCAAGCCAATGAAGTCAGCGCGGGGGTCAATTTTGTCAGAAGTCATGGCGACGGCACCCAGGACCAGCAGAAAAGTTCCCAGGAACTCGTTGATGAAACCGTTCAATTTGCTATCGGCGGCATCAATTGTGGAGAACGTTCCCAGAATGGCGGTGGTATCCGTCGTTTGTTCGTAGTACGGCTTGTAGGCCAGAACCACGGCCAATTGACCGATGATGGCACCCAGTAACTGGGCCACTATGTAAGGTACAACGTCCTGCCAGGGGAAATTGCCAACGACTGCGGCGGCAATCGTCATGGCAGGATTAATTTGGGCACCGGAAATGGTTCCAAACATGAGGGCGGGGATCATGACACCAACACCGTAGCCCCAGCCAATTAACAGCCAGCTACCGTGATAACCCTTGGTTCCTTTGAGCTCAACGTTGGCAACGGAACCGTTACCCAGGGCCACCATGATGGCTGTCCCAATAAATTCGGCAACGCACCGAATGATTAATGAATCGTGCATGGTTTCAACTCCACTAATGTAAGATAGGCGACGACCGTTTTCAACCCGTAACCGACCACTGGTAGCGGCTTGTGAAAACAGCAGTATTTTCATCATACACTTAATGGCGGTGATTTTCATAACTATTTTCACAATATGAAAATTAATTTTGAAAATAGTCTGCTTTATGACAATTGTGTGTTGTAAACCCGCTGAACTTCCGGGATAATCGGAAATGTTGTTGCCTAACCCACACTTGCAACAGTGGGGAGGTGAGTAACATGTTCCAATTCTTTCTAGCACCATTGGTTGTGGGCATTCTGGTCGCCATTTTTGCGGGCGGGTTAGGTCGTAGACGGCACAGAGAGTCTTAGGCAACCTGACCCACCTGTTTAGAGCTGTAAATAAACAAAAAGCCTTGACTAGCTACGACTGGCCAGGGCTTTTGGTGAGTAAGCATGCTTCAATTCTTTCTGATTTCATTTTAAACTGGTCGAATTCGACCAGTTTTCGTCTGCAACCTGTGGATAACTTTCACATCTGTTCCTTGATACCAGAAAACATTTGAGAGTGTGAATACTGATGGTTCAGCCGTTAAGGTATTTCCAATGGTGAGAATTTCCAAAATGCAGCATATGAACTTGCTGCAACTAGATGATGATTTGTGTCAAAATATCATCAATTTTGGACGACAAAAAAAGAGCAAACAACGATTGTTTCAAGCTTGCTCCAATTAATGTCTTTTCCAATGGACCCTACCGGATTTGAACCGACGACCTCCTACATGCGAAGCAGGCGCTCTCCCAGCTGAGCTAAGGGCCCATACCACTTACGTTTTCAATTATAGCACGTTACCGTGAAATGTGAATGCGTAAATGGATTTTGTCTTTAGTGCTTGAAGCTGTGAATCAAATGTTGCCACATATTTTCACTATCCGTTTGGAGCATCAACCGCTGATACTGGCGGCCGATGTACAGGGCGAAGAGGGCAATGGTGGCCAGTAAGACCACGAGTGAGGCCAGCTGTTCGCCCAGACTGACAGTCCCGTTGATGACCCGCATCGGCATGAAATAGGATGAGAAGAAGGGTACGTACGACAGAATTTTAACGGCCAAGGCGTCCAAATTATTCTGGAACGGAAAGGCAGCGAAGAACCCTAACATCCCCAGCATGACCACGGGTTGGGCAGCCTTGGAGGCATCCTCGGCCTTCGAGACCAGCGCACCACTGTAGGCGGCCAAAATCGTGTAGATAATCACACCCAGCAGCACGTACAACAGATTTAAGTTGACGATGTTATGAATAACGCTGTCGACCAGCGACTGATTGGCTGTGACTAGTCGCTTGATGCCGGCGTTGTGCATGGCCAGCCCGTAGCCGGCCCAACCACCCAGTAGATAAATTGCAATCTGAGTGACAATGACCAGCAGAATGCCGAGAATCTTGCCGACAAAGTAGCTGGTGGCCGTGGTACTCGAGAAGATGATTTCCATGATCTTCGTGCCCTTATCCGACGCAATCTCTTGAGCCGTGATGGAGGAGTACGTAATCAGGATGATGTAAATCATGGTAATCAGGATCCAGAAGGAAATAATTTTGGCGAGATTGGTAGCGCCATCCTTGGTGGCGACGTGCTGTTTGAGGATTGGCGTCTGGGCCAGGGCTTGTTTTTGCTTGGCGCTGAGCTTGGCTTCCTGATAGTTGCGCCCGGTCTGAACCTGGTTTAGGAAATTTTGTACCTGCGCCTTGAGGCCGTTGCCCATGACCTTGCTGCTGTGATAGTCGGCGCGTAATTGTTGATTACTGGTACTGATAGTCAGATAGCCGGCTAGATGGTTGGCCTTGAGGGCCTTCTTTGCGGCGCTAGTCGTGGTGATCTTGGTGTTGATGCCGTCTTGATGCTGTTGCAGGTAGCTCTGACGCAGGACCTTTGAATCGCTAATGATGGCGACCTGCTGACTACTGCGACTGCTGTTGGCACTGATGTAACTGATTCCCACGGTTAAGGCAATCATGACGAAGGGGCCCAGAATCATAAACAGAAAGCTCCAGGATTTAATCTGCCGCAGGTACGTTTCAAATGTGACGACCCAGGTTTTAGACATGGTCCTCACCCACTTTCAAACGGAAAATTTCATCCAGGGTCGGCGGCTGTTGACTGAATTCTTCAATGTAATGCCCTTGTGTGAGCGCATCAAAAATATTAGGGCCAGCCGCAGCGTCCGTGAGATGCAAGACGTAGCGGTTACCATGACGTTTCGTCACGCTACCCACACCAGGCAATGCCCGCAACTGTTCCGCGGGCCAATCAGTCGTGACAAAGAGTTCCGTCTTGCCAAATTGTTCGCGGACATCATCTAAGGAACCGTGAAGGGCAACGTTACCCTTGCGAAGCATGACCAACTGGTCACAGACAGCCGTGACGTGTTCCATGTCATGGCTGGAGAAGATGATGGCGGCACCCCGTTCCTTGGCAGCCACGATGGCTTGCTTCAACAGGTCGGCGTTGACGGGGTCCAGCCCACTGAAGGGTTCGTCCAATATTAAGAGATCTGGCTGGTGAATCAGGGTGCAAATTAACTGGACCTTCTGCTGGTTTCCCTTAGACAAGTCGTTGATTTTGCTCTTCCGGGTACCTTTGACAGCAAAACGTTCTAGCCAATCATCAATTTGCGGTCGAATAACCTTAGCCGGTTGACCTTTTAGGCGGGCGAGATAGACAATCTGCTGTTCAATTGTCAGCTTCGTCATCAGGCTTCGTTCTTCTGGCAGGTAGCCAATGTGGTTGAAGTCTTCGGCGGACAGGGTGTGTCCCTGCCACTGGATGCTACCGCTGTAGTCAATAAAATTTAAAATACTGTGGAAAGTGGTCGACTTACCGGCACCGTTTTGGCCGATCAGTCCCAGTATCTGGCCATCGGGGACGTCAAAGCTGACATCGTTGAGGGCTTTAACTGGGCCAAATTCCTTGCTGATATGCTGAATACTTAGCATGGTCAAACTCCTATCGAATTAAGGTTTTGGTACTAGTCATAATGCATTAGAAAAATTAAAAATTGGCAACGTTGTCTGCCCCTGCCGGCTTACCGTTCGCCAAATTTAGGCTGGAACGCTGTGGGCAGGACACGCTGGCAGCCTGAGAAACGGTCTGCCAGCTCGCTTTGAACCGCCAAGTACGCGTTTTAAAGTCGCCATTTTCCAAGACGATAACATGGAAAATCCCACGGCTGAGCCTAAATCTTGGCCACCTACATAGACAGTGTCCAATTGTGGGAGACGAATGTTGCCGGTCCAGCGATTGTCATCTCAATGTCATGTTGAAGAACAATCATAACCGAAGGCGGACAGAGATGGAGGCAGCTGTGTCGACGGTGTAAGCTGAGAATCAGCTTACACCGTGGGACGTGTTTGGAGACTGTCGGTTTTGGACAGGCTTCAAACCGAGCCGAAGGACCGCCCCACAGGCCGCAGGCGTTCCCCACAGCAGCTGGAATCTCTGGCAGCCGCAGGTGGGAATCAGTCAGTATTTTTTGTGGATTGATTCTCTGTGTTAGCTGGACTTTCAATCGCTAACTCTCATTATACGCAGACCGTGGTGGAAAACTAAAGGCGTCTGTCCACTTTGTAAGGTTGTTGTCACATGATGGCCGACCAACTTAGATCTACTCGTTTAGGAAATGACGTAATCACAGCTTAACATGGAACGGGCATAGAGGAAAGTAATTACCCACATGAATATAGTATAATATTAATTATATTGATGCAGGTAAGGATTGTCCGTCAAACCAGCATTAGTTCAGGGATGGTCCACGCAAAAAAACGACCAACCAGGGCAAAGGACCCGGTTAGTCGTTTCAACATAATTTTTAGTTTTTATCTTGTGGCTGGGCGTCGCTGTTGACCTGCGCTTGAGCCGGGGCAACGGTACGGCTTGGCCGCATGTTGAAGATGATGTTGAGGAACACGGCGGAGAAGCTACCAATGACGACCCCGTTGTTCATCACGATTTGCAGTGACTGGGGGAGGGCTTGGAAAATCTGTGGGTAGACGGTGACGCCTAAGCCCAGCCCAATCGAGATAGCGGAGACTAACAGGTTGTTGTTATCTTGGAAATCGACCTGTTGGAGCATCCGGATGCCTTGGACCCCAACCATACCAAACATCACAATCATGGCACCGCCCAAGACGGCATCGGGGATGACCGTGGCCAATGCCCCAATTTTCGGTAAGAGACCCAGCAACATTAAGAAGGCAGCCGAGAAGTAGAGTGGCTTGCGCGTCTTGACGCCGGAGAGTTGCACGACTCCGACGTTTTCGGAGAAGGTTGAGTAAGGGAAGGTGTTGAAGAGTCCACCCAGGATAACGGCGATGCCTTCAGCCCGGTAGCCACGCTTCAAATCCTTTTCGCCAATCTTCTTGCCGGTGATGTCACCTAGCGCGAAGAAGACCCCAGTCGATTCCACCATCGTGGTCAGGGAGACCAGAATCATGGTGAGAATGGACGACCATTCAAACTTGGGCGTGCCAAAGTAGAAGAATTGCGGCAGGTGGAACCAGCTAGCCTGGCCCACGGCCTTTAAGGAAACCATCCCCATGGCGCCGGCGATGAACGTGCCAATCAGAATCCCTGCTAAAATGGCTAAGGACTTCAGGAAACCCTTGGCAAAGGCGTTTAGGCCTAAGATGATGCCCATTGTCAGAAACCCAACCAGTAACATTTTGGGATCACCGAAGTTCTTCGCCGTGGCATCCCCGCCACCCAGGTCTTGAAAGCCGACCGGAATCAGCGTGAAGCCGATGATGGTGATGAGCGAACCGGTCACAACGGGCGGGAAGAAATTCTTAATTTTAGAAAACCACCCGGCGCTGAGAAAGACGAAGATTCCGGCACTGATGATGGCGCCGTACATGACGCCGACCCCGTACTGGTTACCAATGGCGCTCAGGGGCGTGACGGCTTGAACCGCACAACCGAGAACGACGGGTAAACCGATCCCGGTCAAGGGGGTCCGTTTGAGCTGTAGAAGGGTTGCAACCCCACACATGAAGATATCCGCACTGATTAAATAGGCCATTTGCATGGCGTTAAAATGAAGCGCGCCCCCAATCAGTAAGGGAACGATGACGTCACCGGAATACATGGCTAATAAATGCTGGAAACCGAGAATGGCCGCTCGCCACATGGGAAGTGACTGGCCTTGATCTGATGACGAAACGGGTGTTGCGGACTTAGTGGACTGCAAGAAAGTTTCCTCCTTCTCGTGATGTCCATACGCCGCCAAGATAATGTTGAAAACAAAAAAGCTCCCTTTGCAAAAAGGGGGCTAATGAAAACTCTGCCGACGAACTCTTTTCATCGGCAAAAAGAGTTTCGTCCTCAATTTGCTTATAGTCCAGAGTTTACGGCTCTGGGTAGAAACTCGCCAACCTTATCTTGGCATTATATAGGCAATCACTTTATTTTTTTAATGGAATGTCATTTACTTTACCACGGAAAAATGAAAATAACAATACCGGTTATCATTTTTTTTGTTTTGACCAGAGTCGCTGAATCTGCTTCCATAAAGCCTTAAATAAACCGCCTGCCCATTCCAGCAGGGGACCCCAGTCAGCCAGGCCGCCGGATGAACTGTATTTCTTAGGATGGACGTGAACGCCAGGAATGGTGCCGTTTTCTTCATCTTTTTTGGACATTGTTAACATCCTCTCTGAATTCTAACTTAATTTTACCGCAAGTACGGTACAATGTGGATAGCGAATCTTTCCGGGAGCGGGAATCCAGTTGACACGGACCAGCCGCTTCGCGTGAAACGCCTACTTGGTTGAAGAACAAGAGTGGGACAAAAGGCGGTTAGCTGGTGAGCATTAAGGCTGATAGCCGGATAATCCCGGGTTTGGATTATTTGGCTATCAGGTTTAAGCGGAGCCCGCTGCCTTTTGCCGCACGTTTCAACAATATAGCATCAGAGATACAACGCGAGTCTGGGTTTTTGTCCCACTCTCAAAGTTTAAACGAAAGAAGTTGACGGTTGTGAAGAAGATTTTAGCCATCCATACGGGTGGAACCATTTCCATGTCCCAAAATGAACAGGGTGAGGTCGTTCCTAACGCCCAGAACCCGATTGCTCAACAGGAGACTATCCTAGCTGGCCGGGTCGAATTACACACGGACGAGCTGTTTAACCTGCCATCACCACACATGACGCCGGTCCAGATGCTACAAATCAAGGAACGCATCGATCAGGCGGAAAAGGACGGTATCGACGGCGTGGTCATTACCCACGGTACCGACACACTGGAAGAAACAGCGTACTTCCTCGATCTGACCCTGCCTAGCACAATTCCCGTTGTCGTGACGGGGGCTATGCGGTCTTCTAATGAAGTTGGGTCGGATGGCCTGTACAACTTTCAGTCAGCCATTGAAGTGGCCGCAGACGATGCCTCACGCGGTAATGGGGTGATGGTCGTCATGAATGATGAGATTCACACGGCGCGCTACGTGACCAAGACCCACACCACCAACGTTGCCACCTTCCGGACGCCAACGTTTGGGCCGATTGGTATCGTCGCCAAGGACCACGCCGTTTATTTTCAGAAATTAATTAGTCAAGATACCTGCAACATCGATCACGTCATCGACCACGTTTACCTGTTGAAGGCCTATGCGGGGATGGACGGCAGCCTGTTTGATTTCTTAGATAATGATCAGACGGCCGGATTGGTAATTGAAGGCTTAGGGGCCGGTAATCTTCCGCCACAAACGTTGGCAGCTGTGCAGCGTCTCTTAGACCGGCACATTCCTTTAGTTCTGGTGTCGCGGTGTTATAATGGCGTCGCCGAGGACATTTACGATTACGAGGGTGGTGGCATTGGACTACGCAAGATGGGTCTCATGCTGTGCCAAGGCCTGAACGGTCAAAAGGCGCGGATCAAGTTGTTAGTCGGGCTTAGCGCTGGCCTGCAGGGAGATGCGCTCGCCCAATTCTTAAGCACCGCCGTTTCGTAAAGTTTCGCCAGTTAACTGACGGGCTATTTTAGGTGATATATGGTAAGATTTTCAAATAAGTACTTGCGGCGCGGATAAATGACGGTCCAGTTATTTTGAGGATTTGCCGCCGTTTTTCAGTGACGTTGCGGGTATAATTAGATAAAGGGGGTCGTCATGTGAATTCGATTGTGAATGATTTAAACCGGGCATTGGCCCAGCGCATGTTGGTAAATGTTTATCAAACCAACCAGGAGGTCGTGTACACCGGCTACGTGACGACAGTCGGCGAGACCGGTATTATTCTAGCAACCTACGATGATTTTGGGTTGCCTGACGGTGCAGTCTTTCTGGCACTCAACGTCATTGATGAAGTTGAATTTTCGAGTGATGATTTAGATAATATGGCTTTTCGAATCAAAACGGCCCAGGAAGAACGGTTCGTGCAAGCGGACGGCCTGACGATGGACTTTGATGACCACCGTGATTTGCGGCGGCAAGTCTTGAGCCACGCGTGGGTCGACCACTTAGTCGTTATGCTGGTACTGAAAAACGATGAACATTTTTATGAAGGCCTGGTCACCAGCGTGGCGAGCAACGAAGTGGGCGTTCAGCTGATCAACAAATTTGATTACTCCGACCAACCCGCCATGGTGTTAAAGCCGGCGGATATTGAAGTCATTGAATTTTTGGGCCAGGAGTTGACGCTCCAAGGGATTGCGGCACCGCATCTGAAGAAGCTGTCCCACGTGGATCAGGTGGCCATCACGGCGCCCGAGGAGTTTCGGGACACCCTGCAACAGTTGGTGGGCAAGGAGCCGTTGGTATCTCTGGTACCCAAACACAATCACGAATTATTTTTCGTCGGTAAAATTAACGTTCTGACGCAGGATGCGGTCATTATGAGTCTGCTTGACATGTCCGGTCAATTCGGGGGCTACACCCTGATGCGCCTGAGCGAGCTGCACGCCATTGTGATTGAATCCGACTACTTGCAAACGATGCGGCTCTTCTCGTTGTTGAACCAGGCGCGGCAACAACCGCTTCAACCCGTGTTAAATGATGAACGGTTGTTTGATGAAACCGTGGATCAATTCCGTGAACGGCTGAGTCAGGCGGCAACATTCCGGACGATTATCCACGTGAAATTGAAGGACGGCGACAGCCAGACGGGTTATCCCAGTCAGGTTGGCGGCGAACGCTTCATTTTCCACGAGGTTGGTGAAGATGAAATTGACCAAGTTGGCAAGGCTTATCGCGTCGATGACGTGGATGAGCTGTCATTTGGCTACCTCGATGCGTATCTGACTGAACGCCAGCTGCGGGTCGAAGGCGATTTATAAAGCAACACGTATCACTGTAAATTTAGCAATGAAAACAGGCTGCGGATCGTTGTCACAGCCCCATACATAAGGAGTTTTTGAACATGAAATGGCAAAATTTACCACGCTGGGCACGGGACACGATTTCAGTCGTGGGTGCGATGGCCGTTTTGTTAGTGATTTATGACGGGTTCTTTGCGAAGAACGTGAACTGGGTATTGGTGCCCATTCAAATCGTGGTTGCGCTATTGGCAGTGGGTGTTTGGAGTTTCTTCAGCTACCGTAGCCAACAGAAGCGAAAACTCGCCGAGGAACAGAAGCAAGCTGCGGCCAAGCAACGCGCCATTGATCGGGAACAAAAGAAGGCCGCGGGTGCAAAGATGGCAGCGGCCACGCGGGAAAAGAATTTAGCCCGAAACCAATCCGGGCAACAGCAACAACGGCATCACGAATAGGAGGGACAGTCTTGGCGACCGAATTAAAATTTTGTCCGCATTGCGGTGCGGCTGTGACGGCGGACGATGACGTTTGCCCGCAGTGCCAGACGGATCTCCGGCCTTACCGCCAGGCCCCAAGGTCAGCGGCTTCTAGTCAGAAATTAAATCTCACGTCGTTGTATTCTAACCCGTATCGCGAGGGGATGAAACGCATGAAGTCGCGGGACAGTCAGACGCCAGCGAAGCCGAAGAAAAAGTGGCACTGGCCGTGGTCAAAGGAGTGATTAGATGGCAGAATTTACGGTAATGCTCGGTGACATCACGGAGAGTAAGGTCGATGCCATTGTGAATGCGGCGAACACCACGTTATTGGGTGGCGGCGGTGTGGACGGTGCGATTCACCGGGCGGCGGGGCCAGAATTATTTGCGGCTTGCGTCCCGCTCAATGGGTGTGCTACCGGCGAGGCAAAAATCACGCCGGGGTTTAAACTACCTGCAACCTGGGTGATTCATACGCCGGGGCCAGTCTGGCACGGTGGCCAACAGGGTGAAGCCGACCTGCTGGCGAACTGTTATCGCAACAGTTTACGCTTAGCGGAGAGCCACGATTGTCAGACAGTGGACTTCCCATCGATCAGCACGGGCGTGTACGGTTACCCGCTAGAAGAGGCTGCGGCAGTCGCCACCCAGACGATTGCGACCGAATTGGCACGCAGCTCCAATCTGACCCACGTGCGCTTGGTGGCCTTTGACGCAGAGACCGCTACGGCCTACCGCACGGCTTGGGCGACTTTAGCGGATTAAAACTAACAGTTGAAGCTAGATTGATGAAAGTTGCCACCTGCGGCTGCCAGAGATTCCGGCTGCTATGGGGAGCGCCTGCGGCCTGAGGGGCGGTCCTCCGGCTCGGTTTGAAGCCTGCCCAAATCCGGCAGTCTCCAAACACGTCCCACGGTGTAAGCTGGTCCCCAGCTAACACCGTCGACACAGCTGACTATATCTCTGGCATCCTCCGGTTAACACTGTTCTTCAATATGACATTGAATTGGCCAATCGCTAAATCTGGCAATGTTTGTCCACGATAATTGGTCACAGGTCATGTAGGCGTGAGTGAGCTAAATTTAGGCTCAGCTGTGGGATTTGGCTCTCTAACCTAAAATTGTCGAAACGTGTGTCAGATGGCAGCTGGCTCCGCTTAACACTGATAACCAAATAATCCAAGCCCAGGATTATTCGGTTATCACCGTTAATGCTCACCAGCTAACCGCCATCTGCCACACTCTTGCCCACAGCGTTCCAGCCTAAATTTGGCGAACGGTAAGCCGGCATTTTTACTCAATATGGCTGTTTTCAACCTTTAGACCAAACAAATAGACGTTTCAGAAGCGAACTACCGGAGTTGCCGGGAAAGGGTTTCTGAAACGTCTATTTTTAACTGATGGTAGGGAACGGTTGGCAAACGAACGAATCGTTCTGAAGATGAAAATTTAGATTAATGGGGTTTGGTGGCAATTAAGCCTTTCAGATTGCTCTGCTCCTCACCGGTTGGTTGCAGTTCGCCAGTCTTGATCGCGTGAAACCGTTCAACTGAAATGCGGGAGCCAAAGGCCATTTCCCCGTCCGTCTTATCGTATTTCTTTTGGTAGGCGATGATTGCTTCGGCCAAATCGTTTAATTCTTGACTCATAGAAATCCCTCCAAATGATAATCCTAATGACTGCTTAAGTTCATTATACTAAAGTTTTCAAGAATCGGCGGGATTAGTCTCGATATCTGAAAGTTTTTTTCGATAATGCTTGCCCCCCGACGAAAAATTGCGTAAACTTATACCCAATATGACATTTGCCTGCAAGCCAATAAGACGGGGCTGTTGCGGAATTGTTAAGGAAATAACGCTAGCCTGTCACGTTGCTGCAATGTTTTACGTTTAAGCTAGTTATTAGAATAATTCAGTATCATAACTAGTGAGGTGGCAGGATGAATTTAAAACACGTAATCGGGAGCTTAATGACCGCGGTCATTCTCCTAGCTGTCATCAGCGGCTTGTCTTGGTACACGATGGGCAAGCGCACCACGACGCACCAGAGCTCAAGTCCCGTGGGTGTCGTTAACACTTCCCGGACTCGCGCCTGGCACGCGGCCGTGAAATAAAGCGGATCAATCCGCCCCGGGGCCGGATCATCCGGCTGCTCCAACTTAAAATTTGGTAATCATTGTGATTACAAAACTACAGTCACTTGTAGTTTATCAAGCGGGAAAACAGGTCGGCCTTCGGGCGGGCCTGTTTTTCTTTTTTAAGAGCGTAGAGCAGGGCGCCTAGCTGGCGAGCATTAACGGCGCTAAGTGAAGGCCCCCGGGCTTGGGGGCTTTGCTTAGCGTTGTTAAGCGGAACCAGTTGCCCTGCGGAGCGCGTTTCAGAGGCTGCCAGACTCGGGATAGTTCCGCGAAGAACCAGTCAAACGGTCTAAAGCAACATACTGTGAAAAGGAAATAGAGGCTTGGGTCATTGCTGAACCGGGGTTAAGCGCAGGAACCTGGCTCGCGGAGCACGTTTCAGAAGCTGCCAGACTCGGGATAGTTCCGCGAAGGACCAGTCCAACGGTCTAACATAATGCAAACAAAACCTGTCATTGCTGAACGCTTGAATAGCAATCACCACAAGAACGATACGCAAGCCAATCACGAAAATAGAAAAGACGCAGACAACCATCGGCGATCGATAGCGTCTGCATCTGATTTTGAATTTATAAATTTTTCAGATAATGTCAAGTTAACCAACAACGTGAACCGGAGGAAGCCAGGGACGGAGCCGGCTGTGTCGACGGCGTTGGTCGGGGTATTTTCCCGACCTACCCCGTGGGACGACCTTGGAGACACGGGTCTTTCGTGGCTTCAAGTCGAGGTGGAAGCCCGCCCTTAGGCTGGAACCGACCCCATAGCAGGCGGAGCTCCCTGGAAGCCGCAGGTGTACCAGTTTCGACAACCTCGTCAGCAATTTACCAAGTACCGACAACCTCGTCAGCAATCTAACAAGCATCGACTAACTTACAACCAATCCCAAGCCTGCCAAATCAGTTAAAGTGAAACCAATCGCTCTGATTGCGCCGAACGTCCTTGCGAATCCCAAAGAAGTAAATCAAGAAAGTCGCCACGGCCAGTCCCAGGACAATGGTCCAGAGCCAATTTTGCGTATGGATAAACGTGAAATAAGCAAATCCCAACGTGCTCAGCCCAATCAGGGTCAAGTTGAAGGGCAGGTGTTTACTGTGGATAAAGGCGACTGCTAAAGCCAGCACCACGGCGCCACCAAACATATTGTCGCCGCTGAGCTTGCTTCCCGGGTTGCTGAGGAGCGCGTAAAGTTCAATTGCGATGCCCAGCACGAATGCCAGGTAGCCAAAAAATTCCAAAAAAGTCAGTCGTTTCAAGACTGCCACCTGCTTTCTCTTATGCGGTACTTCTATTATAACGCAGGTTTAGTGGGTTGAAAATACAGACGCGTAGTTAGTCGACTAACGGTGGCTAGTTAACGAACTGCAAATAAAAAGACCGTCACTGACGACCGGTCCCAGGAATATGCTTATGAACGCCGAGTAGCGGGCGTCAACGACCAGTCCTCGTGGTCCAAAGCCATTTGCCAAAATTGTAATTCGTACCAGCTGCTCTTTTCAAAAATAGCGAGCAACTGATCAGTGTTGTCTGGCGTAGCTACGTAATTGGCCAGCGCCAACTGTTCTGTCATCGAATCGGTATAGTCGGCCGCATTGTACGTGTCAATCCAGGCTTGGTAAATGGGTACCGGTGACCCCGTACCAGCCAACGCCTGACCAATCTCGGCGTACAGCCAGTAACACGGCAGTAAACCAGCAACCGCACCAGCCGGGCCTGCCGTCATCAGCGACCGGTACAGGTGACTGGTATAGGCATAGCCGGTGGGGGCAACCGGCGTCTGAGCGACTTCTTCAGGCGTAATGTCCAGGCGGTCAAAGAAGGTTTGGCGGACCGCAATTTCACCCTGCCGCAGGTGTTCGGCACCCGCCCGCAACTGGTCAATGACCCGCGGATCGTCACTTTGGTCGGCTGCCAAATCGTGGAGCTTCCCGAATTCTTGGAGGTAATAGTGGTCCTGAATTAGATAGTAACGGAACGTTTCACGGGGCAGTGTCCCGGCCTGAAGCTGTTGAATGAAGGGGTGGCGCTTAGACGCGTCCCAACTGGCTTGCGTTGCGGTGTGGGCTAAATCAGTAAACATGGCAGAAACTCCTTTTCAAATTGAATGCGGGGCAACGGTGAGAGAGCCAACTAAGGCAGGCCAACGAACAAACCGACCTGCACCAGGATTAGGCTGATCCCGAACAGCCACCAGTCCTTGGGGTGTATGGCGACCGTGACAGCGTGGGTGCGCGGGGCGCCTTCCACAAAACCGTGGGACGTCATGGCCGCAGCCAATTGGTCCGACCAGTTCATGGCGGCGAGAATCACTTTGAAATACAACTGTGGCGACCAGACGTGCAGGACTTGCCCGCGCATCAACGCCGCGGCCTTGATAGTGGCCACCTCCGCCTGAATCTTGGGCATCAGGTTGAACGCCGCCAGAAAGCCGTACGCAAATTTAGACGGCAACTTGGCATTTTGTTCGAGTGACCGGGTCAATGTCAGGGGGTCCGTCGTCTGGGTGAACAGCCCGCCCATGTAAACGTAGACGAACATCCGCGTGAAGATGACCAACAGAAAGTGGTGGGTCGTCGTACCTTGAAGCGCTAAGGACCAGACCAGCGCGCTGGCGAAGAACAACGGGACCACCGTCAACCACGCCAGCCGCTTGAATTTAACGTGGCAGGCCAACATGAGGACCAGGCTCACCACGATTAGGGCGACATTAATCGTCCAGACTTGCGTGAAGGAGACCTCGAGTGCAATCAGGATCACGAGCGCTAATTTTAAACTCGGATTCATGGCTGGGCCCCCTTATAGGTGAGATGATGGTCGGCGAGCGTGAGGTGCAGCGTAATCAGGTCGTCCAGGCCGCTCAACTGGTGGCTGATCATGATTAACGTGAGCTGCAGGTCGTGCTGGGCGGTGGTTAAAATGTGCATGACCGCTTGAATTGACGCAAAGTCCAGGCCCTTCAACGGTTCGTCGAGCAGGAGCACGGCCGGGGCCATCATCAGCATGCATAACAGCTGTAACTTCTTTTGCTGACCACTACTTAACGAGTAAATGATTTGGTCGGTGTGGTCCGCGAGATTGAGCTGGGTCAACAGGCCCTGGACGCGCTCAGGCGTGAAGTAATCCTGGTTGCCAAATTTACGGGACAGCGCCAGTTCCTCTTCAACGGTGACATTGAGAAATTGGGAACTGGCCGTCTGAAACATGAGGCCAACCGAGCGGGCATATTGTTTGCGCGGTAACTTCTGAATGTCGTTGCCATCGTAGGTGAGCAGGCCTTGGTACTTGCCCAAACGAACCAGCGCCCGAAAGAGGGTGGATTTGCCACTGCCGTTTGGTCCGGTGATCAAGGTGGCTTGATGGGCAAATAATGTCAAATCCTGCGGCGCAACCAGTTGGCGGTCACTGTGGCCGAGGGCTAATTGGGTGCCTTTCATAACCACCGGCTGGTCAGTCGGCAGTGTGACCCGGGTTAATTTTAACTTATCGGGTGTAAACGCCGCGAACCGGGCTTGCGTTTCGGCCGGGGACAGCAGGGTAAGCTTACCAGCATCCAGGACGGCCAGGTGGTCCACCCACTGATCATAATTGCTAAGGTCGTGATCGGCCAAGATGATGGTTTTTCCGCGCTCGGTGCAGAGGGCCATGAGCTTGCCCAGCAGTGCCAGGCGCGTTGGCGGGTCAATGCTGGCGAAGGGCTCGTCGAGTAAAATGACATCACTGTCCATCGCCACGATGATTGCCAAGGCCACCTTCTGTTGTTCGCCGCCGGACAGTTGCATGAGCTGGCGGTCTTGGAGATCCGTGATGCCAATGAAGGCCAGCGCGGCGTGGACCTTCGCAGGAATTTCTGCGGGGTCCACGCACTGATTTTCCAGGGCAAAACGCAACTCGTTGGTGACGGTGTCCATGGTAAATTGCGTGCTGGGTTCCTGGAACAGCATGGCCACGGTGGCCGCCCGTTGCGTAGGGGCAATCTGGGCCAGCGGCTGGTCGTTGAAGGTAATGTTACCAGCGGTCGGTAGTGGCGTCAGGCCGGCAATTAATTTCAGCAGCGTGGATTTCCCGCCACCGGACACGCCGGTCAGTAGGGAAAATTTGCCACTGGGAAAAGTGACGGTCAGGTCATCGAGGACGGGCCGGGTGCGTTTGGGATAGGTAAATGTCAGTGAATGAACCGCTACGGTGGCCACATTGATTCCTCCAATTCTACGATTGTTTTGGTTCTTTTGATTGTGTGATGCACGCGCCTTGCCGGGCGGTGGCAATATGCCGGAACGCTGGGGGCGGACACTCGAAGCCTGGGGTGCGGTCTTCGAGTTCGCTTTGAGCTTCAGAGTGCGAATCTCAAAGGCGCCAATTATCTAATCGGCAGAACCCACCGATAAGATAATTCCCCCGGCTGAGCATATTGCCACCGCCCTATCGGCTGATATGGTGTTAACCAGCTATGGTGGTTGGTCGGACTCCAGGTTGTTCACCGTGTGTTGGTGGTGTCTTTGCGTGTAATTGTGTGATGTCCACGCCTTGCCAGGCGGTGGCAATATGCCGGAACGCTGGGGGCGGACACTTGAAGCCTGAGGTGCGGTTTTCGAGCTCGCTTTGAGCCTCTGGGATGCGAGTCTCAAAGACGCCAATTATCTAATCGGCACAACCCACCGATAAGATAATTCCCCCGGCTGAGCATATTGCCACCGCCCTATCGGCTGATATGGTGTTAACCAGCCACGTTGGTGGGACGGAGTCCAGGCTACCACCGATTATTGGTGGTTGGGTGAGTTCGGCTGAAACCCTGCAGTTGCTTTGCCACAGTCATGACTAAGTTGTTGTGCTAGAGATCCTTTTTACTAGCAAGCAATTAAGTTGGTGTCCCATAGCCGATTCCTGACCAAGGAAAAGTCAGGAATCACGTAGCGGTTAGCGCCACGTACAGGATACTTGCTGATACTAACGTTGCCGTAACACAGTTAACCAGACAGGCAGAAGAAAAGGAGACTAACGTCAGGCACACCACCAGAAAAACTTAAACCACCCACGTGAGTGACCAGAGGCGAGTCAAGGTGCCCAGCTGTGTCGATGGCATTAGCCGAGTGGTTTGCTCGGCTTAGGCCATGGGACGACCTTGGAGATTCACGGTTCTAAGTGAGTCTTCAAGTCGAGGTGCAGGACCGTCCCTCAGGCCGGAGCCGGCCCCACAGCAGGGCACCTTGAACTCGCCGCCGGGAACGGATGCAGTCCGCAGTCTAAGCTTCTGGTGTTATTTCACGTTAGGTAAGACGTGCGCGCGGGCTAACAGGTTCGTGATTAGCTTCGTCAGGACGCCGCCGAAGAGGAAGACCGAGCAGAACCGCACAGCGAACAGCAGGACCAGAAAGCCGAAGTGATAAGCTGAATACCCACTCCGAACCAGATCCCAGGTGAAGGTGACAATTGTGGTGGTCAGCGCAGTTAAGACCAACGTTACCCAGTCATAACGCTTGTACCGGGTTGCGGCGAAACCAATTTCGGCCCCCAAACCTTGGACGGCGCCGGAAATCAGTGTGCTTGCACCCCAGATACCACCCAAGAACATTTCGACGACGGCCCCGAGAAATTCGCCCAAGGTTGCGGCGCCGGGAATCCGAATGATAAAGCCGGCAAGGGGCCCCGCCATGACCCAGATACCCAACAACAGTTCATTTGCCAAGGGTTGAAGACCAAACGGCGCCAGTGCGGCCGCCAATAACGTGTAAACGGGATTAATGACCCAGAAGATAACGCCCATAAAAATAGCTAAAATCGTAACTAAAATAATATCTCTAATATGCCAAGCTTTCATAACCAGATGCCTCCTAGAATTTTTTTGACAGGGGAATCTAACGAAAAAAATCCCCACTAAGAAAATTGCTTAGTGGGGTTCATTGACAGCATAAAAGTACGCATCCCTTCGCTGGTATTAACCAGAGCAGGTTCAATGGGTTTAATCTCAGCCGCGAGGCACCCCAGTCGTATTTGATTGACTCTAGCGTAACTAATTTGGCGGGTAAATGCAACCATTGCCCAAAATAATCGTCCCTAGTCGCTGATTTATTCAGGATGGAAACGTTTTTTACAGTTTCGTTACGGGGCTGATTTCACCATCTAAAATGGCAGAATGCACTATTCGGCGTTAACCAAGAGTGCTATTCTAATAGTTGGTTCACTGAATGATTAAAAGATAGGAAGGATTCAACTCATGAGTAAAGTACATATGAAACGCGGCCTGATGGCGTTTGCCATTGCCTTAACGGTTGGTGGAACTGTTAGTGCAGTCGTTCCTGCGAACGCTGCATCAGCCTATAAGACGGTCAGTACCAAAACCATTAAGAAGACGGCTTATCACAAGAAGGCCAGCAAAGGGGCCATTTACAACAAGACCCACACGCGTAAGGTCAGTAACCTAACGACGCACCCGCACACGACTTGGTACGCCACGAAGCAGGCGACGTTGAAGCACGGCAAGTCGACGGGCACTTACTTCTACGTGCAGAATAGCAAGAACAGCGTCAAAGGCTGGATCTGGCATGGCTACCTGAAGAAAGGCAAGGCACCGTTTGTCTTGACTAAGGCGAAGGCGGCCGTGGCGATGGATGCCAAGACTGGCAAGGTTGTTTGGTCTAAGAACGGCAACACGGCGCGGCCCATCGCGTCCGTTTCCAAATTGATGACGTTGTACCTGGCCCTGAAGAAGGTTGATGGTAAGACCAGCAACTGGAATCACAAGGTTAAGATTACCAGTAGCGGCTTGGTTTCCATGAGTCGGAGCGCTGATTGTGGCGGTTTTCATTTCAAATTGAACCACAGCTACACGGTCAAGCAACTGTACTACGCGGCCTTTCTGGATTCCTCGAACAATTCGGCCATCGCGCTGGGCAAATGGGTCAGTGGCAGTAACGGCAAGTTCATTCAGAAAATGAACGCGCAAGCAAAAGCCTGGAAATTAGGCAAGGCCCACTTTGTATCCGCCTCCGGGTTGGAAAACAGTGACCTGCGGCGGTACGGCTACGCTTACGGGAGCGCTAACGCTAACAAGGTTTCTGCTAAGGACGTGGCCATTATTGCCCGTCACTTAATCACCAGCTATCCCCGGATTTTAAAGGACGGCAAGATTGGCTCGATGAAGGTCAACGGCCAGGTTTGCCACAACTACAACAACCTCTTGAAGGGGCGGAAATACTACCGCGCCTCACTTAAGGTCGATGGCTTGAAGACGGGGTACACGCCGCTGGCCGGCTACTGTTTCGTCGGGACTGGCCAGAAGAGTGGCAAGCACCGGGTTATCACGGTTGTGTTGCATGATGAAAATGAGTTTACGGAAACGAAGTCTTTGATGGATCACGCTTACAGCTTCAGCAGCATGAACGATTAGGCCATTCATTGCGCCTCCGGGCTGGGGGAAATGAGACCGGATCGCTGTGGGCGGACGCCCGGAGCCGGAGGGCGGTCTCCAGGCTTACTTTGAGCCTCTTAACCCGAGGCTCAAAGATACCAATTCCCTAAGTGACAAGACCCGTCACTAAGGGAATTCCCACGGCTTGGCTCATTTCCCCCAGCCCTGCGGCTCATATTGGCCTAATCAGCAACATATATTGGGATAATCAACTTGAATTGGTTTCCTACATTCCAAAGGCTCAGTTAGTGAAGGCATCTGCCCTTACCAATTGAGCCTTTTAGCTATCTAAAAATACTAGCCAGGTTTGCAACGAGGAGGCGGTCAACTGCTGATACGGTTGGAGTCGCTGACTATATATTGGAAATCCAACAATGCAGGCGTAAGTTCGCAAATTTAGGCTCGACCGTGGGATTTTCTTGGGGAATGGCGTCCTACCCACAGCGTTCCAGCCTCAATTTGGCGAACAGTAAGCCGCCAGCCAACCATAATTAACTAGTTAAGGAACGAAGTTGTTCAACGTCTAACCTGTGGATTACGACCAAGTTACGTCCCCAACAAGTAAGTTACAAATCACACCTAACCCTTGTGGCACGGGCATTTTACATGTTAGGGTAACTAGTGAACGTTTCTAATGAGGAGAGGACTACATAATGAGAAAATCTGGAAAAACGACCTGGCTCGTGTTGGCCTTGGTGTTTGTGTTTACCCTGGGTGCTGGCATGAGCATGCAAGTGACCGCGCAAGCTGCTAGCTACACCACGGTTTCGACGAGTAACATGACCAAGACGGCTTACCACAAGACGAGCACGGCCGGTGCCATTTATAATCAGACGCATACGAAGAAAATCGCCGCTCTGAAGACGTATCCCAACACCACTTGGTACGCCACACAAAAGGCAACTTTGCAGCACGGCAATACCAAGGGCATCTACTATTATGTTTCTAATAGTGGCGGCACGGTTAAGGGGTGGGTTTGGCACGGCTACCTGACCAAGGGCAAGGCGTTTAGTTTGAAATACGCTAAGAATGCGATTGCGATGGACTACACGACTGGGAAAGCGGTTTGGTCCAAGAGTGCCAACACGGCGCGGCCAATCGCTTCCGTTTCCAAATTGATGACGCTGTACCTGGTTTTGAAAAAGGTTGACGGTAGCGCCACGGCCTGGAATCAAGTCGTCGACACCAGCAGTAAGGGCCTGATCGCCATGAGTAAGAGTTCGGCTTGTGGGGGCTTCGTCTTCCAGACGGGTCACAAGTACACGGTTAAGCAGCTGTATGACGCCGCTTTGCTGGATTCTTCCAACAACGCCGCCATCGCCTTGGGCAAGTGGGTTGCCGGCAGTAATGCGAAATTTATCCAACAAATGAACGCACAGGCCAAGAGCTGGAACTTGGGCAAGGCCAGTTTCGTTTCCGCCTCCGGGTTGGAAAATAGCGACTTGAAGACGTATGGTTATTCCTACGGGAGCGCCAACGCCAACATGGTTTCTGCGAAGGACGTTGCCTTGATTGCGCGGCACTTGATCCAGGACTATCCGCAAATTTTGACGGACGGTTCGGTTGGCTCCAAGTACGTGGACGGTCAACTTTGCTACAATTATAACAATATGTTGTCCGGTCGGAAGTACTACCAAGCTTCCTTGAAAGTGGACGGCTTGAAGACTGGCTACACGCCACTCGCTGATTACTGCTTCGTGGGAACCGGTCAGATGGCGGGCAAGCACCGGGTCATTACCGTCGTCTTGCACGATGAAAATGAGTTCACGGAGACCCAATCATTAATGAAATACGCGTACAGCTTTAGTAGTATGGCTAGCTAGATTCACAGGTGAAAGACGTTGTTGCCGAAATGGCAATGAGGTCTTTTTATTTTTGGACAGAACTACTTTAGGGGTGATCTGGTTGTTGGGGTATTTGCTATCTATTGGGGGGATGAACCGGTATGATGGGTGAGTGAAAGCCTAACTGTGGGGTGCTCACAAATGAAAGCGAGGACTGGTTGTGACAGTTAAAATATATCAATACGAGTCAAGCGAACCCGTTGCCCCAGGGGGCTCCTTGAAAGAATTCATGAACGTGCAAGGTATCTCCGCAACGCAACTCGCTGAGCAAGGGAACGTCTCACCGGAATACGTGCCAGCAGATTTTTGGTTGCGATACGATGCAAAATACCACCAGGCGTTGACAGCTGCACAGAAGCGTGAGGAATAGGTAATTGATTGAACACCAACTAAGAAAACCGGCGGCGGACACGAAGCAGTAAACCAAGTCTAAAGCCAATAAAACAGGCCATTGACGTAAGCTCTCAGGGAGCCGGTCGATGGCCTGTTTTAGATTGGACTAATGTGGAAAACCAGTTGATAAATGAAACACCACCTCGGAGGCAACTGGTGACACACTATTACCTACAGTTCAAACCACTCGTCCGGGTGGTCAAAAGCCGCCTGCAAGCGCTCGAAGAACTGGCTCACGTGATACCCGTCCGCCACCGCGTGATGGATCGTCACGGAGAGGGGCATTTGCCAGCGACCGGCTTCATTGACAAACTTACCGGCCTGAACCACGGGGAAAAAGGTGTTCAGCGGCGCGAATGGTAGTGGCGTGTAGCTGGCAAAGTGTGTCCAGGGGATGCTGCCAATCATGTAGGTGTTGGCGCTTTGCGGTGCCTGGGGCATGGGCGTGTGGGCGTCACCGAATTGTTTTTGGTCCGCCAGGTAGTTTTCGTAGAAGCGGTTAAAGTTGGCATCGTAGGCCGTCCAGAGGCTCGAAATGGTATGGTCGTCGGCGTGCATGACCGAATAGGACGGGTGGAGCACGTCGTAACGGACCAGCTGGCCGTCGTCGGTTCGACTGATCCGGAACTCAGGTAACTGAGCGATGACTTTTGAGACCAGGTACAGGTAGGCGGCGTTGAACTTGAATTGCCGCGCCGCCAGCCATTCCTTGGTGGCAGTCACGTCAAGGTCGACGTTCAGGGTGAAACCGGTCGGCATCATCTTGGTGAAGTAGTAAAAGTATTCACGCCGCGGCCAAGTCGTCTGGTCGATGGGCGTCTGGTGTATGTTCAGTGTGGTCATAGGAAACTCCTTTAATGTTGGTTGTAAGCGGGCTGACATTTTTCCAGCCATTCCGCCTTGAGATCGCGTAGCTTGTGGCGTAAATTCACGACATCGGTGGCGTCCTTTTTCCACAGCACCGAGTAGCTGAAGTGTTCGGCGCCCAAGGTGTTCCAGTCGTCTTGAAGCGCGGTGTCGTGGTAAAAATTACCGTTCAGATTCGTTTGGTAATAGCCCCAGCGGTTGTGCAGGTTCGGGGCAACATCGATAAATGTTTGGCCCGTCTGGTCATTCTTGATTTGAATGACGCCGTAGAAGGTGGGCGTGGCCTTGTATTGCTGGATGATTTCTTTCTTGTTCATGGGTTACTCCTTATAGCTTGGGTTGCGCCAGTAATCGGTTCCGTCGTTCGTCCGTTGCACGAAGTCGTAGTCGACCAGGTAGCGACGCAACAGGGGGAAGTCGGGATAGATGGGCTTTAAAATTTGGTTGAGGCCAACTTCGGTGAAGTGCTCGCCCAACGGAATCTCTGCCGTGAGGCGTTTTAAAATGGCTAAGATGGCCTTCTGATGTTTCGGCCACCGGGCCAGCCGCAACGGATCCGTGGTCGTGAAATATTTGGCCACGAGTTGGTGGTATTCACTGGTGGTAATGGCAAAGCGCGCGTCTTCGGGTCCCGCCTGATCTGGCAAGCTGATCAGCGTGTCGGGCACGGCGGGTTGATTGAAGACTTGGTCGTAGACGGCCAGGTACAGCTTGGCTTGCTTTGCTTTCTCGCGGAAGGTGAATTTCTGGTGACGAACGGTAGCAGCCGCGACCCCGGTTGCCTCGGCAATGTCGGCGTCCTTTTGGCCCGTGCTAAAGGCGGCTAAAAGCTCGCGCTGCTTGGCCGTTAGGGTGTTGTACTTACTAGCGTCGTTGATCAGCAGGTGGACGGCATCCGGATGGACTTGCGCCACGTGGCGTTGGACCATTTGGAGAGCCGGATAAAACTGGTCGCCATCTGGAAATACCTGGTCGGTGGCAAAGCTGGTTTGACAGTAGTTACAGACGTAGGCGTTGGCCTTTAGGTGCCAACCCTGTTCAATTTCGATGAGGGACAGATTTTGTAAGTTCATGGGACAGACCTCCAATGGAATTTAGTGTACAGATGTTTACGATAACTGTCAACATTTATTTAAAACAATCAGTCATAGATAAACATTTTTATTTCTCAGTGAACGCGCGTGAAAAATGAAATCGCCGCCCCACCACAATTGGCCACTGCAATTCTTATGATTATATTTATAAGAGATTATCGTTGCGCACCGCCTCCCAGCCAGGTATGATGGGTGCAAGTTAGCTTTACGAAGGGGAGATGGGTGACGTGAGACCGCGGTTGATTGCAACGGATTTGGATGGCACTTTTTTGGATGGCGTGGGGCGTTATGATGCGCACCGGTTTGACCAGCAATTGGCGAAAATGCAGGCCCGCCAGATACGGTTTGTCGTGACCACCGGGGACCCGCTGGATCACGCCCAGGAGTTGTTTGCCCCACTGAAGAACCGCGCCACGATTACCTACGTGGTGGAGGATGGCGCGCTGATTGCGCAGGCGACCGGGCAAGTCTTGCAGTGTGCCGCCATCGCGCCAGCGCGCTGGCAGGCGGCCACCAACTGGATTCGGCGGACGCCACTAATGACTGGCTGTTTTGTGATTGCATGTGGCTGGAAGAAAGCTTACACGCAGTTGCCGGCGGCCGGTCAGCGTTTCCAGGAGTCACGGGTGTTCTATCCCAGTCTGACGCACGTGGACGACTTAAACACGGTGACCGATAGCATTCTCAAATTAGATTTAACTTGGTTGAAAACGGATATTGTGCCCCAGGTGGCGGCTTTCAATCGCCGTTTCGTGGGAAACTTAGTGGCGACCAGTAGTGGTCTGGGTGGCATGAACGTGACGCTACCAGGCGTGAACAAGGCCGCGGCGCTCCAGTACCTGGGCGATCGGTGGCAAATTGGTTCCGGCCAGATGGCGGCCTTTGGTGACTCTGGTAATGATTTAGCCATGCTCCGTGAGGTCGGTCAAGGGTTTGCGGTGGCCAACGCCGCGCCGGAAGTTCTGGCGGGGAGTCCGCAACAGACCAGCGATACCAATGAGGCCGGTGCCGTCCTCAACCAGATCGACCGGTGGCTGGATTAAGTGGCCGGCTTGCCTAACCGAAGGCCCAACCGTGTCAGCGACTGGGTAGAGGGCTACAATGGTCGCAATGGGGGTGAGGGCCGTGCAAAATGAAAATGGGTGGTTGGGGAGCCACTTAATCAAGCTTGAAGTCAGCTTTCAACGCAACCGGCAAGTGGCCGCCATTCGGCAGTCACTCCGGTTGATTTTTCCAATCATTCTTTTAGGCAGTCTCGCAAATTTCTTTGACCAGGCCTGGTTACAGCAATCGGGGTACTACTACCAAACGCTTCACGTGGCTAAATGGCTGTTTCAGGTGAGAGTTCTGCGGCAGTACCTGCGACTGGTCAGTGCGGGGACACTCGGACTGGCGGCTATTTTGATGGCCTTTGCCGTGAGCTATTATCTAGTTGTGCCCGTGACTCGCCAGACCACGAATCGGTTAATGGCCGGGATTACGGCCGTAATCAGTCTGAAATTTTTCAATGTGAGTCGCGCGTCGGTATTGAGCCTACGACCAATCAAGTGGGTGTCCGCTAACCTGGGATTGCAAGGCATTCTAATGGGTCTCTTGGTGGGCCTCCTGATTGGCAATAGCTATCGGTGGCTGTTGAACCGGCAAAAGGAAGCTGACTTGACGGCGCCGTTGCTGTTGACGAGTGGTTGGTTGATGGGCATGGCTGCCTTGGGCCTGATTTGGACCACGACGCAGACCGCTAGCCTCAACGCCGCGTTCGTCAGTGCTATTCAGTGGCCGTTTCGGTTACCGCATTTCATATTGGGCCTATTTGGTTATAGTGCTTTAAATAGTGTGTACGCGTGGTTGGGAGCACTGGGGTCCACCACCATTGGCGGCCAAACCGTGGCGACGGCACAAAATTTGGAAGCCGTGCTCAATCATCCGGGGTGGCACCTGCCGCACCCGTTGACGCCCCACACGGTGATTGACGTCTATGCTAATTTTGGTGGCACCGGCATGCTGCTGGGCTTATTGTTGGCCATGTTGTTGGTTCACGCGCACCAGCAATCCCGGCAGGTGGCCTGGCTGAGTCTGGTGCCGACCATCGGTAACTTCGGGGCGCCCCTCATGGTCGGGATTCCTGTAATTTTGAGCCCAGTGTTGGGGATTCCGTTTATCCTAGCGCCGCTGGCCTGCATCAGCGTCAGTTGGTTGTGTATCCGTCTGGCCTGGGTGCCGGCCGTGGCCTATCCGCTATTGACCGGGACACCGGGCCCCTTCTTAGCCTACCTGGGAACGGGCGGTAGTTGGGTGGCACTCGGCCTCGGCGTCGTGGACCTACTGATCAGCACAGCCATTTACTATCCATTTGTGAAATGGCATTGTCAGGCCCAAGCTCAATTGGACGGGGAGGTGTTGCCCGATGAAGCGTAAATTTACATGGGGATTCATTGGGGTCGTGAGCGTCATCATTCTGTTGTGCCTACCAGGATTTCTCTGGCGGCCACAACAGCGGAGCGAAGTGCGCGACCACTATCAAACGTTGCTGGCCCCCGTCTTTCTGGTCCCCGGCTCGAGTGCGACGCAGAACCGGTTCAACGCGTTGGTCACGGAACTCAATCACGAGACAAAAAGTAGCCACAGCCTTTTGCGGGTGGAAGTCAAGACGAACGGTCAATTGGTCTACACGGGCAGCATTCGCCCGGGGGATGAGCATCCATTCATCGTCGTTGGCTTTCAAAATCACAATGATGGCTATCAAAATATTTTAAAACAAGCCAAGTGGTTTGCCCTGGCCTTTAACGCGCTACAGAAGACGTATAAATTCAATCATTTCTCGGCGATGGGGCACTCCAATGGCGGTCTCATTCTGACCCTCTTCATGGAGGATAGCCTTGATCAAAAGACAGTCACGGCGAATCGCTTAATGACGATTGCGTCGCCATTTAACCTGGAGGAAAAGGATCCGGACGTGGATACGCCGCTGTTTAAGCGGCTAACGGCCAACCGCCAACACCTGCCACGCCAGCTAGTCGTCTACTCGATTGCCGGCAGTAAGACGTTCACCGGGGATGGCATCGTGCCCTTCGACAGCGTGAACCGTGGGAAGTACATTTTCCAAGATCAGGTTAAGGGTTTCACGCAGATTACGGTGACGGGCGCGAACGCCAATCACGCGGATTTGCCGGAAAATCAACAAATTGTTGGCCTCATGTGTCAGGACCTTTTGTCCCATTAGTGGTTTATTTCACAGGCCGTTACGTGTAAACTAGGGGCATAAGGAAAAATTACGGAGGCCAACAACGAATGATAAAAATGATTGCGCTCGACTTAGACGAGACGTTACTCAATACGGATAAAACCATCAGTGAAGCCAACGCGGCGGCATTACGCAAGCTGCATACGGCGGGCATCAAGGTCGTGCTATGTACCGGCCGGCCGATCAATGCCATCTGGGGTTACCTGGAACAATTGGGCTTGACCACGGCGGAAGACTACACGATTACCTTCAATGGTGCGCTAGTGATTCAGAACACGACGAAGGACGCGCTGGCCCAGAGTGGCTTGAGTCGCACCGATTTTCAACCGCTACATGAGTTTGCGGCGGAAAATGGGTACCCCCTGGACGTCTTGGACTTTGAACAGGTTTACCCCGTCGCCGACCTGACGCCATCCGTTTACCAGCAGATGTTGAAGGCGCCGATGACCTTCACGCCGACCGCGTTCGCTGACTTGCCGGACCATCTGTTTAGTAAGGCAGTCATGGCGACCGATCCAGCCGTCTTGGATGCTGTCGTTGCGAAATTAACGCCGAAAATGCATGACCTGTATCACGTGGTCCGGTCACAGCCGAAGATTTTGGAATTCCTGGCTGCGGACATGGACAAGGCCGTGGGATTGGGCCAACTGTTGACGCACTTCGGCTGGGACTTTAGCAATCTGATGACCTTCGGCGATGCAGAAAACGACTTAGGGATGATCAAGGCGGCCGGGGACGGTGTGGCCATGGTGAATGGCCAACCAGCTGTGAAGGAAGCTGCCAACCATATCACACCAAAGTCTAATAATGAGGCGGGAGTTGCGGCATATCTTGAACAAACCTTCCCAGAATTGTTGGGATAGGGAAGGTAGCGCTTGCAATTTCATAGACAAACTGGCAGTATAAAATGTGTATAGCATAAATCTTAAGGAGGATTATGGTTATGAAACGTTTGATGGTAAAACTTGGATTAGTAGTCCTTGCAGCGGGTACCCTGGGTGGCATCGCGGCACCTAGTGTGGCTAGTGCCAGCACCAAGGCCAAGCCAACGTTTACGAACACTGACTTGAAGCGTTATTACAAGAGTGCGAAGTCAAAGACGGCGTTTTACTTTAAGACTTATAAGTCGAATGGTAAGACCGGGACCCTGCTGATTTTTGGCGACTTCAACGGTAAGAATGCCAACGTCAAGTACGGTGTGCCAACTTCGATTAAGGTCAGCAAGAACAAGCGGACGTTGACCACGAAGTACAAGCTGATTGAATTTAAGACGACCAACAACAAGACGACCACGTCCTTGACGAAGAAGGCATACACCTTTAAGCTGACCAAGAAGACCAGCACGACCTTTAGCACCAAGGTGACTGGGACGAAATTAGCACGGCGCCTGGCAACTACTGGGAAGACGTACACGTATACCAAGACGAAGACTAGTCCAGCTTCCGCATACGCAAAGAAGTACGTGAAGCCAGCCATGCAAAAGGAATACACAGACATCTTCAATAACACGGATTCGTTGACCGCTGCGCAAAAGAAACAATACGCAACGCAATACACGAACACCGCTGTCACGACGATGATCAACAACTTTAACTACAAGTCATAATGAAGCGTTGCGCGCGTTGGTTGTGAACGACCACACGCTTTCAGTAAGCTAAATTTAGAGAAACTAAGAAGGTCATGACGATTGTCGTCATGGCCTTTTTTAATGGAGTTATCTCAGTGTTGTGGTAATCTGCCGGCTTACCGTGAGCCAAATTTAGGCTGGAACGCTGTGGGGAGGACGCCGAAAGCCTGGGAAGCGGTCTTTCAGCTCGCTTTGAACCGCCAAGTGCGCGTTTCAAAGTCGCCATTTTCCAAGATAGACTGCATGGAAAATCCCACGGTTGAGCCTAAATTTGGTTCACTCACGCCTACATTGAGTGAGTCGATGACTAAACGCTGGCTATCGCTGGAATAACATTTTATAACACTATAGTTGTTAGAACGCATTCTGAACCGGAGGAGGACAGAGATGGAGGCAGCTGTGTCGACGGCGTTAGCTGAGTGATCTACTCAGGTTACGCCGTGGGACACGTTTGGAGACTGACGATTTTTCAGGCTTCAAACCGAGCCGGAGGACCGTACCTCAGGCCGCAGGCGGTCCCCACAGCAGCCGGAATCTCTGGCAGCCGCAGGCGATGGAACGGAATCACCAACGTTATATTGCTGAATCGTGGAACGAAAGGCAGCCGGCTCAGCTTAAAACTGATAGCCAAACAATCCAAGCCCGGGATTATTCGGCTACCAGCCTTAATGCTCACCAGCAAACCGCCTTTCGTCCCACTCTCCAAAAGAAAAAAGCACCAGCCGCAGCCGATGCTTTCAAAATTGTTTACTTGTTAGCTTTGAATAAAGCAGTCAGGTATTCCATGAAGACCTTGAGGTAACGGTCCTTGTCAACCATGACGGAAACCTTGACGTTAGTAGGTTCGTTCAAGCGGTTGTCATCACCGATTGTCCGGCCGTAAGTTTCTTTGTTGTAGTTAACAACCATGTTCAAGTCAATCGTCGTAACGAAGCTAGGGTCCAAAGCAACCCCAACAGCCAGTGGGTCATGCAAAGCACAGCCACCTAAGTTGTCATTGAATTGCTTGTAGGCTTCGATGTAGTAGTCCACGATGTCAGCGAATTTTTCACCGGCAACAGTGCCTAATTCACGCCACTTCTTGGTTTCCTTCTTGGTTAAGAGGGTCCGCAGCGTGACATCCAGGCCAACCATCGTTGAGTGGAGTGGGCTAGTCAAGACAGCGTTGGCAGCTTCAGCATCTTGGTTGATGTTGGCTTCAGCGTAGGCCGTGACGTTCCCAGGCATGGTTAAGGCACCACCCATGAAAGTCATGTTGCCAATTTCGTTGGCGATTTCTGGGGCCTTCTTCAAGGCAGCGGCCAGGTTGGTCATTGGACCAGTTGGGACCAAGGTCAAATCTTTGCCGTATTTGTGAGCTGATTCGATTAAGAAATCAACGGCGGATTCTTTTTCAATTGATCGCGTAGGTTCTGGCAATTCAACTTCACCAATCCCATTTTGACCGTGAATGTTTGCACTAACTTCCATCCGGTCGAAGTGGTCAGAAGTTGAAGAGTGACTTTCGCCTAAGTATACGGGGATGTCGGTGTGACCCAACAGTTCCAAAATCTTCAATGCGTTCTTGCCACCCTCTTCGACGATGACGTTACCGTAGGATCCCATGATCCCGATTAAGTCAACATCAGGTGCACCTAATGCGTAAGCAATTGCAAGAGAATCGTCAATCCCAGTATCCAAGTCCAAAATCATTTTACGTTTTGCCATGATAAGCGTGTCTCCCTTTTGATCAAGATTTAAGCTTTAGAGCCTGCTTTAACTATAATGTAACTGGTTACATTTAGCAAGCTCAGTCAGTCACCAAGTTGAAGCATTTGTGGGTTCAGGGTAAGATAGAAGGCAGAAGTTGAAAATGAAAGCGCACTCATTTCGGGGACGAACAAAGACTGAGGTAAAGCGATTTACGTACACTTTCAAATTCGCCAAATTTCCGGAATTTATTGTGGTTCGACGGGGTTAAGTGGTAATCTAAATTTAGTAAAGTTTTTTTCTGGCGGCTGGAATTTTGAGTCGAAAATTGCGGAATTTGCCGACCAGCTATAATTGATGCTAATGAAAAGTAAGCTTAACGTACGCGATAACAAGGGAAAAATGAACCACAAGAAGAAAAACCACGTCGATCATTTCTTTATGGTTTAAACCGATGTGAGCCGCAGGGCTGGTGAAAATGAGCCAAGCCGTGGGAATTGTCTTAGCGGCGTCTTTTGCCGCTTAGACAATTGATACCTTTGAGACTCGCTAGAGGCTCAAAGTAAGCTCGGAGACCGCACTTAGGCTCCAGGCGGTCGCCCACAGCGATCCGGTCTCATTTTCACCAGCCCGGAGGCGCAATCAAAGCCGAATTTAAAAAGATAAAGTAAGGAGGCCGCTATGGCTAAGGAAGGCAGTAAGCCCATCAGGAAACATTTCGAGTATCACAATCACCTCCTAGACGACGCCACCAAGGAAATGAACGAGTGGACGGGGGAGAACAAGGTGGTGGAGATTCACCTGTTCCAAATGTTCTCGGAGGTCTTCAAGCACCACGATTTAGACGATGCCGAAGCCCTGTTTATCGTCGGCACCAAAGAAACTACGCCCTCACTGGAAGCCGTTTCGGCGGCGCCAGTCAAACCGTGGCTGTTCTCGCGGGTCTTTGGCGTGCTGGGCGCCAGCTTCTTTCTGCTCGCCATGTTGTTCTTGGTCTTTCGCAGTAACAACGCGGTTCCCGGGATGATTTTCATTGGCTCGTTGACGGTGCCGTTTGCGCTGTTGATCCTCTTCTTTGAAATGAACGTGTTTCAAAATATCTCCGTGTTCCAGCTGATGACGGTTTTCCTGGTCGGCGGCATCCTGTCGCTGATTGCGACGATGATTCTGTACTCCCTGATTCCGTCGGGAAACGGTACGTCGTGGGAGTCGGCGCTGATTGTCGGCTTCATTGAAGAAACTGCTAAGATGCTGGTGATTGCGTACTTCATCAACCGGTTCCATTTAAATTACATCTTCAATGGCCTCCTGATTGGTGCGGCCATTGGTGCGGGATTTGCTGTCTTTGAAACGGCGGGCTACACGGGGCAGTACGGCCTGGTGACGCTCCTGATGCGGAGTTGGCAAGCCATCGGCACGCATACGATTTGGTCGGCCATCATGGGTGCGGCAATTATTTTGGCCAAGGAACGCCATCAACCGGTTACCGGTAGCAATATGGTGGCGCCAAAATTCCTGCGCTTCTACCTGCTGGCGATTGCGCTCCACGCCATCTGGGATTGGAACGCGCCGTTTGCACTATTAGATATTTTATATCTGCAGCAGTGGGTCCTGATTGCCATCGGCTGGGTCGCCATCTTTGTGCTGATCAACGCGGGCTTGCGCGAGGCCCGCACGCTCCAGGGCCAGCGCATCCTCAAGGGCAATCAGCTCGGCGGATAAAGGTAGCGCATCATTTTCACGTCGAGCGCGGGATTTTCGTGAAGCAGGGAATGTTGCGTATCCCAGACGGGCCCGTTAAACGTGGCAAATTGGTACCCACCGACGTGGCCAGCCACCAAGGCTTTCAGCGGGGTAACGGTGTTGACCGGGACCTCGCTGTCGTTGGCGAGCCGGCCGATGGTTCCCGCCAAGTTAAGAATTTGGAGTTGGGGATAGTGGCCGCGTAGGGCGGTTCGTTCTGGAAAATCAGCTCCGACCATGACGATTCGGTGCACACGAACGGGGGCTGGCGCGTCATTGTTGAGGTAGTCGTAGGCAATCGTCCCGCCAGAAGAATGGCCGACAAAATTAACGCGGTCAATCCCGTAGCGCTGGTGCAGTTGCGTTAAGACGGTCGCCAGCTGACGGGCCTGCTTTTGCGGGTGGGTGTTGTCCTTAAAGACTACCGGAATCAGCGGGTTGTTGGCGGCGACAGCCTGGTGCTGTTGCCACGTCACCCGACCGTTCCAGCTGACGCGAGCGGTGAGGGCGAAGGTGCCAACTCCCGGGCGGTCGAGACTGGTGACCATGCTACGTAGCGACAACCACGCGCCGTGAGTTCCCGGCAAGAAGAGGGTGGCCGTCCGTGTCTGGGGCACGCGCAGGTGATTGAGCACGGTCCAGCGGTGATTCCACCAGACGACCAAGCTTCCCAGAACCAATAAAGTTGTTAAAAATATGGTGAGTCCACGTTGATGTTTCACGGTGACCACCTCCTTAAAATTGAAATGGAGAGCGATAAAATGACTGAAACTTATGACATTACGATTATTGGTGGCGGACCTGCCGGCATGTTTGCGGCCTTCTACGCGGGCATGAACAAGGCCAAAACGCAGGTGGTTGAGAGCCTCGCCGAGTTAGGTGGCCAGGTCAACGCGTTGTATCCGGAGAAAACCATTTTAGACGTTGCAGGCTTTCCCGCTGTGACGGGGCGTGACCTCATCGCCAACCAGCAGAAGCAGTTGGACCAGTTCCCGTTGACCATCAGGACGGGGCAGGCGGTGACCAACGTGACGGCCAACGCGGACGGATTTACCGTCACCACGCCGCAGGGCACGTCGCAGACCAAGACAATCATCGTGGCGGTCGGTAACGGGGCCTTTTCACCGCGTAAGCTGAACGTGGCCAACGCGGACGAGTTGACCGGTAAGCACTTATTTTACAGTGTCCGTGATTTGGAACGCTTCCGTGACAAAAATGTTATGGTGGCTGGCGGTGGTGACGCGGCGATTGACCAGGCGTTGATGCTCGAGCAGGTGGCGAAATCCGTCACGCTACTGCACCGCCGCGACCAGTTCCGCGGGTTGGCCCACATGGTTGATTTGCTGGAACAGTCCAGCGTCAAGGTCCAAACGCCATACTTGATTCGGGAGCTGGCGGAGACAGCGACTGGATTAGATGTGACACTCAAGCAGGTGGGTGAGCAAGGCACCATCGTCCATGAAGATATTGATGATTTGGTGGTCAGCTACGGTTTCACCGCGGATCATCGAGCTCTGGCGGCGTGGGACGTCGACCTGGCAGAAGACCATCGATTGATTGCGGTGGACTCGACCATGGCAACCAACGTGGCCGGCATCTACGCGATTGGCGACGGCGTGATGTATCCCGGTAAGCAACCGCTGATTGCGACGGGCTATGGCGAGGCACCGGTGGCGGTAAGGTCGATTATGACGCAATTCTTCCCCAACCTCCACGGCCCAGTGCGCAGCACATCGCTGAGTTCTAAATAGGCACGGCGGATCATGTAATAGAGACTTATGGAAATTGCCACCTGCGGCTGCCAGAGATTTCGGCTGCTATGGGGACCGCCTGCGGCCTGAGGGGCGGTCCTCCGACACAGCTACCACCATCTCTGCCCTCCTCCGGTTTTGGTTGGGTCTTCAACAGGACATTGAGGTGATCGTCGACAGACCACTTCACGGGGCGCCGGCGTCCTATCCATAGCTCTCTAATCTTCAACCTTTAGTTAATGTTTAACTAATTAGCCGCCACAACTACCTTAACAATAGTAGAAATTCAATATAAATCAAAGAAGCTGTTCGCGCAATCGTGTAGATTGAACGGACAGCTTCTTTATTTGGCCGAATCTTGCCAGCTTACCGTTCCCCAAATTTAGGTTGTAGTTGTATGAGTAATCAAAAAGCCGTCTATCCCAATCACAGTGATGGGATAGACGACTCATGAAAAATCTTTGGTAGCGTATTAATCAGGTAAGTCACCCAACAACGGAGAGACATTTTTGATTGTGAACGCCAACTGAATCATCAGTAACCAGTGACGCAAGCTGGAAGTGAACGGTCAATCTCAGCCGGAGACGGTTAGGTACGGAACCCTGTGTCGGTGGTGTTGGCCGGTGAATTGCCGGCCTTACAAGATGAAAAATATTCGGATAACTAAAAAGCCGTCTACCCAATCGTAGTGAGGGGTAGACGGCTCAGAGAAATCATTATTCACACGCTAACCAGGTAAGTCACCCAGCAACGACGACTCTGCGAGGAAGTAGCTTCATCGCGGAGCCGGAGAAATTCTAGGAACGCAGACCTGTGTCGGTGGCCTTAGATCGGTGGTTTTCCGATCTTAGACCACGGGTCGATCTTGGAAACTCACGGTTTTTGTGAGGTTTCAAGTCGCCTTTGAAGACCGGTTCTCAGGCTTCAAAGGGTCGCCCCACAGGCGGAGTTCCTAGAAATTTCGGAGGTGGAGCGGGAAGCTACTTCCCGCTAGTGTCATCTTGGTTGGTGATTTTGATTCGGTTGGAGTTGGTGGTCTTGTGGCCTAACTCGGGCGCATCCGTCTTATAGAACGGTTGCGTCGACTTATCCCCATTCCGGGAGAACAGGCTAGTCGACTTCAACCCCAACTTCTGCTCAATCTTCTCTTCCTTCTGGAGCCCGTCAGAGTAGTTGTAATCGGACGGATCCACGGTCTTGAAGCCCTTCGGATGGAAGAAACGCAGGAGGTTCTTTTGGTTCAACGAGTCGGAGTAGTTTAACCCTTGGTTGACGTGCTTTTGCATGGCCGCAATCTTCGCCTTCAATTTCTTATCCGGCTGAATGACCTGCTTGGTCTTATTGCTGTAAATGGTCCCGTCAATCGAGGTGTAATCCGGACTGACCCAATCTCTGTTCCGGAAAGCCACGACCGGATTGTGTTCCTTGGAGAAGAGGTCGGTCCCGAACTGAATGTACTTCTTGGTATTCATGCCCATCAGGTGCATCAGGGTTGGCAACACGTCGATTTCACCGCCATAGGTGTGGTCGACCTTCCCCTTGGTGTAGCCAGGCATGTTAAACATCAGCGGAACCCGCTGGAGTTGCGCGTTGTCGTAATCGTTCCAGTCATCTGGATTGACTCCGAGCAACTTGGCCAAACTCTTGTTAGAGGAGTTGGAAATACCGTAGTGGTCCCCATATATCATGATCAGCGAGTTCTTCGCCAAGCCGGATTTCTTCAGGTAGGCGTAGAATTCCTTCACGGACTGGTCGAGGTAGTGGGCGGTCTTAAAGTAGTTATCGACCGTCTTATCCCCGGTGTTTGGCGTCTTGAAGCTAGAATCCTCACTGTCCAAGGTGAACGGGAAGTGATTGGTTACGGTCAGGTATTTCACATAAAATGGCTGCTGCAGGTGCTGCAGGTACTTGATGGAATCGTGGAACAATAGTTTGTCCTTGAGTCCGTATCCCAGTGATTTGTCACCGGACGTATCGTAGTAACTGGCGTCGAAGAAGTACTGGTAACCCAGGTTCTTGTAGGTGCTACTCCGGTTCCAGAAGCTGGCGACGTTCCCGTGGAAGACCGCGGTGCTGTAGCCGGCCTGGTCGAAGATGGCCGGTGCCGCCTGGAAGGTGTTGTCGTTCCCCAGTTGGGTAAACAGCGAGCCCTGTGGCAGGCCGTAAGTCCCGGTTTCCAGCATGGTTTCGGCGTCGGAAGTCTTTCCTTGGCCGACTTCATGGAAGAAATTGTCGAAGCTGTAGGTCGACTTGCTCTTGTACAGCTTGTTCAAGAATGGCGTGACCTCCTGACCGTTAATCTTCTTGTTGATCAGGAACTGCTGGAAACTTTCCAGGTGAATGACAATCACGTTCTTGCCCTTGGCGATGCCGTAAGTCTGCTTATTTGGCGCGGCATAGTTCTTATGCACGTATTTCAAAATACCGCTGAGCTCAGACTTTTTGGCGTGCGACCGCAGTTCACTGGTGTGTTGCGACTTGATGCCATCGTAAACGGTGAAGGCGTCGAGCCCCATGTACTTCACCAGGTAAGTCCGGTCAAACGTCCGCGTTAACAGCTGGGGCCGATCCATTTCGCCCATGGTCAGGTTGACCGTGAACAACAGGAGGGCGCTAGACGTTACGGCAAAGCCGACGCGCTTATTTAACGGGCGCGGATCGATGTAGATGCGCCGCGTCGCCAGTAGGGCCAGCACGACGACTAGATCGAGCCAGAAGAAAATGTCGTGCGGCGAGGTCAGTGCCAGTGAGCTCCCGGAGAGTCCCTGGTCGACCTTGGAGTAACCCAGCATGGTGCTAACGGTCATGAAGTCCGTGAACTCACGGAAGTAGATGACGTTTATGTAGAGCAACAGGCTGTTGAGAATGTCGATGAGAAAGATAAACGGGTAGAAGAAGCGCGCTCGTTTGAAATATAACGCCAGGCCGAACAGGAGAATCGTTGTGGCCAGCGGGTTCAAGAGGAGAATCAGAAATTGAAACGGATCACTGAGTCCCAACTTGAAGTCGACGAAATAGGCGAGTAAAGTCTTTAGCCAGAACAGGACGACTAGCAGGGTGGTAAAGCCCATGCGCGTGCCGGTTCTGGCCCATATTTTTTTGAAACGTTCCACGGTTCGTTCGCTCCTTCATGTACGGATAAAGTAGTCTCATTCTACCATATAACTTTGGGTTGTGCGCTACTCGGTGGCCAGCCGCCCATCCTGTGGGGCAGACCTGAAGCCACAGGGCGGTCTTCAGGGCGGTTTGACCCCTTACCAAGAGCGTAAGGGGTCAAACTCGGCCGTGACCTAAGACGAGAACACCACTCGTCAAAGGCCACTGACACAGGATGGGCGGCTGGCCGCTCCGGAACACCGAGTAGCGCGCGGCAACGTTGTCTGGTTCATGAGCCGATGGGGTGTTGGTTAGGGTGATCAGGTGAGCCTCCGGTGACCAGACGCCACTCCTGTGGGGCAGACCTGAAGCCTGGGAAGCGGTCTTCAGGGCGACTTGAAGCCTTACCAAAAGAGTAAGGCTTCAAGCTCGGCCGTGGTCTAAGTCGAGAAAATCACTCGACTAAAACCACCGACACGGGGTTCTGTCTGGTCACCTCCGGCTCACCTGGCAGACTGCCCGCTAGTTACTGGTAGTTGAGGTGGTGGGGATGTTGTTTTGCTGTTCTATTGTTGTAGAAAACCTGTGCAAAAAGATGCGGTGCAGTGTGACTTGCAACAAATTTGTTTATGTTTCTTCCATTATATGTGATGCTCACTTGTACACATACTGATCAGGTACAGTCGTTAAGTTGCAAACCTAGAATTCACACGGTTTCTCAGCCATCAGGTCACACAGCGCCAGTGCACCAATCCCAACTACCCTATCCTAGTAGTCACATTTTCCTAATCCTATCAAACTTCACCCCGACGTAACCGTTTTGCCGGCAAGTTTAGGAAAACTTTAAGTCAGACTACGAAATTGTAACCGCTACCGTGCTTTCTTTGGTACACTAGAGGTATATTCAGATGAAAGGTGTGACTTAGATATGACGAAACAACTCACGCTGTACGTGGTCCGTCATGGGCAAACGTATTTTAACATCTATAATAAACTGCAAGGCTGGAGCAACTCGCCGCTGACTGAGGCGGGGATCGCTGATGCTGAGGGCGCTGGCCAACGGCTACAGGACGTGCAGTTTGGTGCGGCTTACTGCAGTGACACGACGCGGGCCGAACAGACGGCGAAGACAATTTTGGCCGCTAACCACTCGGCACCGGCTGCGCAATTGACGACCGCTGCTTTCTTCCGGGAAGAGTTCTACGGCTACTACGAAGGCACGGACATGGCGCAAGCCTGGTACGTGGCAGGTGCACCGCATGGCGTGCCGTCGTTTAAGGCGATTGAAGAAAAATACTCGATTGGCAAGGCCAAGGACTTCTTAAAGGAAGCCGACCCATTCCGCCAAGCCGAAAATAACCAAGAGTACTGGGCGCGGGTGGACCAAGCGTTTGACCTGATCCGCCACAATACCGATTTAAAAGACGGCGATAACGTCTTGATGGTCAGCCACGGCAACACGCTGCTGAGCCTGATGGAACGTTACGGCCAAGGCAAGTACGACCTGAGCGAACGGCCAGCCAATGGGAGTGTCACAAAGCTCCTGTTGACGCCGGACGATATTCAGGTGTTAAGCTACAACCAAAAAGATTAAGCGAGGATGGATAGGTTAATGGAAATTAGAATGGCTTGGGGCAAATTGAACCCCGTATACCAAGACGCCTTGCAACTGCGTAAGGACGTGTTCATTGAAGAACAGGGGATTGATCCCAAGGATGAGCTGGACGGAACTGACGAAGACAAGATGCACTACGTCGGTTACATTGATGACGAACCCGTCACGACGGCCCGGATTGACATGCTGGCTGGTAACCGGGTGAAGATTCAGCGGGTGGCCACGGCAGAAGATCAACGCAAGCACGGCTACGCGGCAGAATTGATCAAGCAGATCATCCACGATGCCAAGCGCTCAGACGTCGCGCACGTGGAACTGGACGCCCAGTTAACGGCCATGGATTTCTATAAGGAATTAGGATTTGAACCAGTAGGTGACCCGTTTGAGGAAGCTGGTATTCAGCATCAGACGGTGCGGTATTCTGGGGAATAAATAAGAATTAAATTAAAACACTCAACTGGATTATCAGTTGAGTGTTTTAATTACTGTTGCAACTTCAGATTTAGCTTTTTTTTGGTCAGAGGAATAAGTCAGATAACTGACAATGAAAGTTCCTACGGCAGGAACGATAAATAAGGCAATCCTTGTGAGGGTATTCGCCGTAATATTTACTGAAATTAATTGAGATGACACTAAAATAAGTGAAATGAAAAATTCAAGGATAATCCATGCAACGGAATTTTTGAACCATAAATTGGAGAAAGCATTAATTCCAATTTTGTAATTGTCAGTGGACTCAACAAAATCGTCATCATTATTAATGATTGAAGCATCAATGTGATTGATTTTATCTTCAATGAGGTTGAAGATGAGGTTCTCTAAATATTTATTTCGAATATAGTTTGGGTACAAGTGGAGTTTCATCGGTGAACGAAGTCCGCTGACAGTCCCGTGTTTTAACCAATTCAATTTAAGTAAAAGACGGCCTACGTCTTGTACATCGTCCTTGTATATGAAGTAGTCCGTTACAGACACTTTTTCTAAGAGATGTTGGCAAAGAAGATTGATAAGTCGGTCTTCTGTTGATTCCGATAAGGGTGAAACGAGCGACTGGAATTTTTGCACATCACTCTGAGTTAGACTCGGAGAAATTGTAAAATGGTATAATTCATTACGCCAGTCAAAAGTATTATGGAATTTTGCGTTGATTTGGGTACTATTGAGTAATGGAGAGATGATTACAGAGGAAATAATTACAGCAATCACAGCTCCTATGGCAGAATTCAATTTTGAAGCCTTCTTTCGGTTTAGAAAAATAAAACCACATAGCTGTCTTACCAACGCGGTCGAGTTAGTTTGAGGTGCTTACAACCTTCAGAATATAATACTCGACGTTCAAATGCAATATCCAATGTTGAGAGTAGAGCTGGAGAATCGTTTAAATGTAGAAAAGGCCCATGCTTCATCCCAAATGGATGAGAGCATGAGCCGGAAGTAAATCAAGATGATTCACCCCGAATGGCTGATCAGCTCATGACTCTCAATAGCGGTCAAAAATGTAGGAAAAAGGCGGTTTAAAAATGTCCTTTTTTGGCGGCCAAATTGTCGGTGTTAAGCGGTACGGCTCACTGGTTATCTTAATGATATGGGAATGATGAACCAGTCTGTTTAGGATTGCTGCGATGACCGTTGGATTCTTAAATATTTCTACTCACGTCGACAGCTCGTTGATACTCGTAGCAATGTTGGCGTATGTGGATTCCAGTTACGCTAAATGGTTTACAATTCGCTAAAATTCGTGTATATTGTGTACAGGAAGAGAGATACTTCCTCGTTAATTGTGTTTAAGATTGGTGATTCTCTACCGTGAGTGAGAATTTTAAGATTGGTGATTCACTACCGTAAGTGTGAATTTTAAGATTGGTGATTCTCTACCGTAAGTGAGAACTTTAGTGTGATAGGGGCTGGCCATCAGCCCTTTTTTTATTGCTAAATTTTGGGGGAGAGCAAGTGGAATTAGTTTACATCAACAGTGACTATATTACCTACCTAAGGAAGTTTGATGATAGAGTTCGCTGGAACAAGAGTCATCGTCCTTATGTGGGAATCGTCTTTAGTATTGGCGCTTTTACATATTTTGCTCCGTTGGAAACGGCTAGGAAAGGTAAGAAGATTAACAAGCGTATTGCAATTGAGATTTGGGATAATCCTAAGAGGGATGATTCTCCACTCAGCTTTCTACTCATCAATGATATGATTCCGGTTAATGCTGATAATTGGACACCAGTTGACTTTGAATTTGAGAAGGAAAATAACCTACCTAAATTTCAATTGTTAATGAACGAGGTTAATTACATTCGTTCCCATTTTGATAAAATTACGACTATGGCAAATAAGGTCTATGTGAACACGACAGTGAAACATCTTCCATTCTTTAAGCAGATGTGTTTAGATTTCAAAAAGCTAGAAAGTAAATCCTTGAAGTTTAAAAAGTAAGTCTCATTCAAATAGAGAAAGGTCTGGGACAGACTTGCATATGCTGCTACACACCCTGAAAGATGAAAACGACGACCACTGATCATTTAATGATAAACTATCATTGAGGGATTAGTGGTCGTCGTTTTATTGGCACTTTGTTTCGCCAAGGGATAAACTGATCCTTCTAACTTGTGAGCACCCCCAAACATTGTCTTGAGCATGAATATAAAATTACAGATTTGATTCAGTTAGGGAATCCTGCTACATATTAATACAAGGAGGCGCCATCATGGATATGGATGTAAATGATGATAGTTGCGCTGGCTGGGATGTCCACTAAGGAAACGTTGTGGCTTGTATCCTTCATGGTAAAAGAACTTTTACTCGTTCCAATGCAGGTCACTAATGAAGAAAAGACCCATGTTTCATCCCAAATGGATGAGAGCATGAACCGGGAGTAAATCAAGACGATTCACCCCGAATGGCTGATATCATCTCGTAATCATTATGCTTGTTCAAGAGGGGGCAGAGCAAGCGGTGGGGGGCGTTACTGGAGTTATACATCAAAAAAACACGCTACCACCGGCCATTCACCAGTGCGTAGCGTGTCGAATTTTTAATCGTTCAGATGAATTCATGAGGTGCAAACTGAACGTCTATTTCAGAAATTAATCAGCGTCGGTGGCGCTAGTAGTAGAGCTACTGTCATCAGTGGTTACACGTGCGTAACCAACAGCGTGCCACCATGGGGCATGAACGGCTTCGCGAACAACGCCGCGGTTTTGGGCATCGATCATCTTACCCTTACCAATGTACATCACCACGTGGGAGATAGAGTAGCTACTGCTACCGAAGAAGACCAAGTCACCCTTCTTGATGTTGCTGTAGCTGACGTGCTTGTAAGCATTGTATTGGGCTTGTGCAGTCCGTGGCAATGTTACGCTAGCACCCTTCTTGTAGATGTAACCGGTAAAGCCTGAGCAATCAAATGCCGTAGGACCAGTCGCACCGTACACGTAGCTGGCACCCAAGTGGGCCTTAGCAACCTTGTAGATGGACGTGAAGTCACTGGACGTAGCGGCCGAAGCGGTTGTTGTGTTACTGGCGTTAAAAGCAAAGAACCCGACGAAAACTAGTGCGCTTGCTGCGATTGTTTTAATAAATTTCTTCATTCTAATAAACACCCCTCATGAATTTTACAGTTACAAGAATACCAGTGTAATATGACAAATGTGTAACAAGCCAGTTGCAGGGCTGTTAAATGTCTTAAACAAAACATTACTTTTAACCAGAAAGTTGTAATTGGGGTACGGAATTTGCTATTATCTAACATAATTGGTAACTTAGTTAACAGGAATGTTCAGAGGAGGAGAGTAAAATGGCACAGTTTACAAATGAAGCGCGGAACTTCTTTGATGTCCAGCGGCTGGTCTTTCGGATTGGGGAGTTGGCAGCCATGACGGACGTCTCAGCCCGTCAGCTACGTTACTGGGAGAAGAAGGGCCTCATCGCCTCACAGGAGCGCGCAGATGGCCAGCAGGCGCGGGTCTACACGTTTAAGACCTTCGTGCGAGTGTCGATGATTAAGTATTTCTTGGATGAAGGCTTTACCTTAGCCGGGGCAGCTCGTCAATCCGACAAGCGTCAAGACCGGATGAAGTCGATTCACCACTTTGTGTTACACGGTCTCAAGGGGATGGCGCAGATTGACGGCCAGTTGGCCATTAATTTAGGCGCATTCGACGCGGATCAGACCTTAATGGCGCTGATGCCAGACGACGGTCCCATTCATTACAAATTGTTACCAAACGATGAAGCACAACGCGTGACCCAGGCGGAACCGGAATAGTCTAGGTTTAAGACCGGTTTGTGACGGGCTCAGGACAACTGTCTTGGGCCTTTTCGTGTGTCCTGGGCTAGTGGGAGACGGGTAAGCCGGCCCTATGATACTGCTGCGGACCATGTGTTCCGACTTCCCAGTCAGGCATAGCGAAACGGTTAATCGTTGGTGTATCCCAAGTTCACGCTATTTCCGCCCGGCCATTGCATGTATCGTCCAGATATACTATAATCAACAGCGAGGAGGGGTCACGATGTACGAATTATTTGTGTTAGGGCAACTCATGGATCACGAGATGGCCGGGTATCAGCTGCGCAAGGCGCTTAAGGCCGTGGTCGGGCAGGAACAGACCGTCAGCTACGGCGTCCTGTACCCACTGCTAGAGCGACTGAGCCAAGCGGGGGACATTATCCTCACGACGACTGACACGCAACGACCCAAGAAAGTGGCCACCCTCACGCCCCAGGGACATGCCCATTTCAAGGAACTAGTCCTAGTGCCGGTGACCATCAACAAGCAGGCACAACTGACCTTTCAAATCAAATGTGAGTTTTTGCATTTATTATCCGTGGCCGATCAGCGGACGGTGCTTCAAGACTTCCGGGCCTTCAGCCACTTTCAATTACAGAACCTGCAAGCGGTCCGCGACTACCTGACGGATCATCCGCGGATGGTACCCAGTGATGTGGCCGATTCCTTACAGGTTAACCAGCTCCAACAAGTACGGGCGCAGGCGCAAGACGATTGGATCGTCGAACGCATCGCCAATTTAGAAAAGAAAGCGTGAGTAACGTGCAACCGAAAACTTTTGCGGCCGATCCGCAGATTCAACAACACCGCTGGTGGATCCTCGTCGCGGTGTGTCTCTTTACCTTCATGTCGACGCTGGACGGTAGCATCGTCAACATTGCCTTGCCCGTCATGAGCAAGGACCTCCACATTCCCATGAACCAAGCGGAGTGGGTGGTCTCCATCTACTTAATCGCCATCTGTGCGCTCCTGCTGGTCTTTGGCAAACTCGGCGACACGCGCGGGAAGATTCGGATTTTTAAAATGGGTTCCGTGCTGTTCATTCTGGGGTCCTTACTCTGTGGGTTCAGTGCCGGGCTGCCATTTCTACTGGTTGCCCGGGCCATTCAGGCGATTGGGGCGGCGATGACCATGGCCACCAACAACGGCATCATCACCGAGGTCTTTCCGTTTAGTGAGCGGGGCCGGGCCCTAGGGATGATTGGCTCGTTCGTGGCTTTGGGGAGCATCGCCGGTCCCGGTGTCGGTGGCCTGATTCTGGCGCACCTCCACTGGGGGTATATCTTCTGGATCAACGTGCCAGTGGGCGTCGTCGCTTGGTTTATCGGTCAATGGATTCTGCCCAAGGACATCACCGTGACCCACGCACCGATTGACAAGGCGGGGGCCAGTCTCTTTGCTTTAATCATGGTCAGCCTCTTCGCTGCGGTCTTCGTGGGCCAAGAAATTGGCTTCACCCAGCCACTGATTCTCGGGCTGTTCGTGGTCGCCGTCGTGGCCATCGCAGTGTTCGTGCGCCTGGAGTTACGAATCGCTGATCCTATTCTGGCCTTGCAATTATTTAAAAATAAACGGTTCAGTATCAGCATTCTCTGTGCCTTTCTGATCTTCGTTGCCAACTTCTTCTTCAACGTGATTGCGCCATTCTACTTGGAAAACGCCCGGGGGTTGGCCGCCAATTACGCGGGATATGCGCTGATGACGTTCCCCGTGGTGCAGGTGATTGTGGCGCCGATTGCTGGGGCCGTTTCGGATAAGATTGGCCCGGAACTGTTGACGTTTATCGGCTTGATCCTGATCTCCACCAGTCAGATTGGTTACATGCTCGCGAACCTACAGACGCCGCTGTGGATCTTCATGTTCTTCATCGGCCTGGTTGGCCTGGGCAACGGGATCTTCATGTCGCCCAACAACTCGATTGTCATGAGTTCCGTCCCGGTCCAAAATTTAGGCGTGGCGGGCGGCATCAATGCCTTGGCGCGGGAACTGGGGATGATCATCGGCATTTCGATTGCGACGACCGTCCTGTTCTCAGCGATGGGGCACTACGCCGGCCATCACGTGACCGCGTACTTACCGGCCCATCCAGAAATCTTTATCGACGGGATGCGGGTAGCGTTCATGGTTTCGCTGGCGATCTGCCTCGTGGCCACGGCGATTACCGGGTTCCGCTTGTTCCGGCGTTCGGCGGAAGCCTAAGCGGGCTTGGTTTTATAGATCATCGCAGTATTTATATTAAAAAAGTAGTCCGTTCAACTGATCGTATCCCGGTCGTTGAGCGGACTACTTTTGGGTTGAAGTGATGATTATAGCGTCATATCTACAGGAGATGAACAGCCGGGAGGTGGGGATTTGAAGCGACATTACAGCATCTCACAGACATATGGACGATGCGTTTTCTAATAACGTCCGGTTGGTAGTCTATTCAATTTTGGAACAAAAAAAGCCACCGACCAATTTCATAGTCGGTGGCTCTCAGCTCATAATTAATCTTGTTTAGACTTGGTTGACTCATCAGTCTCAGTCGGCTTGGCATCGGCCTTGCTAGACTTCGCTGACTTCATTGGCCGGTCCGCACGCCGTTGCCGCTTTCTGCGGTGGGGTGCGTGGAATTGATGCGGCTTCTGTGCTGGAATGATCACGGATAACTTCCCGAAGGAGGCCGCCATGATTGGCAGCGTCAGGTTGAAAATGATTGCCGTCATGATGGTAATTAAGGTAACTGCGGTCAACGTTTGTGATTCAGCGACCAGCAGGCCTAAGACGCCGGCAATGATGATGAACAGTGAGTGGCGCATGGTTTGGCCAACCTCATTGATTCCTGGCAATAACCAGTCAAGCAGTGGGGCGTCGTTTAACCGGTAGCTCAAGGCTAACTGGGTCAATTCGACGACGGCCAAGACGGTGACTGGGACAAAGGCCAACAGTGGCACTTGCCAGTTGAAGTCGCCGTTACCGGTCAACCACTTCATGAACAAGTGGGTCAGCTGGTAACTGGCAGCTGTTGAGGCTAAGAACGTCAAGAACCAGTAGGTGGCTTGCAGGACGGACCGACTGAAGATGATCAGGAGCAATAACGTAATCCCGAAGACCATCAGTAAGATGCGTGGTAAGTCGTGTTGGAACTGGTTTTGAATCGTGGCCGTCGTTGCGGGTTGACCGGAGAAGGTTAAGGTAGAGCCTTCCAGGACGGTCCCGCGTAGTTGAGCGGCGGCGACTTGCTTCAATTGGGTCAACGTCTTTGCCGTATCATTGGCGTTTGGCGCTTTCTTCAAGGTGATGGTCAGGTACGTGGACTTGACCTTTTCATCCGTGAAGTTCGTCAAGGATTGTTGGAAATTGCCACTGGTGATTTGCGTTGGTGACAGGTACAAAGCCTTGGCTGCTTCGGAACTTTGCAGGCCACTCAGGTACAGGTACATCTTGTTTAAGGACTTCTGCGTGCTGATGACTTGCTTACGGGAATCATTCAGGCTGGTATTGACGGCCTTGATGGTTTCGGCGTAGTTGTTCAAATTAGTGTGGGCAGTGGTTGCGTCCGTGTTGGTGGTGCTAACGTCACTGGACAGGGTGCTCAAGGTACTGATGGCCGAGTTCAGTTGTGAGTTCACGGCGTTCAATTGGTTAATGTAGCGGGTAACCTTCTTGGACGTACTGCTGGTGCTGGCCGCGCTCGACTTGGTTTGAGCAGCTTGTAAGGAACTCTGCAGGGACGTGCTGTCGCTGACCAGACTAGTGGTTTGCGTTGACAGTTGTTGGAGACGTTTGATCTCAGCCTTCAAGGTCTTCTGCTTGAGGTTCACGCTGTCGGACTTCAAGTCGTTGCGGACGGTTCCCAACTGGCCGACGACCCCGGTCAATTCGTTGGTTAACGAGCTGAGTTGACTGGAAGCGTAGTACTCAGTGATGGGTTGGCCACCGGGTTGGGTGACGGACGTCACAGCGGCGACACCAGGTTGGGCACGTAATTTCTTGGTTAAATTATCCAACTGGAAGAGTTGGTTTTGGTTATCAAGACGTTTGTTCGTTTGGATGTAAAGGGTCAATGGCGTTGCTTTTCCTTGTCCAAAATGGGCACTTAAGACCCGAGCACCCTGCACGGCTTGGTTATTTGGAATATCCGTTGAATTATCATAGTTCAGTTGGTTGCGGTAGCTGTACGCGAACGGACCAACTAAGTAGAGGACGACCAGAATGGCAATCCATGGCTGCCAGAGACCAAAACGGGCCAGGCTGTGCCACAACTTGTGATCCTTGAGTTTTGGCCGGGTTTTCTTCGGCCAGAAGAGGCTGGTACCGAGCATCCCGGAGAAGACGGGGATGAGAGTAACACTGGCGATCCCGGTGATGGCAAAGCCAATGCCGAGGAGGCCGTAAGCCCGAATGGTGGAGAAGTCAAAGAGCATTAAGCTCCCAAAGGCCAAGGTTAAACTGAGCGTACTGATGAGGATCCGGTAGCCCAAGTCCTGAATGACCTGCGAGGTTGCTTCCTGACTTTCCATGCCGTCGTCCACGTGGTTGCGCAGTTCCCGGAAGAACCAGAAGCTGGTCAACAGCGTGAAGAGGCTAATCCCCAGCAACAGAAAAATAGGGGTGTACTCGGAGTAAGCAAAGTTCCAGTGATAAGCCAGGTTAGTCGCCAAACTAAGCGTAGAAATATAACTGATTAAAATGGCTAGGAACGTAATAATTGGGGCAATGATTGACGCGAATAAAATCCCCATGGCGACTAAGGCAATCAGTAACGTCATTAAGATCACGATTAACGTGAAGGACGAAATGTGCTCGTTCGCGGCGTCACTGACAATTTCTGGACTGGTCACGTAAGTTTGTAGGCCGAGCGTGGAAATTTGACTGGTCAGTTGACTGGTGATTTGACGAACCGTTCCCTGGTTGTGGCTGACCGCGAGTTGGACAATCTCGGTCGACTTATCCTTGGAGAGCAGTTGCGGTTGACTCGTCGGCGTGTTGGTCATTGTGGTAATCTTTTGGATTCCATAATAACTTGACCGTTTTTGCAAATTGGAGACGGTCTTGTTGACCGCTGCCAGTTGCTTATTGGTCAGCGCGCCGTTCGGGTTGTTGAAAACCGCGTTGACGGTGTACGTCCCGTTTAAGTTGCGTCCCCAAGTGTTTTGAATCTGGGTCGCCTTTACGGGTTGACTCGTATTCGCCAATTGTGGTTGACCATCATACTGAATAATGGTATTGACATTCGGCAAGGTGACAATGGCCGCAAAAACCACGATTAACCAGAATACGAGTGCAAAGATTCGGTTGTGGTGGAGCTTTCTAATCCGTTCTTGCATAAGTAGTCTGAGTCCTCTCTATGTATCCAATCTCCCGCCGTGCAAGCAGGGTGTAATCCATACTCAATTTTACCATAATGGCTGGCTTTGGGGCCGTTTTAAGTCGGATTTAACAAAGTTTAAGAAACTCTTTAGTTGCTTTAAAATCTTAAAGGGGTAAGGTTATAAACACTTGTATTACCCAATAAGGGAGGGGAGTTCAATGGCTAAGCATCATCAAGCGTACCAGAGTCCATTTGCGAAAATGTTAACTGACCAACGTTACCCGTTTGCCACCCAATTGGCCACACAGGCTGGGTTGGATCCGAGTCAGGTCATGTTTGCTTACTTGAAAATTACCGCGGGCGTGCCGGAAACGCTGACGACGGAGGCACGGCTGCGGGAGGTAGATCGCCGCTTCCAATCCTTCCTCAAGGACGCAGCTGCCAAGTAACAAAATGTGGCTTGACCCGCCACCTGCGGTAGACTGACAGCTCCGCACCTGTGGGGAACGGCCGAAGCCTGGGAAGCGGTCTTCGGCCTCGCCTTTGAGCCTTGAAGAACACAAGTCTCAAAGGTCGTCCCGAGCCCTAAGCTGAGACAACCGCTCAGCTAAAGCCACCGACACAGGGGCTCCGTGTCAGTCTACCTCCGGTTCTGGGTTGGCAACATTCGGTTGCTTGGCGTGGTCCTTTGCTTCATCCTGTCTCTGAAGTTGAGGGATGGTTAGGTTCCAATGGCTCTGAGACTCGTGGGCCTCTGCAGAGTGAGGAACGGCTGAGAAAGAACCTCGACCAACGAGACCGACACAGGACTGCGTGGTCTAGCTGCCTCTGACCAGCGTTGCTGTTTTAGTTTTGCTAGGACTGTTAGTCATTTGCTTCTTTGGATGTTTAAATATAATGTACACGAATTTTAGCTCTCTTTTGATTTTTGTCTGGCTGAAGTTTTAGGTGATTAGCGACCTTACGATGTGTAAAGTTAGAACAAGAATGACTGTAGAAAAATTGCAAGTATCTCTTTGGATTTCAGTTAGTTGGTTAGTCGATCAGTCATTTACTTTTAGACTTGCCAGCGGCTGACTGGTGGTATCGCTCATTTTTAAACGTCGTAGCTCCAGTTTAGTTTAGGGGACTACGGCTTCTTCGAGGTAATTGATTGAAGCGCTTTCATTTGTATGCTTTAATGAAGAGGTCGGGAAAGCTGATGGTGATAACCACTGACTCCGTTTGAGACAGCTGTCGGCGTGTTCCACGGACAAATCAAGTAGAAGGAGTGTTTTGAATATGACAAGAGTTGCGATTGTTACCGGTGGTGGCCAAGGAATTGGTGAAGGTATCGTTAAGCAATTGGTTTCAGATGGGTTGCAGGTTGCTGTGGCTGACCTGAACAAGGAACATGCTGAAGCTGTTGCCGCTGAAGTGGGCAATGGGTCCAAGGGCTACTTCGTCGACGTTTCTAAGAAGCAAGCGATGTTTGACTTGGTTAAAAATGTGGTTGCTGACATGGGCCACTTGGATGTCATGGTCAACAACGCTGGGATTGCTAAGATCGACCCCGTCATTGAAACCTCCGAAGAGGACTTGGACCAAATTTTAGACGTGAACATTAAAGGTGCCTTCTTTGGGATTCAAGCCGCCGCAACACAGTTCAAAGCACAAGGAACTGGCGGCAAGATTATCAGTGCGTCTTCCATCGCCGGCCACGAAGGCTTTGAAATGTTGGGGGCATACTCCGCAACGAAATTTGCCGTCCGTGGTCTGACCCAAGCCGCTGCCAAGGAATTGGCCAAGGATAAAATTACGGTCAACGCTTACTGCCCAGGCATCGTACTGACGCCAATGTGGGATGAAATCGACCAGCGGATGGCAAAGATTTACAACGTGCCTGAAGGGGAAACCTTGCAGAAGAACATTGACAGCATTGCCTTAGGCCGTGGTGAACAGCCAGCGGACGTTGCCAACTTGGTTTCCTTCTTAGCTGACAAGAAGTCCGATTACATTACTGGGCAAGCCATTATTGTTGATGGCGGGATTAATTTCGCTTAAAATGGAATAACTGCATAAAGCTATCGGTCATCGCTCAGTGCGGTGGCCGTTTTTTGTCTTGGTCCGTGGTTTTCGCTCCCGGCGGCAGCTCTTGCTCCCGTCGCTATGGGGACCGCCTCCAGCCTGAGAAGCGGTCTTCTGGCTCGCTTTTAAGGCTTGCAAAGACCGCAAGTCTCAAAAGTCTTCCCATTTCCTAAGCCGGGTGAACCGTCCGACTAAGGAAATCGACACAGCGACGTCCGCAAGGCTGCCTCTGGTCGCTGACAACGGCCAAGCCAAAAACGGTCAGCTTTGAGCGGTGACGATTGTTTCTGCCGTGATGTTGTTTGTCACGTTAAGATATATTGGTGACGCTATAGCTGGTGAGTGTGTGCATGGTGTATACAGAGAAGTTGATAGCGCACTGCATTAAGTCAGGAAACAATATCCAGTTGATGCTAGCAGCATAAAACCAGTAACACCCAAGAGCGTACACGTGCTGTACCCAAACCGGTATCAGCACGCGGTAAAATTAAGCTCAGTTTGGTTGGCTGGGTGGAGTCGGAGGCAGCCGAGCGCGGTAGTCCTGTGTCGGTGGCCTTAGTCGGGGCATTTTCCGGCTTAGGGCACGGGCCGACCTTTGAGACTTTAATCTCAGCCGTTTCAAAGGTGAATATTGTAAAACCAGTAACAACTAATCATATACGTGCGGTACCAAAGCTGGTATCAGCACGCACCAAAATTAATGTTAGGTTGACTTCACGGTTGGAGCCGGAGGCAGCTTGATGCGCAGTCCTGTGTCGGTTTCGTTAGTCGGAGTGTTTTCCCGGCTTACGAAACGGACCGATCCCTGAGACGCTGACCTCGGCCGTTTCAAGGTGAATATTGTAAAACTAGTAACAACCAAGAGCGTACACGTGCGGTACCTAAGCTGGTATCAGCACGCGGTAAAATTAAGCTCAGTTTGGTTGGCTGGGTGGAGTCGGAGGCAGCCGAGCGCGTAGTCCTGTGTCGGTGGCCTTAGTCGGGGCATTTTCCGGCTTAGGGCACGGGCCGACCTTTGAGACGCTGGGCTTGGCGGCTCAAAGGCGAGGGTGAAGACCGCTCTTTGGCTTCACCCGGGCCCCACAGGCGGTAGCGCTCGAGCTGCCGCAGACGGAACCCAGCCAACCAACCGCAAAGACAATTTTAAGGAGGCTGACACCTGTGTGTACCAGCATATTACAGATTGCGAAAGATGGGAGCCACATCCTAGCTCGCACCATGGACTGGCACGCCCTCTACGTCCAACCACTATTCGTTCCCCGCGACTACCAGTGGCTGGGACTCTACGACAACGCCGTTCACACCAACCGCTACGCTATGATTGGTGGCGGGGGCGCCCACGACCATGAAATTGACGTGTCCGATGGCGTGAACGAAATGGGATTGAGCGTACAAAAATTGACGTTTGCCAACGGGTCACACCTCGTGGAAACGCCAACGCCGGGCCAAGTTCACTTGGCACCGTATGAATTTTCATTCTATTTATTAGGGCACTACGCGTCGGTGGCAGACATTGAAGCCCACATCGACGAGATTCAATTGATGACCAACCAATTTGCCGTGAATGACATTGGCGATTCCGAACTCCACTTTGCGGTGGTCGATCGGACGGGCCGGACCGTCGTGATTGAGCCAACGCATTTTCCCATGAGGGTTCGGGAAAATCCGCTGGGCGTCGTCACCAACAGTAAGGACTTTGAGCTCCAACTGAAGCGCTTGGGCCAGTATGTCAATTACACGGACGACTTTGATGCCGGCACCGTGCCCTTGAATGCCCCGCGGGTCACGACTGGGCGTTTCTCTGGTAAACCCGTGCCGAGCGGATCCTTCACGCCAGGGGGCCGGTTCGTCCGGGCCGCCTATTACAAGGAACGGGCCGACCTGCCCGACAACGAGGACGAGGCCATCATCAGTGCCTGGCATTTGCTTGACAGCGTGACGGTGCCGAAGAGCTCCAAGTACCGGCCAACGTATTCAGTCTACCGGGCGGCCACGGTTTGCGAGTCGCTCACGTACTACTTCCAACCGTACAATCGGCTGGATACGGTTCAGCTGCGGTTGACGCCGGAAATGTTGAACTGGACGAAACCTAAATTTTACAACGTGCCCAACCAACTCAGCGTCACCGCATTAAATTAAGAACCACAGAATGTTGCCGGCAATCATGCCAATCAGGACGCCGCGATGCAGGCGGGGATGGAGCATGATAATGGCGAGAAATTCCCGCGCCCAAGCAGCTGGTAGGTAGCTCCCCGGTGTCGGTGCCGGGTAACCGCCAAAGCGAATGCCCAGCTGGCTGGCGAGATGTTCGGCCCGAAACAGGTGGTAGTTGTTGGTCACGATGACGACCCGGCCACCCTGCTGGGGCAACTTCGCCCACAACCGTTGACTGTTAAGTAAGTTAGTAAACGTACTGGTGGCCTTGGTTTCCTGTAAAATGCGCTCGCTGGGCCACTCGTGGTCAACGAGGTAGGCCGTCATGGCCGCGGCTTCGGTCGTTGTTTCATCGGGTCCCTGACCACCACTAACGACGATGGTAACGGGGCTTTTTTGGCGTCGCGCCAGCGCTAACGCAGTGTCTAACCGACTGGCCAGGACGCGACCAATCTGATTGCCGTGGCGCAGACCGGCGCCCAGCACCAAGATGGTGTCAGCGCGGTGGGCGCGCCAGATGTTGGCCCGAACGTAACCCACCAGACTGGCGGCGAACAGGATGCCGAGGTAGACGCTAAAGGCGGGGATGAAGGTCAGCCACGGCCACCAGCTTTCACCGAAGTCGCCGCTGGCCAGGCCGTAACCCCAACCGATACCGAGAATCAGCCACACCCAGATGCCGGCTAGTAAGCCGATGGTCAACCGCTCACGTTTACGAACGACCAACCGCGGGGCGTTTAGTATCAGCAACAGGACGACCAGACCCGCGATTCCGATCAGTCCCATCACACCCCAGCCGATGTGCGCAACCAGTTGCCAACCGGCGTGATGGGAGAAGCCGGCCAGTAAGATAATCAGGCCAGCACTGACGCAGGTCATCACGGCCGAGCTCAGACCGTGGGGTTGCCAAAAGGTTAGTAAGACAGTTAATAAAATTAGAATAAGGCTCACAGTGAGCAGCATCGACAATACTCCCTTCGCAAAGGTTAAGTTTTTTTGAGGCTTTTTGAATTTAGCAGTTCCTTAAACATTTCTAGGTATAATTGAGTCCATTATAACGGAAATGGAGGGATTCTGGTGGCAAAACGACGGAGAAAAAAGCGAAAATCAACGACTAACCCCGCCACGGCTACCTGGATCTTTGTGGTTATCCTCTTAGTGCTGGGCGGCGGGCTGTTAATGCGCGGCAAAATTAAAACGGTCATGCAGACCACCCGCATCGCACAGACGGGGACCAGTTCCAATTCTGGTGAAACGGCCGCTCAGAAAAAGTTCATCAAGAAGATGGCCGCACCGGCCGTTCGGGTGTACCAACAGAATGGGCAGGTGCTCCCCAGCATCGTGATTGCCCAAGCCATTCTTGAATCCAGCTGGGGGACCTCGAGCTTGTATTTACAAGCCAACAATCCCTTCGGCGTGAAGGGGAGTTATCAGGGCAAGAGCAAGGCCTTCCCGACCACCGAGTACGTCAACGGCAAGAAAATTCATATCAAGGCCAACTTCCGGGATTACCCCAGTCTGACCGCAGCTATCTTGGACCACGACGCTTTGTTGAAGCAGAATTACTTCAAGCAAACGGTCACGGACTACCAGACGGCGGCGAAGTTGCTTCAGGCCAACGGGTACGCGACGGATCCGGATTACGCTAAGAAGCTGGATAACGTCATCGCGACTTACAATTTGAACCAGTATGACACGTAGAACTTAACAGGGGTGACAGCCCAAATAGTTGCGACACGGTCTAAACCTGCCGGCTTACCGTTCGCCAAATTTAGGCCGGAACGCTGTGGGCAAGAGTGTGGCAGATGGCGGTTAGCTGGTGAGCATTAACGGTGATAACCGAATAATCCTGGGCTTGGATTGTTTGGTTATCAGTGTTAAGCGGAGCCAGCTGCCATCTGACACACGTTTCGACAATGAAAAGTTGGAGTACCAAATCCCACGACTGAGCCTAAATTTGGCTCACTCACGCCTACTTAGACCGTGTCCAACTATGGAAGACAGGTGTAGCAAGTCAAGCGATGGTCACGGCAATTTCATGTTAAAAAACAACCATAACCGGAGGAGGACAGAGATGGAGGTAGCTGTGTCGACGACGTTAGCTGAGTGATTTTCTCAGGTTACGTCGTGGGACGCGTTTGGAGACTGTCGTTCTTGGACAGGCTTCAAACCGAGACGGAGGACCGCTCCTCAGGCCGCAGGCGGTCCCCACAGACGCCGGAATCTCTGGCAGCCGCAGGTGGTAATTTTCGACTGATTTTGAGGATCGAATCCCTGTTAACTGGGCCGGTTTAGGTTCTTTTAAACTTTCAATCATTTGCTTGCAATCTTCAATAAACCAAGAATCCCCGCCACCAACGTTCACGAAGGATGTTGATGACGGGGATATTTGTTTGCTTAAATTTGCTGGGCAACTGCAATAAAGCGGCGGCAACGGAACTAGCGCGTTAGGTTGCCACGGAGCCGGAGGTAATCAAGCGCGAACCCTGTGTCGGTGGTGTTAGTCGGCGGTTTACCGGCTTACAGCACGGGATGTCCTTTGAGACTTGCGGGTTGGGCAAGGCTCAAAGGCAAGCCGTAAGCCCGCACTTCGGCTGAAGGCGGTCCCCACAGGGTGAAGCGCTTGAATTACCGTAGGCGGAGTAAAACAACCGCGTTAGTTCTCGTTGTAGTAGCGCGCGAGATCGTAGAGGGTCTTGGCCAACGTGTCAATCGACTTCGTTGGCTTCTGATTGGCGAACAACACGACACCCTTCTTGTTCCCCTCGGAACCATAGTAAATGGTCTCGTAACCAGAACCAGTCAACGCGCCACGCACCCGTTTGATACCGCCACTATAGTGATACAAGCCACCGGCATAGTTTAACTTGTAGTCGTTGGCGAGGTCGTAGTACTGCGACTTGGTGAGAATCTTACCGTTCCGCAGGCCCTTTTGAATCTTATAGTAGTCGGCAGGCGTTGCGTAGTAGTTGCCGGCACCCAACAGGGAGGACATCAACTTCTGCGAAACGTTGTTACTGACGTTGGTGCCGTTACTGTAAGTGTAACCGCTAGCGACCACGGCGTTGCTAGGCAGATTGTCCCAAGCGTAGGTATTTTGCAAGTTCATCGGCTTCACAATCCGGTTTTGCACCAACGTTTCGTAACTTTGGCCGGTCACCTTGGAGGCGATGGCGGCCAGTAGCGTGTAGTTGGCGTTGGTGTAGTTAAAGGTTTGTGAACCGGTACTCTTCAGCTGGCTCAACGTGTAGTTCAGCTCGGAAGCCTGCGAGGTCAGCAACGTGCTGGGCGTGCTTTCATCCATGTCGATACCGGAGCGGTGATTCAACAACTGTCGCAGCGTGATATTTCCACTGCCGGAGACGCTCGGGTAATACTTATTGAGCTTGTCGGTCAGGGATAACTTGCCACTGGCGGCTAATTGTTCGATGATGGCGCCCGTCATGACCTTTTGCAGCGAGGCGATGGGGAACAGTGTGGTGCTGGTGTTGGCTAATTTACTAGTGACATCGGCATCCCCCACGCTAACCTGACTCGCGCCGGTCGCGTAGTGGTTGAACAGCATCGCGTTCCCTTGAAAATGCGCATTGCTCAAGAGGGCCGCCGCGTTTTGCGAACGACTGTACTTTTGCAGGGCACTTTGATTGACCCAGCCAATCGTTTTGCCGTACCAAGCAAACTTCACGTAGGTGCTACCATCAGACAATTTAGCGGTCTGCGTCACCTTCACGAAGCGGTGTTGCCAGTTCTTCCCGCTAGCGTCACGGGTCTTGGCCGAGCGCTGCGTGTAGTAGGGTGCGTAGTAATAAATCCCATCGTTGCGGCTACTCTGGTTCACGAACCGCGCGTTGTAGCTGGTCTTCGTACTACTGGTAATCTGCAGGTAGCTCTTCGCATGTGCCGAAGTGGCCGGGATGAAACTACCGACAAGAAACAATGTCCCAATTACTAACCAAATTTTCTTCACAATCATCATCCATTCCCCTTATTGATACGTCCAATGGTACCGCGGGATAGTTGCGAAGAGGTAACAAGACTGTCACTTTTCAGTAACAATTACGACGATTTATTTTATAAATGGGTTCACTGAACTAACCAAGTCGGCTGGTAACCACTTGAATACGCTCGTGACAGCAATCGTCTAAACCATAAAAGACTGCAGGGCGAAGCAAATCAATGGTTCGCAAGTTTAGGGGGAGTGTGTTAAACTTAGCTCCAATATAAAATTAGTTATGAGGAGCTGAACCCAGCATTGTTACATTTTCTTGGCCAACTTTATGGGCCATTCTTTGATCTACACAATTGGGAAACGGTGGTCACGTCTGGACAAGATTGGCTACTGATTTTTTCCCTGGTCTTAATCGAATGTCTCTTGTCGGTGGATAACGCAGTCGTGTTAGCCGCCCAAACGCAGTCACTGCCCAACCGGAAGCAACAGGAAGAATCCCTGTTCTACGGGATCTGGGGCGCGTATATTTTCCGGTTCATCATCATTGGACTGGGAACGTATTTGATTAATTTCTGGGAAATCAAGGTTGTGGGTGCGCTCTACCTCGTCTTCCTCGTGTTCCAGTACTTCAGTAAGACCCGGGTGAAGCATACCCGCAAGCTGGTGAAGGATAAGAAACACCGGATTCTGCCGCTGTTCTGGTCGGTGGTCTTGCAGATTGAAATGATGGATATTATTTTCTCCGTCGATTCCGTGTTGGCGTCGTTAGCCATTTCCAACAACCCCGTGATCGTATTGATTGGGGGCTTGATTGGGATCCTGGCAATGCGGGGCGTGGCCGAAGTTATTATGAAATTGATGCGGCGAATCCCCGAGCTGGAGCCGATGGCCTACATCTTGATTGGGCTCATTGCGCTGAAACTGTTTGTCTCCATTCCAGCGATTGACATTGAGGTCCCCGCCACGTTATTTGGAATCGTCGTGCTGGGCGCCATCGTGATTACGCTGGTGATCCACGTCATCCGCAAGCGGCGGCAACCACAGCGTAAAACCGAAAAAGTCACAGAGGAAGCTTCCAAATCAACTGAATCGTAATACAAGGCCACGAACATTTTCTGTTCGTGGCTTTTTGGTAGGTCTGGGCTGAATAAATGGGTATACTGAAGCTAAGTTTCAATCAGTTCAGGGCTCGTTCTGTACGGAAAAATCTGGAGGTAACGCATATGCAAATTGGGTTTATTGGGACCGGCGTCATGGGCACCGGCATTGTGTTGAATCTTTTAAAGGCGGGGCAATCGGTCGTGGTTTATAACCGGACCAAGGCGCACGCCGAAGCCGTTTTGACCGCTGGGGCCACCTGGGCGGACACGCCCGCAGCCGTGGCGGCGCAAGCACAACTGGTCATGACCATGGTCGGTTATCCCCGCGACGTCGAGGAAGTGTACACCGGCGAGCACGGCATCTTTGCCGGGATTCAGGCTGGCAGTGTCGTGGTTGACATGACGACCAGTACGCCAGCACTGGCCGTAAAATTAACGCAGTTGGCACACGACCAGGACGTCCAAGCGCTGGACGCACCCGTTTCCGGTGGGGATGTCGGGGCCAAGAACGCGACGCTGACCGTCATGGTCGGCGGCGACCGTGCGGCGTATGACCAGGTGCTGCCCATTTTTCAAGAGTTGGGTCAGCGGGTCAATTACTTTGGGGAAGCTGGCAAGGGACAGCACACCAAGATGGCCAACCAGATTATGATTGCCGGCACGATGACTGGTTTGACGGAGATGTTGGTTTACGCCAAGGCGGCGGGATTGGATTTACCTCAGGTGCTTGCCACGTTGAGTAGTGGTGGTGCCGACAACTGGAGTATGGACAACTACGTGCCGCGGATTTTAAAGGGGGACTACACGCCGGGCTTCTTCGCCAAGCATTTCTTGAAGGACTTGCGGATTGCCCTGCAAGAAGCCGACCGGATGGGCCTGGATTTGCCAGCCACCAAGCAAGCTAAACTGTTGTACGAGGCAATGGTCGATGATTATGACTTGGGCGACGACGGGACTCAGGGCCTGATTAAAACGTACGGGAAGTAAGGGCGTTGATTGTAAAACGCTGTGCTAAATCAATGGAAGTGTTCGTTGAAATCGTCCGAGATGGGCGATTTTTTTGTAAATAAAAAAATAATCAGCCGCTTTTTACGGAGTTAGCCTTTAGAGTAGTAAAATTCTGGAGGTGCCCGTTTGATTGACCTTGAGTTGCTAGAACAAGTGATTGTGGAAATTAGGGAACTGTATGATTTGTTTACGGCCGAATTTTATGGTAGAGTTCAGACTAAGCAGTTAGTTAATCTGAAAAAGCTATTGGTTGATGATTTTGTGATGACAGGCGGATTGGTTAATGCGGATAACTATATCGATAGCCTTTCGCGAACTGACGTGAGTTTAATTGGAAGTATTGAAAGAGACTATATCTATTGGAAATTTCAATACCGAGTAAAGTTCTTGGCATCACTAAAAGTTAAGGTCGGTCACAATCTTGACAAGCATCGGTATGTGGCCAAGGTTGTGAATGACTTAGTGGGCACCAGGATTATTGTAGGACATCTGAATCGGAACTTTGATGAGGTTGAAGAAGTGCTGGTAAGATTGCTAAAGCGCCAGGTTATTTCACGATACTATTTACGAGAAGATGGGAAGTACCGAGCAATCCACTGTTATTTTCAATCTGAGAACCGTTACTTCCCTTGGGAACTGCAAATATGGGATACCGCCGACGCGACTGCGAATTTTCGAGAGCATGCAAGACATGATTTAGAGAAGGGAAGGTCGTAACGATGTACACGCACCTCGTCGTCTATACCAGAATTAAGGGTGTCGCTCTGGCGTATCACTTGGCCACGAGTAACGAAGACGCCCAAAAGTTTGATCGTGCTGTGGAACGCCTTAACCAGAATACAGAGGTCACCGGGAGCGACCATGCCATTCATATTTTAGGCACGGATTCGCCCAGCTTTACTTCTATCCAGAACATGGATCCGTACTTTGCTGATGTGAAAGAAGTGACGGATTTAGCTGAATTTTTCAGTTACTTTGATGAACTGGTGGCGGCACGTTCCCAATTAAGTGATTCGACCAGAAAGTCATAACTTCATATGATATTGGAAAGGGAGTGTCCCTAATGTTTCGTCATTTTATTGTTTACTCCGAGTTAGACGGTGTTGCTTTCGCTTACCATTTCTCGACCTCGGATCTTACGGGTCAAGAGATCGGTAAAGCGTGGAAACGCGTTCAAGCCCACACTACTGTGAGAGGCAGCGCCTATGCCATTCACGTTTTAGGCACGGATTCGCCTACCTTTGCTTCGGTTCAGGACATGGATCCCTACTTCGCGAACGTTAAGGAAATAACGGATCTCGCTGAATTCTTCAGTTATCTTGAGCCAGCAACACCAACGCAACCTTAACTGAGATAATTACTAGAATGAATTACATCAAGCAGACTGGATGTCAATGTACCCAGTCTGCTTTTGATTTACTCACGACCTGAGTGCGCCCGAATTTTAGGGATTGTCCCCGCTTCGATGGCGTGGTAAGGTTAACCTAGTGAATGAAAGAGGGTTGAATGAATTTGGTTAAAACATACATACGGGGGCTGGTGCCCACCTTGCTCTGGTTGCTGCTAATCTGCGTGCCAGTCACCAATGGCGCCGCGCACTTAGTCTTTTCTTGGTGGGCCGTGTACGTGGTCCTGAGTTACGGTTTTTGTTTTCCCCGCAGCTATCGGGTCCTCCAGAAAGTGGTGCATCGCAGTAAGCGTTCCAACCTGAACCAGCCACGGCAAAATGCCGAAGAAGAAGCCATGCGGCAGGGGGCCAGTTACGCCAACACCGGTAGATTTGGTACGGGACGACTGGGCGATGCTGACGGCCAGGACGGTCGCTTGATTCGTTGGGGGACGGAATTTGTCATTCTGATGTTTGCGGTTATCGCCGGCCCCGTGGTTGTGGCGGCTGACGTGATGCTGCACCGCAATTAGATCGGTGAAGGGGAGAAAGTCTAATTTTTAAGCAATTCGGCCACCAACAATAGACCGGCATCATTGGTAAGTTGGGTACCATGCATCACAAAAAGAAATTTTTGAATTGAACTCTAAGATACGGTTCAGCATATTAGTCATTAAGAACTCCCCTATTGGGTTCTTTGGCTGGTAATGTCACAGTACCATTGTGGGGTTCTGTTTTTTAACCTTTTTTGAGCCTGAGACAAAATCCCAGACGCTTTTGGTGTCTCCGAATTTACGTTGTTGAAACGTGCGACAAAAGGTTAGCTGGTGAGCATTAAAACTGCTAGCCAGCTAATCGCCCTTTGCCCACTCTCAAAAAAGCTAGAAAACCTCAGCACCATAAAGAACTGGTTGAGATTTTCTAGCTTGTGATGAATCATCCAGGTTAATCAGTGCACAGCTCCTACTTTACCACGAGACAGTCTGCAATTAGGCTAGGGCTCGCAGACCTTACGTGGCGCGTTTTCTACTTGAACAGGTCTGCGTGACTGCCAGTATCAATGAAGCGGATAAAGCTACCGTCATATTTGTAAATAAGTAGCCAGTCTGGTTTGATGTGCAATTCTCGTTCAGGTTTACGATTGACTAGAGGGTGGTCATTGTAACGTGGTTCTAATGCGTCGTCATTGATTAACATGTAGAAGACATTTTCAAAGTCAGCCTTGTGGTAACGACCACCCCGAAGTAGACTTTGATAGTGTTTCTTGAATTTTTTCTCAAATGCTGGCTTATAAGGCTGGCTAGTCATTTAACCAATCCAGTCCTTTCTGAGGGTCGTCAAATTCAATATAATCTTGGCTGTTGATTGCTTCTGTCAGACGTGGCGTGGGTTGGGCCACCTCAAATGGAATGCCGCCAACTTCAATCGCCTTTTTTGCAAAGATGCGAAATGCTTCAGCGGGTGTCAAACCCACTCGATGCATGACGGCTTCTAAGTCTTGTTTGTCCTTTTGATCCATTCGAAAATGTACTTGGGAAGTCATTTTATCACCTCTGGTTGGATGGTACCATCTAGTACCAAAGATAACAACTGATTTGCACGGTAATTACTAAAAATCGGTTTAACTGGACGGATGCTTCGGAATTCTGTTTGGGGAGATATTTATCAACTAACTGATTAACTGGTGGAAAGTATCCGGAAATTCTTAAAATAAATGCGTCACATAATAGAAAGGGGTCTGGGGCAAAACCCCAGACTCCTTTGGTATCTCCGAATTTACATTGCTGAAACGTGGGACAAAAGGCAGCTGACTCCGCTTAAGGCTGATAATCGCCTTTTGTCCCACTCTCATTTGGTTTGAATGATGATTTCAGTGACAATTGATGGTTATCTGTTAGGAATGACACTAGGGTAATCTGTCCATTCAATCTTAGCGCCCACAGCAGGTCAGCTTGAGTCCACTGTCGGGAACGAGCAATCCACCGGTTAGGTTACAGCGCCTTCTTCAAAGTCACCACCGGCGCTCCATCCTCATCGAAGGGCACACCCACAGCCTGGTAGCCGCAGCGTTCGTAGAAACTCTTGGCGGTGAGCTCGCCGTCAATCAGGCCGTGCGTGAAGCCGTGGGCCTTGGCCCAGTTCTCACCGGCTTGGAGCACCTGACTGCCAATCCCTTGTCCCCGTAACGCTTGGCTGGTACAGACCCGGCCAAAACGCATTTCGGTTGACGATTGGGCTTCCAGCCGCAAGGTGCCGACGGGGAGTTCTGGGCGTTGGTAGGCGACCACGTAAAGCCGGTCCGGTGTGTCGCGGTCATCGAACTCGACGTCGCGGGGGATGCCCCGTTCAGTAACGAAGATGGCTTGGCGCAACGAGAGCGCTGCGGCGCGGTTGAAGGGTGCGTTTGAAATCACGATTTCCATGAGAGACCTCCTATTCAATCTCGGCGAAGAAGCTGTAGAGCTTTTCGCTGGTCAGAGCTTGCTTGTCCGCACCGGCCACATCGTACGTGACCTTGCCGTGATGCAGGACAATCAAGCGGTTGCCGTACGTCAGGGCGTCTTCCATGTGGTGGGTGATCATCAGGCAAGTCAGCTTATCTTGGGAAACCCGTTCGTTGGTCAGATGCATCAGGTCCTGACCGGTGCGGGGATCCAGCGCTGCGGTGTGTTCGTCCAACAGTAAAATTTCTGGCCGTTTCAGCGTAGCCATTAAGAAACTCAAGGCTTGACGTTGACCTCCAGAAAGGTTGCCAGTGGCGGTGGTCAGCCGGTCGTCCAAGCCGTTGTGCATGGTAGCCGTCAGTTCCTTGTAGTGAGCTAAATGGTGGTTCAACCCGCGTGGCAATAAGCCGCGGCGTTGGCCCCGTCGTTCCGCCAGCAGGAGATTTTCGGCGACCGTCATCCGGGGGGCCGTTCCCAATTTAGGATCCTGGAAGACGCGGGCCAAGAAGCGGGTGCGTTTCTCCACGGATTCATGGGAAATATCCTTGCCGTTCAACAGAATCTGGCCGCCATCAATGCTGAGGTCGCCGCCAATGGCGTTGAACAGGGTGGATTTGCCGGCCCCGTTTGAGCCCAACACCGTGATGAAGTCCCCGGCGTTGATGGTGAGATTGAGCTTATTTAGAATCGTGATTTCCTCGGGCGTGTTGCGATTAACCTTCAGGACGACATCCTTTAATTCCAGTAATGGTTTAGTCATTGGTATCCAACCCCCGTTTCACAAGGTGTTTGAAATTGAGCACGTTCTTGAAGACCGGCAACATCATGCATAGCGCTAAGATGATGGCGGAGATCAGGTTGAGGTCGTTGGCACTGAAGCCTAGCTTGAGCACGATGAGCAACACGAAACGGTAGAGGATACTGCCGAGCGTGACGGCTACGAGCCGTTGGTTCAGGGTCAGATCGCCAAAGGCCACCTCACCAATAATGATGGAGGCCAGGGCAATCACGATAATGCCGATCCCCATGTTGACGTCGGCGTACCCGTTATTTTGGGCAACCAGGGCGCCACCAAAGGCAATCAAGCCGTTGGAGACCATCAAGCCCATGATTTTCATGTTGTCGGTGTTGATGCCGAGGGAGCGGGCCATCGTTTGGTTATCGCCGGTCGCGATGAAGCCTTGACCGAGTTCCGTTTGCAAAAAGTAAATGACGATGGTAGTGATGACAACCATGACTACCGTGCCCAGTACCACGCTGTCGAAGTATTGCGGCAGCGAGGCGAGTAAGTGATTTTTGAACAGAGTCGACTTCCCCAGTAGGGAGACGTTGGCCCGGCCCATGATCCGCAAGTTCACGGAGTAACAGGCGGTCATGACCAGAATTCCGGCGAGCAGGATGGGAATGTGGCCCTTGGTGTAGAGCAGACCAGTGATTAAGCCGGCCAGCGCACCGACGACAAATGCCAGTAACGTTGCCAACAGCGGGTTCATCCCGTTACTAATGGCAGCGACGGCGGTGGCGGCACCCAGTGGGAACGTGCCTTCGACCGTCATATCAGCGAAATCAAGAATTCTAAAGGTCAGGAATAACCCGACCCCGAGGACGGCCCAGAGGAGGCCTTGTCCGATTGCGGAAACTGCTAAACTCATTTAAAAACCTCCCCGTGTTCTTTGGCTTCTTTGACAACGGAAGCGGGGAGCGTGATCCCCAACTTCTTGGCTTGCTTCAAGTTGACCGTCATTTCACCCTTTTTCTCAAAGTGAATCGGGGTGTCGGCGGGGTTCTTTCCCTTTAAAATGGCAGCGGTCATCTTACCCGTTTCCACGCCCAACTTGTATTGATTAATACTCAACGTGGCAAGACCACCGGCTTTAACCATGGTGTCCACAGCGGGGAAGACCGGAATCTTTTTGGCGTTAGCGGTAGAGACCAGCGTCTGCATCGCGCTGGCCACCGTGTTGTCGGTTGGCACGTAGATGGCGTCGACCTGGCTCACCATTTGTTCAGCGACCTGGTTCAAATCGTTGGTGCTGGCAATCGAGTAGGCTTTGAGCCGGACGTGTTCCTTCTTACAAAGCGCCGCGAATTGGTGGTACTGGGCGGTTGCGGAATCATCGGACGATGTGTAAATAATCCCCAGCGTCTTCATATTGGGCATGATCTGTTGAATTAATTTGAGCTGTGACTTCAGCGGCGCCTGGTCGGAGACCCCGGTCACGTTATTGCCGGGATGGGTGTTGCTCTTGACCAGGTCGGCACCCATGGGATCGGTGATGGCTCCCAGGACAACGGGGATGTTCGAGCTAGCGTTGGCAAGGGCCTGCGCGGCTGGCGTGGCGATCCCAATCATGGCGTCCGCCTTCTCGTTGACGAAGCGGGCACTCATGGTTTTCAGATTACTCTGATCGTTCTGGGCGTTTTGAAAATCAATTTTGACGTTCTTCCCCACGTGGTAGCCTTCTTCGGCGAGTCCATGGATGATACCCTTGTGGATGGCGTCTAGGGCCGGGTGGGAGAGCAGTTGGAGAATCCCCACGGTGGGAACGGCCTGCTTGTTGCTTGATTCTGGTTTGCTTTCTTGAACAAAGGCGAATCCGAGAAAAATAAGTAAAAGGGCAATGAGTCCGTACATGCGTTTCATTTCGTTAACCTCACTTTAATGGTGGTTGGTAGCGGTAAGTGATACAAAAAAGAGCACCCAGACCGGCTGGGTGCCCAAATAAAAAGGCCCACAAAACCGGAATGAAACATCCGTGCGGGCTTTTGCATCAGAAAAGTTAGCCGGCGCAGATGCGAGAATCGCTCTGGGAGCTCAAGTCGCATCAACACTGATGACGACTTGATTACCGGCTTTGCCAACGTCCATTAAGTTTGTTGCTAGACATTTGCATTAACTTTTCCTTCTTTCCATAATTGAATAGTCTTAGTTTACGGCATCCGGTACAGGGCGTCAACCTTATTTTTGATTTTTTGGCTGATTGGTCTGAACCACGGAAAAAGCAGGCAAACTAGAATTAATTGATGATCTGAAGTGGTGTGATGTTCATGGTGATTTGGAGGTCTAATCCAGCCGCATATCTGTCGAGAGTCTTCAGGCTGGGAACAGAGTCTAAATTTTCAATTTTGGCTAGTTGTGGTTGCTTCATGCCAATGTGGTCTGCGAATTCTTTTTGGGAAATGCCTCTCCTTAGGCGTTCAACCTGCAGTGTGCTCAGTGTGTCAATAATTGACATTTCTTGCGGCGAAATATCTTTGATGGTTGGTTTGAAGTCTTCCCAGTTCCATGCGTTCATAGTTACTTAGTCTCCTCATCATATTTGTTTGCAATATAACCCGTTGGCCAAGCGGTGTCAAAACATCTGATTGCGACCGCCGATTTACTACGTATTGCGCAGTCATTTTTGGTATACTGGACGTTAACAGTTCGGCGCTGTGGCCCTAGAAAAGAAGCGGGCACAGACAAGTCGCTGAACGACTTTAGATCAATTTAAACTGAAACGAAACAAGGAGGCTGCACCATGAAAATTGCCGTTCTAACGGATACGTCGGCTGGGATTGATTTTGATGAGGCTGCGACGCTTCACCTGACACTGCTTGCCGCACCGATTATGTTTGGTAATCGCCAGTACCACGAGTATCAGGACTTGAGTACCGCTGATTACTACCGCCTAATGCGGCTCGCTAAATCAAAAAAGATGGTGCCGACCGCACCGCAAGTCTCAATGAAGACGGTACAGGCGACCTGTGATCGGCTGGCCAAGGACGGGGTGACCGACGTCATCGTGATTGGGCCCTCACTGGGGATTTCCGGGTTCGTCAATACACTGGCCGCCTACGTGGAAAATATCACGAGCGTGCACGTCTGGCCGTGGGATTCACGCGGTATCTTGACCACGATGGGCGACCAGGTGCGTCTAGCCGCCGGGCTGGTAGCGAAGGGGTTAACGGTCGATGAGGTCTTCGCCCAATTGACGAAGCTCCGCGACACGGCGCACAGTGTGTTTGTGGTGGACTCCATCAAGCCTTTGCTGCGAACGGGGGAGGTTAACCCCAGCCACAGTCCCGGAAGTACGCCCCTGTTAGCCGGCAAGCCCATTTTAATTTTTGATCCGTCCGGCAAAATGCGGGTGGCCGGCAGTGCGCTGCGGCTGAAAGGGGCCATGGCGGACTTTTTGGATGATTTGGCCACGGACCTGGCAGGCTCAGAACCGGTCAAGGCCACGGTGCTAAACGCCGACCAACCGGAAGCGACTCAGCACTGGTTGACGGGGGCTCAGAAACGTTTTCCCACGGTTAACTTTGACGTGGCGTTGATTGGGCCTAGTTTTGGCGTTCACGTGGGCGACGGGGCGATGGGGATGGCTTGGTGCCAAGACTACCACAGCCTCCTCGACCCATCCCCAGAAATCAGCACGCAATAATTTCGTTCCCGACGGCGGGTTCACAACAAACTGGTCGTTGCCAGTGCCTCCGGCATGGTGAAAATAGCCCGGAACGCTGTGGGCGGCCGCCTGAAGCCTGAGAAGCGGTCTTCAGGCTTACTTTGAGCCGCTAAAGTCGCGTCTCAAAGATACCAATTCTCTAAGCAGCGGAGAACCAGCCGCTACTAAGAGAATTCCCGCGGCTTAGGCTATTTTCACCATACCTGCGGCTAGATTGCGGTTGAACCCGCGTCAACGGCTGTATTGGGGGTGTTTCTCATGGATGATGCGGCTTGTGTTGCGGCTGTGGTTGAGTCAGGAAGCGAAAACTCAGACTGAATGTCGACACAGCTGGGGACCTTGACCCGCCTCTGGTCACTCGTGATTGTGGCAGTGATTTCTGGTGTTGGTCGTGTATGCTCTTTCGGTGCTGATAATGGTTGACAGCGCCTCCGGCATGGTGAAGATAGCCCGGAACGCTGTGGGCGGCCGCACGAAGCCTAGAGAGGGGTCTTCGTGCTTACTTTGAGCCGCTAAAGTCGCGTCTCAAAGATACCAATTCTCTAAGCAGCGGAGAACCAGCCGCTACTAAGAGAATTCCCACGGCTTAGGCTATTTTCACCATGCCTGCGGCTAGATTGCGGTTGAACCAGCCGCCAACGTGCTGTATTGGCGTGGTGTTTTCCTCTGGATGACGTGGCCTCTGGTTGAGTCAGCCTGCGATTACTCAGGCTCAAAATAACGATATGGCTGTGACTTTTGACTCGCCACTGATAGTTCGTGATTGTAATAATGATTAGTAACCATGGCTGCAATTTTGTTATTGTGGCCATTTTCAATGCTGTCGCTAAAAAGATTGGCATATCCACCCAGTAGCCAGACAGCTCACGTTTCGGGTTAAACCAACGTGAGCCGCAGGGAGAATGAAAATGGGCTAAGCCGTGGGAATTCCCTTGGTGGTGGGCTTTACCGCCTAGGGAATTGGTGTCTTTGAGACGTGCTCTACGGCTCAAAGCATCCCAGAGACCGCCCTTTGGCTCTGGGTGTCCGCCCACAGCGTTCCGGCCCGTTTTTCATTCTCCCGGAGGCGCTGGCAACGACGCATTTAAACCGAAAATGAGAATTAAATTAAAATTCAGGGTTGACAGGATTATTTTTTAATGGTTAACTGAAAGATGTAAATTGATAAATGAAAGGGATTATGACTCATGAAATTAATCAGCCTAACTCATTTAAATAACCAGTTTGCCTTTAGCTTTTTCTTTAGATAGCGTTTGTATTCACCTCGTTGGATACGAACGCGCCGCTCAATTGCGTTTGTATCTATCGAATAGCTAAAGTTTTTCAGCATGAACTTAGCGCCAGATAGATACGGGTATAATCTATCTGGAGAAAATATATCGGGCCCGATATCACCAGGTAGATTCTACTCAGAATCTATCTGGTGTTTTTTGTTTTCTCAGCAAAATTTTAGAGAGAACGGGTTACCTCCTTGGACGCAAGGGTGTGGGTAATGAAGCGCTGGAAGATTGGTTGGATTTGCCAATTAAAGGACCACTTAATCGTTCGCCGTAGCTTGAAAGCGCGACGGAAAATAACCACAACACAAACCCTTGGAGGAAATTGATTATGAAGAAATTATTAGCAAGTAGCTTAGCATTAGTGAGTTTAGGATTGCTTTTGGCCGGATGTTCCAGCAGTACCGCTTCAAGTAGTAAGAGCAGCCTGAACGTCGGGATTTTACAGGTCGTACAACACGGCTCCCTCGATGAAGCGCGGCAAGGGTTCAAGGCCGGGCTGAAGGCCGAATTAAAGGCACACGGCAAATCAACTAAGGTGACTTACCATTACTTAAACGCTCAGGGTGATCAATCGAACCTGAACACGATGAGCCAACAATTGGTACAGCAGAAGAATGATTTGCTGGTCGGGATCGCCACACCAGCCGCCCAGGCGTTGGCCAAGAAGACGACAACCACGCCGACCCTGGTGACAGCCGTGACCGATTTGAAAGCTGCTGGCTTGGTGAAGTCCGACAGTAAGCCTCAGACCAACGTGAGTGGGACCTCCGACTTGACGCCGGTTGGCCTGCAACTGAAGCTGTTGGCTAGCATGACCAAAGGCAACAAGCCGCTTGGCATCATGTACAACTCCTCTGAAGAAAACTCCGTGCTCCAAGTTAATTTGGCAAAAGCCTACGCGAAGAAGCACAATTTGAAATTGAAAATCGTGAGTGCCACCAGTACCAACGACGTGGCCAGTGTCTTGGCCGGCCTGACCGGTAAAGTTTCCGGCCTGTATTTACCAACCGACAACCTGATGGCCAGCGCGATGAAGACTATCGGTGCCAAGGCGAAAGCCGCTAAGCTCCCCGTTGTGACCGGGTCAATCGAAATGGCCGAAGACGGCGGGACTGCCACTTACGGCATCAACTACTACGACTTGGGTAAGCAGACCGGGAAGATGGCCTACGACGTCTTGGAAAACAACAAGAAGCCCCAAAACATGGCCGTTCAAACGTCCAAGAAGCTGCACCTGTACGTCAACAAGGCCAACGTGAAAGCTATCGGCCTGCAAGCTAGTCAGATCAAAGAACCTTAAGAAAGGGGACACCAGTTATGTTAATTACCAGTATTGGCCAAGGACTATTGTGGGCACCACTCGTTATTGGGGTGTTCCTAACGTTCCGGATTTTAGACATTCCCGATTTGACCACCGAAGGGAGCTTTCCACTGGGGGCCGCGGTAACCGTGAGCGCCATGATCAGCGGGCAGTCGGCCGTCGTTGCTAGCTTGTTAGGCTTCCTCGCGGGGTGCCTGGCGGGCTGGGTCACCGGCATGCTCGACACGAAGCTTCACATGCCATCGCTGCTGGCGGGAATTTTAACCATGACCGGTCTGTACTCCGTGAACATGCACGTGATGGGCAAGTCCAACGTGCCGTTGTTAAATGAAAAAGTATTGACCAACTATTTACCCGCAACCTGGTCCATTGACGGCCAAACGATTGTCGTCGGGGCAGTGGTGACGGGCGTGGTGATGGCCGTGTTGATTTGGCTGTTTAAGACGCGGCTGGGGCTATCCCTGATGGCAACAGGGGACAATCCCGCCATGAGCGCGGCCAATGGCATTTACACCGACCGGATGGTGATTATCGGCTACATGGTGTCCAACGGGTGCATTGCGTTGTCTGGTGCCCTGATCGCTCAGAGTAACGGCTATGCCGATATTGGCATGGGGATTGGTACCATCGTGATTGGCCTGGCCTCCGTCTTAGTGGGCGAAATCTTCTTACGCGGTCGCCAAATCTGGGTGCGACTCACAGGGATGGTCGTGGGCGCCATCATCTACCGGTTCTTGTTGACGGTGGCGATGGGCCTGGGCTTCCCGGTCGACGATTTGAAAATTCTCTCCGCGGGAATCTTGGTGGTGGTCATTTGCCTGCCAATCTTGCGGACCAAGTACAAGACGCATCAACAGCTGAAACGTTACCTCAAACAGATTGGAGCCGATGAACATGAAGCAGAATCAACCAGCAGTCTTAACCGTCAAGCATCTCCAGAAGGTCTTCTTTCCCGGGACAGTAAATGAGCGCCACGTGTTAAAAAATGTCAGTCTGACGATTGAGCCGGGCGATTTCGTCGCGGTCATCGGGAATAACGGGGCGGGCAAGTCGACGCTGTTGAACACGATTGCTGGGACCTTGCCGGCTGACGCGGGTGTGTTGACCCTGGCCGGCCACGATGTCACCAAGAAGTCCGTGGCGTATCGGGCTAAATGGCTGTCACGGGTTTTCCAGGACCCCAAGATGGGCACGGCGGGGGAACTGAGCGTGGCGCAGAACCTGACGTTGGCGCAGCAGCATACGGGCAGTATGGGCCTGGGCCGCTACCGCAAGGCCAGTCAAGAGGTGGCTTACCGCGAGTTGTTGCAGACGTTGAACATGGGATTAGAGGAGCGGTTGACGACGCAGGTGAAATATTTATCTGGTGGGCAACGGCAAGCGCTCTCGTTACTGATGGCAACGTTGAGTCAACCAGATTTATTGTTGCTGGATGAGCATACTGCGGCATTAGATCCCCAGACCAGTAAAAAGGTGATGGACCTGACGCAAAAGATTGTGGAGACCAATCAGCTAACCACGATGATGATTACCCACAAAATGAGTGACGCTTTGACCTATGGTAACCGGTTGGTCATGGTCCAAGACGGCCAGGTCAAGCTGGATGTCCGTGGCGCGGCAAAGGATCACTTGCGGCAGGAAGAACTGATGTCGTTGTTTGCGGAGTAGGCCTAGCCGCAAGTCAATATTGTACGTGATAATGGGAGTAAATATACTTTGCAGTAGCGGGACGTGGCGGACAAACCACTCCCAGATTGTGGACAACTAAGTGCATAAGTTCAGTCACTGTCGATAACTTTTCCTGAAAGGAGAATTGACAGTGGCTTTTTCTTTAGGAATGTCTGTTCTCTTTCCCTTGCTGGACGACATGTTAAACTAAAGCTTCATGCAATTTCAGTCGTTAGATGCATGATTAAAAAACTAGATCGAAAGGGGTGCAGATTAATAGCATTAATGCTATTATTTACTTATGGGGGAAGCTAAATTTGTTTTTTACGATCAAGGGGAGTTTAATGAGTTTTTAGATGGGCTCCCTAAAAAGGATGCTCAAAAATTGACGAAAACTATCCTACTGATTGAGAAATATGGACTGATAACTGCTAAGAGCATGAAGTGGATTAAAAAGTTGGAAAAAAACCTTTACGAGATTCGTTCAAGTGTTGGAAACAATAGTCAACGAGCTATCTACTTTCAGTTGCAAGGTGATGTTTTTGTTATTACGCATGGTTTCACTAAGAAAACGAATCGCACACCTGAATCTGAAAAAGGTCGAGGGCGGAGTGACAGAGAATTTTATTTAAAACACGGAGGTAAGTAAAAATGAAGTTAATTTCAATAGATGAGTATGCAGATCGCTTGCGAAAAGAAGATCCGGATTTTGACAAAGGATTAGCTGAGGCAGAAATGAGCTTAAAGGTTGCACTGGCGGTAAAAAAATTACGTCATGAATTAGGCTTAACGCAGAAAGACTTTGCAAAATTAGTTGGAAAATCAACGTCCACAATTGCGCGAATCGAGACTGGATTTGACAAGGCAAATTCTCAAACGTTGATTGATATTGCAGTCAAAACGCATAAGAGCTTGGATTTTCAATTTATTTAAGTGATGTTGGACGCTTCTCTGAAGGCGTGGGACTGAACTCTGTGTGGGGGCCGATTCGCTCTACCACCCTCGTAACCATATAGTGAAATGAACCGCCTTTCCCGGTAGCCATAGGGGGAAGGCGGTTCATTGTTTATCATGCTTTTTTTGGTGCTACTTCTGAGCGGCTACTTCTGAACACATAGAAAATGCTCGGTAGGTACTAATTATGTGAAGCTTTGAAAGCAGTAGTCTTCGCAGCACTGGCACCAGTAACACTATTGCAACCACGATATTCCCCCAAGTAACAGAAGACTCGTCGCTAAGTTGGACGTCGCAAACTGGTTATCTGGCAGAAAGTAAGCCTCAAGGTCATTGAGAAAGTGAAACAATATTGGTCATATGAGACTTCCCGACGCAAGATAGAGTGCGACCGCCACGAGTCCAAAACCAAAAGTTGAAAAGAGCTCGGCACTTACGTCTGTAGCGTTCAATGTTGCTAAGGAAACTGGCACGTGATACAGCATAAATAGTAAGTTGGAGATGCCCACTGCTAGCCAAATTTCCCAAGCTCCCAGTCATCGTCCCCGATGCAAGAGCGCCATCACTAATACGCCCCGAAACCAATACTCTTCCGTGATTGCTGATCTCAACGTAAATCCTAAATTTGCTACCGTTAGGTTAGACCAGCGCAAGGTGTCCATAGATTCCGGTCGAAACACATAGATTACGTAAATTGCCAACACAAAAAGTGGGGCTATTTGCTGACGCCACGGAATGGTTGAATGGAGTGAATAGACTCGCGCAGCCAATAACGATTCAGGCCGACTAGCAAGATTATGAGAAGAATATATTACTGATAAACATTATAAGTCATAAGTCGTTGAAACGTGCAGACCAGCTAACTATCAGCCCGGATAACAAACTAAATGCTAACATCATCCGCTCCTCAAAGTTATAATAAGAATCTCCACCATCAAGTGTAGACTTTCTCCGGCTACTCTGCCACCAGTGATGGTTTGCTAGTGATGCCAGAAATGTTGACGGTAGGCCATAACTGCGAGGGAAGACAGAAAAACGCGTCTAGGACAAATCCCAGACGCGTTTTTGAGTTTGCAGTCTATATTGTTGAAACGTGTACCAGCAGGCAACTGACGTGCATTAACAGCGATACCCAAACAATCCAAGCCCAGGATTATTCGGGTATCACCGTTAATGCATGTCAGTTAAACGCCTGCTGGCACACTCTTTTTAAATAAACGACAACAACGACAACGCATTATTCAAGAAATGCAACGTCATGTTGTAGCGCAAGTCGCGGAACTTCAGGTACGTGTATCCCAGCACCCAGCCCAACGCCGAGTACATCAGTAGCGTGAATGAGAAGCTCATCACGTGCATCATGCCAAAAATCAAACCGGACATGAAGACGCCCAGGAAGTTCATCACCCGTGAATTTTCGCGGAAGAAGTAGTTTAAGAAGATTCCCCGGAAAATGGTTTCCTCAACTAGCGGTGCCAGTAAGACGGCGTAGGCTAAGTTCCAGAAGGGGAGTTGGACAATCTGCGTGTTCAAAGCCGTCTGGTTGGCAGGGTCACTGAGGACGTGGGTGTTGATCAACATCGACCAACCGATTTGAATTGCCAGCATCAGCACAAACAGGCCAGCTAATTGCCACGCGCGTTTTGCCGTTAACGGAGTCTTGCCAATGTGGCGGGGGTTATTTTTCTTAAGCTGTTGCCAGTAACGCCAGGTGATAAAGGCGATGAGAAATGCCGAGTAGATCAGCATGATCCCAATCAGCCGCGTTGCCACCTGGGGATGACCGGCCTTGCCGGTGGCTGCCTGGAGGATCAGGGAGTCGACCAAATAAATGACCAGGAAGCCAATCCATTTGAGACTCCGAACCACCCAATCACCAGCGGCCGAAAGTAGCTGCATAAACTTATTCATTGATTAGCGGGACCTCCTACTTATCGTATTTGCCAATTTCAATCAAGTTTTCGTCAGGGTCGCGGACGTAAACGGAAGTCATGGGGCCCAGCGCACCTTCTTTAGGAAGGGGACCATCCACGATTTCGACGGCGTAGTTGGTCAGATGAGATAAAATGTTTGCCAGCGGGTCAGTCGCAATAATGGCGAAGTCCGCGCTCCCGACCAGGGGATGCTTGGCGACTGGCAAGTGGGGCGCGTCGGTTTGTTGGAAGTTGATTTTCTGCTTGCCAAGTTTGACACCGCGGCGCCCATCGCCAAATTCAATGATGGGTAAATCAAAAACTTCGTGGTACCAGCGAACGGAACGTTCTTCGTCGCTGACGGTTAAGGTGATGTGATCAATGTTACGGATATTCATTCAGAGTCAGTCCTTTTGTTTTTTATGATTGGTTTGGTACAAAGACGGATACTTGTCGTCGCCTCCGGGTGGGTGAAAATAAGCCGGAACGCTGTGGGCGCCGCCTGGAGCCAAAAGGCGGTCTCCAGGCTTACTTTGAGCCGAAGGTCGCGTCTCAAAGATAGCAGTTGACTAGGCGGTAAACCGCCAAGTCAACTCCCACGGCTGTGCTTATTTTTACCCACCCTGCGGCTTACATGGATGTGGCTGGCGACAAGCGAAGACTCAAAAGCAACCGTCTGCTTTCCGCTGTCCCGGGTGTATGTGGTGTGAGTCGATTTGATTTTGTTTTGGTGCAGTGTAGCACGGCATTTACAATCGCCTGGGACCCGTTAAAAACGTTAATGCCATGGTAAGCCGTTCCCGCCGGCGGATTCAAGATCCCCTGCTGTGGGGTCGGTTCCAGCCTGAGGAGCGGTCTGCCACCTCGACTTTGCGCCTGAGGGACGGTCGCAAAGGTCGCCCCATGTTCTAAACTGAGGAAAGCACTCAGCTAAGAACGTCGACACAGCTGGGGCTCTTGATCCGCCTCTGGTCACTCAAATTTGCCATGATGTTGACAATGATTAAATTGCTACTGTCCATATGGCCGTTACTGGCGACGAAACGTGTGGGCGTAGAAACAATCACCCGCACAGCCGTCGTTATTGACAGCTGAAGCGCTAGAGTATGAAATCTACCATGTTGGATTCCTTTGCGTTCAACCTGTAGTGGTTAGTCAACTGGCCAGTTAATTGTGGAATATGGGAAAGTTCAGTCCACACTCTCGGCGAAAAAATCACGATTAGCGTAATGGTCACTTCACTGTGGTTTAATCGCGTGTTAGCCGCAGGGCTGGTGAAAATGAGCCAGTGAAAATTACCACCCCGTTGAAATTTAGTGCGCCCATATGAGTGACCAGAGGCGAGTCAAGGTGACCAGCTGTGTCGATGGCATTAGCTGAGTGATCTGCTCAGGTTAGGCCATGGGACGACCTTGGAGACTCACGGTTCCTAGTGAGGTTTCAAGTCGAGGCGGAAGACCGCCCCTCAGGCTGGAGCCGGGCCCCACAGCAGGGCACCTTGAACTCGCCGCCGGGAACGGAATCCATGACTGTCTAAGTTTCGGCTGGCCGCCCACAGCGGACCGGTCTCATTTTCACCAGCCCGGAGGCACTGACAAAGACCAGTTTGGTTTACCACAATGAAGGTGAATTTCACCTATTATAGCATAGATGTCAGCGCGAATCCCAGTTCGGAAAGTTGACGAACCCGGGCGTTTCGTGGTAAGTTACTACCTAATATGGTTTTGCGAATACGGCCTTGACGTTGTCGGGGCTTTTTCTGCGTGAGAGAAGAAGGGAAGGGACTACAAGTGCCATTACTAGAAGTCGACGATCTAAGCATGAGCTTCGCCGACAAGAAACTTTACGAGAACGCCAGCTTCACTTTGAACAAGGGTGAACACATGGGCGTTGTCGGCCAAAATGGTGTGGGTAAGTCCACACTGATTAAGATTATTACGGGTCAGGAGCTGCCATTGACCGGCTCCGTGAAGTGGCAAAAGAAAACGCACATTGGGTATTTAGACCAATACGCGGACATTCCTGATGGGATGACGTTGATTGATTTTCTCCACACGGCCTACGCTGATTTGTACGAAATGAATGACCGGATGACGGCGATGTACACGGAATACGCCGAGACAATGGAAGATAAGTTGCTCGAACGGGCTGGCCGGATTCAAGAACAGTTAGACGCGCGTAACTTTTACGACGTGGAAACGGAAATTGAACGGGTAATTTCTGGATTAGGCCTCGATGATATCGGCCGGGACCATGCGGTTGCTAAGATGTCTGGTGGCCAACGGTCTAAAATTATTTTGGCAAAACTGTTGCTGGAAAATCCAGATGTGATTCTCCTGGACGAACCGACCAACTACCTGGACGTGGCGCACATTTCCTGGTTGGAAGATTACCTGAACAACTTTGACGGGGCGGCGCTGATTATTTCCCATGACTATGATTTCCTGCAGGATGTCACGAACTGTATCATCAACGTGGCTTTCGGGGAAATCACCAAGTACCGAGGTAATTTCAAACAAGCCATGCGGCAACGAGGCGAACGGGAAAAGGCACAGCAACGGGAATTCGACAAGCAACAGGTTGTGATTGAAAAGGCCGAACGCTTTATCCGGAAGAATAAGGCCGGGTCGAAATCAACCATGGCCAAGTCGCGAGAAAAGATGCTGAACCGGATTGACCGGGTCGATCCACCTTCGACCAACGTCCAGGCACACTTCGATTTCCCTTACCAGGAAACGGGGTCGCAAAATGCTTTGGTGGTTGACGAACTCTCCGTGGGGTATGACCGACCACTGCTCAAGCCCGTAACGTTCTCCGTGACGACCGACCAGAAGATTGGTCTGACCGGGTTCAACGGGGTCGGGAAGTCGACGTTGATCAAGTCCATCTTGGGGTTGATCAAGGCAAAGGGTGGCGAGGCGCATTTCTCACCATCTGCGCGCATCAGCTACTTTAGCCAAGACTTAGTTTGGGATAACAATCAACAGACCCCACTCCAAATTGTACAAGAAAAGTATGAGAAGCTGCCACAAAAGGCCATCCGGACCAAGCTGTCCAAGTGTGGTCTGGACTCCGCCAACGCGATGAAGCCCATTGGCGAGCTTTCTGGTGGGGAACAGACCAAGGTCAAGCTGGCTTTGCTGGAATTTGATCCCGCTAACTTCTTGATCATGGACGAACCGACCAACCATTTGGACGACGAAACCAAGCAGGCTTTGAAGCAAGCCATCTTGAATTTCCCGGGCAATGCGATTATCGTTAGTCATGAGGCCAGCTTCTACACAGGATTGGTCGATAAAATTTTGAACGTTGAGAAGCTTAGTTTAAAGAATTCTGCAAACTAAGTTGCATGTAGATTACGTTTTGGTAAAAGGCGTTCCTTTTTTCAGAAAAATCCGTTACAGTATACGTAGTCAGGAAATTTTCGTAAAGGACGGCAGAGTATGAGACGTTTTAGACAGTTACTCGTGGTGGTCGCACTGATCATCGTTGCGGCAGTCGGGGTCAACCGGGTCTTTCAAAAGATGACGGCGAGTCCCAGCACGAGTCAGCGGACGACCCAAACGACAAAGAAGACGGCCAAGGCGGATACCATTAATTGGCGGCAGCCGTCTGAAAGTAAACCCTACCCCAATCTCAACAAATACCCCAATGCTTGGCTGGACGTGAATACCAGCAAGCAACGTGTGTACGTTCGTGACGGCAATAATAAGGTGTTGTACACCATGTATTGTTCCACGGGGACGGGGAAGGAAAACAAGACCCCGCATGGCACGTACGCGATTCAATCGGAACGGGGTAAGTTCTTCTATAACCAGAGTTCTGGTGAAGGGGCCAAGTATTGGGTCTCCTGGAAGGATCATGGTATCTACCTGTTCCACAGTGTGCCAACCGATAAGAACGGCAATTACATCAAGAGTGAAGCTGAAGAGTTAGGCAAGACGGCCGCGTCACACGGATGTGTACGGCTATCCGTCGCCGACGCCAAGTGGGTCTACAACAACGTGCCTTACGGGATGAAAGTTGTGATTCACTAGTCATTGGGACGAACACAAGGAGGCAACCAGGCGATTGAGCCGGGTTGCCTTTTTGTGTGCTAAATTAGCTAAAGATTGTCACCTGCGGCTGCCAGAGATTCCGCCTGCTGTGGGGACCGCCTGCGGCCTGGGGAGCGGTCCTCCGGCTCGATTTGAAGCCTGTCAAAATTCGCCAGTCTCCAAACGCGTCCCACGACGTAACCTGAGAAAATCGCTCAGCTAACGTCGTCGACACAGCGGTCTGCATCTCTGTCCTCCTCCAGTTAAGATTGGGTGTTAACCACTACAGTGCTGCAAGGCAAGAGTGTGGTGGTAGTTGCCGCCTAATCCTTGACTGAGGCAATGTAGGTGCGAGCGAGTTCAGTTGTGGTTCAGCCGTGGAATTGGGTTTGCCGACCTTACATTGCCGAAACGTGTGGCAGCGCACTCTTTTCCAGTCCATGGCAAGCCAGCAGGTTCAGACACCGTTGCGATTCGGTGCGAGTAGTTCGGTTAAAAAAAATCCTCACAAGCCATCGCGGCTAGTGGGGATTTTTAGGATACAGATTATGCGTTAAAGTTACCAGATTCCACGTCACGCATGAACGTTGCCAAGTGATCGTAATACACTGGGGCGTTGTCGATCATGTGGTGGTGGCCACCTTCAGGCGTGGTGACGAAGCGAGAGTGGGGGATGAGTTCCGCCATCTTCTTGCCGGTCGCGATTGGCATGGTTTCGTGCTCACCAAAGGTCAACAGGGTTGGTACCTTGATTTCCTTCAGGTGGTCGCGGAAGTTCCATTCCTTCAGCTTGCCCTTGATGACAAATTCGTTGTCACCCTGGAAGGCACCGTAAACGTCGGTTGCCATGGTGCTGATCAGGTGAGAAATGGCTGCGGGCTTCTTCCGGTCCACGTAGCCATCGTTTAAAATATCCACGTAACTTTGGTACTTAGGGTCGTCGTAGTTACCATCGGCTTCGACCTGCTTCATGTAGGTCACTTGGTCGGCCGTCAAAACGGTTTCCCGGATATGGTTGATGCTTTCAACGTATTCGTCAATGTTATCAACCATGGAGGAAATGATGGCTCCCTTCAAATGTTCGCCGTACTTGGCAGCGTACATTTGAACCAAGGCGCCACCCCAGGATTGGCCAATCAGGTAGAATTTGTCGATGCCCAGCTTTTGCCGAACTTCTTCAACTTCATCCAGGAAGTAATCGTAGGTCAGATACTTTTTCGCCGTCTCGGGGTCGCTGTAGTCAGGTTGGTCTGAGTACCATGACCCAAGTTGGTCGTACATGTGAACCTGAACGTTCAGGCCTTGTGCGGCGAGTTGCTTAGCGGTATCTTCCCAGTATTCGTGGTTGCCACCGGGGCCACCGTGCAATGCGAGCAGGTGGATGTCGCCAGTGCCTTGGGTGTTGGTCCAAAGGTGGTAACCGTTGTCTAAGGTGATAATCGTTGTGCCTTGCTTCATGAAAAATTCCCCCGTTTCTAATAAGTTATTAATAGTTTAGCACTGTTAGCCATATTTCTAAACACTTAACCATTGGTCTTGGTTAAACTGGTGGTTTGCAGCGCCTCCGGGATGGTGAAAATAGGATCGGACCGCTGTGGGAAGGACGCCCAGAGCCAAAGGGCGGTCTCTGAGCTTACTTTGAGCCTCCAAAGGCGAGTCTCAAAGGTACCACTCCAAGTAATCACGTTCCGTGACTACTTCAAGTCCCACGGCTAGACCTATTTTCACCATCCCTGTGGCTAACACTGGTTTAACCAGGAAATGGATCGCTGCTATGCAGAGAGTAGCTGCCAGATGGGATTAATGCGTTGTGTCGTGATTTGGCGAAGTGACTGGATAATTGCCTAGATAAGACAATCAGGACGCGACTGCCATAGAAAAACGAAGGTTAATGTGAGTGACCAGAGGTGGGTCAAAGTTTCCAGCTGTGTCGATGGTCTTGGCTGAGGTTTCTCACTCAGCCTAGAGCATGGGGCGATCTTTGAGACGCCTGAACTTTGTGGCTCAAAGTCAAGCTGGAAGACCGCCCCTCAGGCTGGAAGCGACCCCACAGCAGGGAACTTTGAACCCACCGCCGGGAACGGACTTAACCTACTTTTTCTCAGGCAGGTAAGGCAGGTGGAGGGCGGAATTGCCGAGCTGAATCGAGTACTGCAGCTCCTGGTTCCCCCGCACCGTCATGCCAAAGTCAGTCGCATAAATGACCAACCCCAGCTGATGCCCCGCCAATAAACGGTAGTGCGTCGGTTGTAGGGTCACGCTCAGGTCGTAGAATTCATTTGCCTTGAGTGGATCCACGTGGTAAGTGTTGGTCCGATTCTGCAGGTTCCGGTGGCCCTTGGTAATCATCTTAAACGGCGTGCTCGTGGTCGTTTGAAATTCGCGGAGGTCGTCTTCACGCCAACGATAACCCTCGTCCAGAGCCTTGCGTGCCAGGATGGTTGGTGAGACTCCCAGGCGTTTGGCATCCCCGTAATCCACGATTTGGAAACTCAACATGCCGACCGGTTGGTTGACGGCGACGCGTAGATCAACGGTGGGCTTACCATCCAGCAAGAGGTCGTCGGTGAGCACGGCGGATTTGAAAATCAAACGGTGGTTAAACATGTCGTTGTGTTTCTCACCGAGCAGGGCGTTTTGCCAGTCGTCAATGTGGTGCGTGTAGTGATTGAATTGGTCCACCGGTAGTTGATCGTTGAAACTTGTGGCGTAGGCCAATGGTTCGTGGGTGTCCTGATCGACCAGTTCGTCCGCTTGCAAATTAAAGTTGCGGGTCGGATTAGTCGGCGCGTCCCAGTCTTCGTAAGCGTTCCAGGTTTCTGGTTGCACGTTGTCTTGAATGATGACGTTTGGCAACAGCGTGTCGGCCTGGTTGTCGACGCCCAAGAGTTCGTGCGTCAGCCAGAGATTCACGATGTCCGTGTAGTCAATGGAGCGAAAGGCATTGATGTAAATGTGTTGGCCTTGGTGTAGGATGATTTTCTTGGTCACGGGTAAATCACGGACGGCATTCCACAGATTATTGACGTTGCGGGGTTTGACGTTCCAGTCGTTCAGGCCGTGGACCAGCAGGAGGTCCGCCTTAATGTTTTTGACGTTCTTCAGGTAGTTTCGTGCGTCCCAGAAACTGTTGTAGTCCCCGGTTGACCGGTCTTGCCCGTGGGTGATGGCGGCGAGGTCGGCTTGCCATTTTGCCTGAATCCGGTGATAATCACCGGCCTGTAGCTGACGGCTAAACGTTTCTTCAGCCAGCACGTCGGCGTCTTCACCGGGGAAGCCACCGGGCGCGATGACCAGGCCACCGTCACGGTAATAGTCGTACCAGTTGGAAATGGCGGCCTCAGAAATTACCGTCTTCAAGCCGGCAACACCGGTCGTTGCGGCGGCCGTCGCTAAGGTACCTAGGTAGGAGCGGCCAGTCATGGCAACTTTGTGATTGCTCCACCAAGCGGGAATGGCCTGTGTGGCGTTGCGACTGGTGAAAGCAGTGCGGTTGCCAGCCAGCCATTCAATGATTGCAATGGTTGAGGTGGTTTCCTCGGGGTCACCGGTCGTCCGGACACCATCGGAATCCAGTGTCCCAATTCCCGCGGCATAAACCACGGCGAACCCGCGAGCTAAGAAGTAGTCGTTTAGCGTGTAGGACTGTTCCCGCGCAAAGGTCTGTTCGGCTTCCTGCGTGGTGGCGGTGACGGGACGGGGAGCGGGTACAGGTGTGTCGTCTGGCTGTGCCGTGATGTCAGCTAGTGTTAAATCGTTCGGCTGTTTTGGCTGCAGGGGCACGTTAACGTTGTGCATCATGTGGTCGCCGGCCTCGTCGTTGGTGCCCTGGTTGTAAGGACTCGCGGTGTAGAGGACGGGAACGGTCAACCCAGCTTCCGTTTCGGCCGGTCGGATAACTTCGGCCTTTAACAGGTCGCGTTTGCCGTCGTGGTCGGTATCCTGGGAACTTTCCACGTAAACGACCTCACGAATCAGGTGGGTCGTATCGAAGACGGCTTGGGACTTGCCGTTAAAAATGAGTGGCTTTTCCACGTGGGCGTCGTGAACGAACGGGTCAAAGTAGCCGTGGGTGGTCAGCTGGTCCAAGAAGCTCTGGCCGTTTTTAGAATGGGTCGTTAGTAACAGGTACCAGGCTTGTTTGAGCTCGGCCAACGTGAAATCGGGGCCGGCGTGATCAGCCACGGGCAGTTGAATTTTGACCATCGCAGCTAGTGGGTCGCTTAGCTTAAAGTCCAAGTCGACGCCAAAGCCTAGCCGTTGTAGCGCCAGGTTGTAGAAAACGGTGACGGGCACGTTGTCGTGGTGGCTCAGAAAGTCCAAGCCATCCGTATCCGGCGTGGCCATCAGGTTACTGAGCTGTTGCCGAATGACGTCTGGCATGGTGAACTCCGGCCAGCTGCGGGCATAGAAGTCACACAGTAAGTGGCTGGCAGTGGTGATGGTTGCATTGGTTTCGTCTAAAAAATGAATTCGTTGAAGTTCGTCTAGGGCCTGTGCGGGTGCAGTGGGCCGAATGGCAAATTGTTGGTTACGCATAATAATCGCCTACCTTTTCAATTTTAAAAATCAACGGGACATTGGGTTAGTTCTTGAAACTTGTGGTGATTGCGCCTCCGGGTTGGTGAAAACTGGGCCTGGTCGTGTCCGTTCCCGGCGGCGAGTTCAAGGTGCCCTGCTGTGGGGCCGGTTCCAGCCTGGAAAGCGGGCTTCCACCTCAACTTTGAGCCTGGGGTGCGGTCTCAAAGGTTGCCCCATGCTCTAAGTAGCGAAGTTCACGCTACTAAGACCATCGACACAGCTGGTCACCTTGACTCGCCTCTGGTCACTCCCACGACTGTACCAGTTTTCCCAACCCTGCGGCTAATACAGAATTTCAGGATTGACAGTTGTACTGGTGGCTCAAATGGTTGAACTTGTTGTTCGTGAGCCCAGTTAAAAGTAGTCATACCGAGAAGTTAGCATAACTTTACGGTAACGTTGACTAGGTTGAAGAATGGCGCGTTGTGAGCAAAATGCTCAGGCTAATAAATACATAGGTTAAGAAACAATCGGTGAATGTCCTCACTACTAGTGGGTTACACTCACCGGGATGTAAAAACGTATTCTAAGCCGGAGGAGGATGGAGATGGAGGTAGCTGTGTCGACGGTGTTGGCTGAGCGCTTTTCTCAGCCTACAGCGTGGGACGTGTTTGGAGACTGATGGGTTTAATCAGGCTTCAAACCGAGCCGGAGGACCGTTTCTCAGGCCGCAGGCGGTCCCCACAGACGCCGGAATCTCCAGCAGCCGCAGGCGAGTGGCTACCGACAATTTTGTTGATAGCGCCTATTTTAAAACCATCGTTACGCCTGATCGTTCAACCGGCTGTGACGGATGCCGTAGCCGAAGTAGATCAGGAGACCCAACGCAAACCAGATTGACGACGCAATCCAGGTTTCCGCTGGGAGTTGGAGCATCATGTAGAAACACAGAATGCCAGAGACGATGGGCAGTACCGGGTAGAAGGGCACCTTGAAGCCGGTATTGTGGGGCATTTCTGGTAAATGGCGCAGCCGGAGAATCCCGAAGGACACGAACAGGAAGGCCACCAGGGTGCCGATGTTGACCAGGTTTGTCAGCTGAGCCAGTGGCACGAAGCCACCAAGCAGGGCAATCACAACGGTAATGACCGCCAGACTGTGCTTGGGAGTGCTGGTCTTCTCATCAATTTTGCCTAAGAATTTTGGCAACAGGCCGTCTCGTCCGACCGAGTAGATTAGGCGTGACGAACTGTAAATCATGGTGACCATCATGGTAAACATCCCCGCCAGAGCACCCAGCGAAATGATACCGGACGTCCAGTTTTGATGAACCAACGTGAGCGCAAAGGCCACGGGGTCCGCGACATTGAGCTTGGTGTAGTGCACCATCCCAGTCAGCACGATGGCGACCAGCATGTAGAGCACGGTGGCCACAATCAGGGTGCCGATAATCCCAATCGGCATGTTCTTCTTGGGATTTTTAACCTCGGCAGCGGAGGCGGAAACGACATCAAAGCCCAAGTAAGCGAAGAACACGGTCGAGGCGCCCCGCAGAATCCCTTTGGCACCAAATGGGGCAAACGGTTGCCAGTTGCTAGGCTTGACGTAGAACACGCCAACGACCACGAATAAAATAATGATAGCAATTTTCACGACCACGATGACGTTGTTGATCCGCATGGACTCCCGCATTCCCCGGTTCAGGAGCCAGCTGATGAAGAACACCACCAGAATCGCCACGAGGTTGCCGTACGTGCCGTGGGCCGGATCGTACGAGCCACTAATGGCGTTGGGCAGATGTAGACCAAAGCCAGCGAGAAATGATTTGAAATAAGCCCCGAACGCGGTCGACACAGCGGCCACGGCCAGCACGTATTCCAGAATCAACGCCCACCCCAGAATCCAGCCGATGATTTCGCCAAAGACCAGGTTGCCGTATGAATAGGCGGAGCCGGCCACCGGCAAGACGGAAGCGAACTCGGCGTAGCACATCGCGGCAGTGGAACAGACGATGGCCGCGATGAGAAAGGACAGGACGATGCCGGGCCCACTGTACTGCGCGGCGATGGTCCCGGGAAGAATGAAGATCCCAGTCCCAATCACCGCGCCAATGCCCAGTGACATTAAGTCCTTAGCCGTCATTGTTTTGGCAAAGTGTTGATCACTCTTTAAATAATTATCTAATCGTTCGCGACGAAAGATTCGCGCAAGTCCCATAGAAAGCCTCCTTATGTAGTTGAACCTAAACGATCCCTATATAATGATGATACACATTGTGGGGAGCGGTTTCAGCATTTTTTGAAATTAAATGCCCCAATTGACCAGCACAATGGTTGGGGATGTCTCGGATAGTGTACCGTACCCTTAAATTAAAAGTCAATGAGAGTAAGCGCTTGTTTTTGAGAAAGTCGGAGTTATTTTACCCTTTCTGGTCAGTTTCGATTTAAAATAGAAGGAGTTTATTTAAAATCGAGGAGGCAATTTATTGTGATTACCGAAAATGCTAGCGGCGCGGTCGTGTACCGACTCGTCGATAATCAGATTCAGTACTTGTTGTTAAAGAGCGCTACCAGTAACTTCTGGGGCTTTCCAAAGGGTCACGTGGAGGGCGACGAGAGTGATATTCAGACGGCCGTTCGTGAGATTACCGAGGAGACCAGCCTGGTGGTTGCCATCAATCCAGAATTTCACGCCGACTTGGATTACGATATGCAAAATGGCCATCACAAGCACGTGGTGTTGTACACGGCCTTAGTGCCAGCAGATAGCGTCATCAAACGCCAAGTCGTGGAAATTAGTGAATTTGGCTGGTTTACCTATCAGAGTGCCCGGGAAACGCTGAGCTACGAGAATCTTAAAGGGTTATTGGATCAAGCCAATACCTACCTGGAGGACCAGCATGGCGAATAAAGTTTTGGTGATTACCGGGGCGACTGGGACGGGCAAGACCACGGTACAGGACTACCTGGTCAGTCAATACCCCGTCACCAAGGTCATCACACACACCACCCGCCCACCGCGGCAAGGGGAAGTCGATGGCGTCGACTACTATTTTGAAACTGAAGCCAGTTTCCCCAAGAACCATTATTTGGAGTCGGTCGTTTATGCTGGCTACCACTATGGTTCCTCGCGGGAGGGCTTGGCTCGTGGGTTTGAGCGGGCACCCTTTGACGCCATCGTGTTAGACGGCAAGGGCGCCATCACCTACGCGCAGGAACTGGGAGACCAGGCCGTGATCATTTTCTTAACGGTCAGTGAACCAGATAAGCTGGCGCATCGCCTGAGCAAACGGGGTGACGATGAAAAAATGATGGCCCAACGTTTAGCCAGTCCAGAATACCAGCGTGATTTGACCATGCCTCTGGCGTTGCGGGGCAAGGCGATTCAGTTGAACAATGACAATTGGCAACAGACCCAGCTTAAGCTGGATGAGCTGATGACGCGGCTGGAGCGGACGGAGACGGCAGATAGTTGAGTTTCCAGGTAAATATGGTAAACTAACAGGGAATTCGGGTTTCCGTTCGCCTTACCGGAAAATTAAAATGGGACCGGAACGCTGTGGGGAGGACGCTCCGAGCTATAGGACGGTCTCTGAGCTTGCTTTGAGCCTCTTAGTTCGAGTCTCAAAGACACCACTCATAGTAAGGACGTACCGTCCTTATTATGAGTCCCACGGCTGGGCCCATTTTAATTTTCCTCACGGCTGACACTGGTTCAACCCGTTCCCTGTTGGTTTATCAATTTCTTGATGGGGTGTGGGTAGTTTGAATGTGACCGGAATGCTGTGGGAAGGACGCTCCGAGTCTGAGAAGCGGTCTCTGAGCTTGCTTTGAGCCTCCTAGTTCGAGTCTCAAAGGCACCACTTATAGGAAGGACGATTCGTCCTTCCTATAAGTCCCACGGCTGGGCACATTTAATCCGCCCTCATGGCTGACACTGGTTTGAACCATTCCCTGTTGGTTTATCAATTTCTCGTTTTGGTCAGGTGAATCATTGGAGTATCTTGGATGCTCAGTATCGGTCTGGCAGCGGTTGCCAGTATGATTGGTTACTATCTATGTAGGCGTGAGTGAGCCAAATTTAGGCTCAGCCGTGGGATTTTCCAAGTGTTCTACTTGGAAAATAGCGACTTTGAAACGCGATTTTGGCGGTCCAAAGCGAGCTAGCAGACCGTTTCCTAGGCTGCTGGCGTCCTCCCCACAGCGTTCCAGCCTAGATTTGGTGAACGGTAAGCCGGCAGTTTTAGACAATGTTGCCGATGCTATTCAGACTACATTTCAACTAAAAATTAATACAAGCTACACCCAAGAAGGAGGGCCCCGATTATGGCAGAATCTTTGACCACCGCCGTGGCAATTTTAAAAAAGAATAAACTGAAGATGACCAAGCAACGGCATGCGTTACTTGAGTTCTTGCTGACGAACCAGGCCCACTACACGGACGTGGTCACCGTTGATGCGTACATGCGGACTGAATTTCCGGGGATGAGCCACAACACGGTTTACCGCAATCTGAAGGAATTCGAGGAAGTCGGCATCGTTGAGCAGAACACGGAACAGGAACGGGCCCGCGTGAAGTATCAGTGTGACCTTCACCACCAACATCATCACCACTTTGTTTGTCAAAATTGTGGCAAGGTGATTGAACTACAGATGTGTCCAATGGACTTTTTCACCGACCAATTACCCGGTTGTGAAATTGCTGGTCACAGCTTTGAGCTCTACGGCCTGTGTGCTGAGTGCAAAGCGGCCGGCGTTCAGGAAGCAGACTTAGTGAAAAATTAAGAGAAATTTGACAGATTTTTGAATTTCCTATGCGACAATGGGATTAATTACGTTAAATGGAAGGAGGAATGACGCATGGGGTACCGCACACCACCCTTAATTACGCCATTCGCAATCGTATCAATGGCCTTGGCCCTTGGTGCAACCAACGTGGTCACCAACACGGTCACGAAGACGAATGAAGGGGCGACTCGGGTGTCTAACACGAGTTCGTCACTGGTTAGCAACATGTCTTCGAGTGATTCGAAGAAGGCTAGCGATAGCAGTAAAAAGAGTTCTGACTCATCCAAGAGTAGCTCCGACAGCAGCAGTGATTCCTCATCGGACAGTTCATCGACGGATACGGCTAGTTCATCCGCTAAGAAGACGTCGTCCACCGACAACAGCACGGCTGATACGACTGGCACTGGGACGACCGGCTCAACCGGGACAACCACTTCCAAGAAGAAGACGTCCTCCAGTGCGGCTAGTTCATCGGCCACAACGAATGACACGACGAACAGTACCGACACAGCAAGTGACACCACCGGGACCGCGGACACGGGTTCCAGCACGTACAGTCACACGACTTATGGTGCCAACAACACGACCGATGATTCCGGTCAATAACGAAGGAAGGGGGACCGATAATGCTTAGTTTCCTTGATATGGTCAACCATTATTTAGGCTACATCAACGTCAATGCGAAAATTAAAAACCGGATTTACGTGGTCATCGGTGCGTTAGGTGACCTGTACCTGTTCTACATCGCGGTCCGGTACCTGCAAAATAGTCACCCGTTCTGGGGACTGTTGATCTTATTGGTAGCTTTGATTCTCTTATACTTTGTCTACTTGAATACCATCTATTTCTTCACTGAAAAGAAAGCACCCTTTGATATTTCACCGACAATTGAAAGATGGCTGCACATTAAGCCCAAAGACGCCGACATCGAGACGACTAAACCCGGTGTTCGCGGCGGCCGAAACATTCCCGCCAACGGGTACTTTGACGAGAAGAAAATATTACCCGGTAAATTAACGGCGAGCGCTCAGGATGCCCAGAACGTTCAGAATTTGGCGACTCAGCTGCAGCAGAACCAACTGCTACAACTAGACTATTCTGGTTTGGGTGATCGCGAAATTATGGAACAGACGCGCAAGAATGGCAAACCCGTTTACGCTTCGGGCCCCGGCATCTTGATTCCTTATTTTGAAATGAAGAATGAAGGCAATCAGCTGGTGGTCTACGCGGGCCTGAACCAAGCTGAAAAGCAGCGGGTCGGTGTCGTCAGTACGGTCGGTCTTCAAAATGTGGCCGACGTTCGCGACCAAATCGAACTGTACTTGGCTAACGCAACCTTGGTGGGTGGCCCCTTCAAGGTGTTGGGCCGCACGTCACTGATTGAGCAACCTGGTGATTTCCAGGTTGCCGTACAGTTGGCGTATAAGCACAGCGATGATCAAGCCACGAAGCCATATAGTAGTGGGACTAGTACCAGCACGTACGGTTCCACGACCACGGCACCGCGCAGTACAACCACGCGGCGCACACGGTATGACAATGATCAACCAACGTCTACGAGTGACGATGAGCCGATGACGCGGACGTCACGGTATCGGCACTAAATAGTGAGATTAACAGAGTCAGTCACCTTTAAGGGTGATTGGCTTTTTTTCTGCCCTGCCGCAAGTGACGCGACTATGACAGCTTGACTGGATGTGCTAGATTGCTAGGCGAAAAGTGCCACCTGCGGCTGCCAGAGATTCCGTCTGCTGTGGGGACCGCCTGCGGCCTGGGGAACGGTCCTCCGGCTCGGTTTGAAGCCTGTCCCAAAACGACAGTCTCCAAACGCGTCCCAGCTAACACCGTCGACACAGCTGACTCCATCTCTGTCCTCCTCCGGTTATGATTGTTTTTCAACCTGTAACAATCGAGCACAAAATCTGTGGGTGATTCATGAGAATTGAGGCCCTGCTTACTTGAGTCGTTTGGTCAACTGAAATATTTTTGAAAGCAGGCCGAACCATGGTACGTCTAATCTTTGAACCCTCAAATGGTCAGTAGGGGTGGGTAACCTAAAGTGGTTTACTTTGACCGGGTAAAAAATTTGGTTTAAACTTTACTTTAGACACTTTAAAAATTCATTCTCAAGGGATTGAATGAGGCGCTAGTCCGCCGCAAGCACGGCAAACAAATCACTAGTGGAGGGAATACTTTATGTCAATGATCGAATTTCACAACGTGGAAAAGTACTACGGCGATTTCCACGCGCTGCATAACATTAATTTAACGATTGAAGCCGGGGAAACTGTTGTTTTAATCGGGCCTTCTGGTTCCGGGAAGTCCACCTTGATTCGGACCGTTAACGGTTTGGAACAGATTCGCGATGGCCAATTGATTGTTAACGGCCAAGATTTAGCGAACCCCAAGACTGATATGAACCGGATCCGGAAGAACGTGGGGATGGTGTTCCAACACTTTAACCTCTACGCCAACAAGACGATTCTGGAAAACATCATGTTGTCACCCCGCATTGTGCTTCACCGGGGCGAAGAGGAAAACAAGAAGGTTGCCATGGAAATGCTCGATCGGGTTGGTTTGGCCGATCAAGCACCTAAGATGCCATCCCAACTTTCTGGTGGGCAACAGCAACGTATCGCCATTGCGCGGTCGTTAGCCATGAAGCCAAAATGTCTCTTATTTGACGAACCAACCAGTGCCTTGGACCCCGAAATGATCGATGATGTACTGAACGTTATGAAGACCATCGCCCGGGACTCCAGTATGACGTCTTTGGTTGTGACCCACGAAATGGGCTTTGCCCGTGAAGTGGCCAACCGGGTTATTTTCATGGCTGACGGCCGGATTTTGGAAGACGATTCTAAGGAAACCTTCTTCGATGGCCAGCCAACCAACGAACGGGCTCGTCAATTCTTAAGCAAGATTTTGACGCACTAATAACGGGGAGGAAAGCTCACAATGAAAAAATTAATTCGCAGTTTGAGCCTGCTGCTCTCCCTGGTTGCCTTGACGGTCATCGTTAGTGCGTGTGGGAATAAACTGTCCTCACGGAACGTCTACAAAACCGATCAACAATCCAAGACAATTACTTGGGGGGTCAAAGCAGATACCCGGTTATTCGGGTTGCTCGATACCAAGGACGGGAAGATCAAAGGGTTTGAAGTGGACTTAGCCACAGCACTCACCAAGCAGATGCTTGGCAAGGATGCTAAGGCCAAGTTCATTCAAGTAACGAGTTCGACGCGGATGCCCATGCTGAAAAATGGGAACATCGACGCCATCATCGCTACCATGACCAATACGCCAGAACGACGGAAGCAAGTCACTTTTTCAAACACCTACTTCTTTGCCGGTCAATCATTACTGGTTAAAAAGGGTAGTAGCATTAAAAATGTCAAAGATTTGAACAAACAAAAGGGCACGGTCCTGGGAGTTGTTGGGTCTGATTCAGTGGAAAACGTGGCGAAGGTCGCTCCCGATGCCAAGGTCTTACAATTGACCGACTACGCCCAAGCAATGACGGCGTTGAAGTCCGGCCAAGGCCAAGCGCTGACAACCGACAACGGGATCCTTTACGGGATGTCCGTGCAAAACCCGGGGTATGAAGTTACCGGGGGCACGTTCGTTTCCGAACCTTACGGGATTGCCATGGATAAGAACCAGACGCCGTTTAGAAACGCGACGAACACGGCTTTGGCTGAGTTGCGGGCAAACGGGACTTACAACAAGCTCCTCCACAAGTGGTTCCACAACGTGAAGGGCTTCGACTACAAGGAGGCGGCTAAAGAATGATTCATATCTTTGCAAATTATGGAGGCACGCTCCTTTATGGCCTAGGCCAAACGCTGCTTTGCAGTCTGCTTGCCTTGATCTTCAGCTTGATTCTCGGGACGCTCTTTGCCTTACTTGAAGAGTCTCCTAGCAAGTTCGCCCGGGGTGTTGCGCGGGTCTACATCGAAATCTTCCGGAACATTCCCTTACTGGTGATCACCATGTTCTTCTACGTGGTCTTCCCACTGTACGTCATCAAGATGAATGGGTTCACCGCCGGAACGATTGGGTTAACGCTCTACACCTCAGCCTTCATCGCTGAAACGGTGCGGGCCGGCATCCAGTCCGTTGATCCTGGTCAAATGGAAGGGGCCCGCGCCAACGGGTTATCTTTCTGGCAGGCCATGCGGTTCATCATCTTGCCCCAAGCCTTTCGTTACGTGATTCCGCCACTGGGTAACCAATTTGTGAACCTGGTCAAGAACTCTTCAACGTTAGCCTTCGTGGGTGGCTTTGATTTGATGTACCAAGGGAACGTCATCGCGTCCAGTTCACTGGAAACCATTGCGGCTTATTCCGCAGTCGGGGTCCTCTACCTGGTCATCACGATGCCCATCAGTTACTACATGCGCTACTTAGAAAAACGGTTAGCTTAGGGGAGGAGAATAAATATGTTACAAAACTTTATTGATGCCTACTCCCCAGATAACTTACGCTACCTGTTCGGTGGACTTGGTATTACGATTCTGGTTTCCGTCGTGTCCATCATTGGGAGTTTCATTATCGGCTCGATTCTCGGAATCATTCGCTACGTTAAAATTAAGTATTTTTCAGCAATCGTCGGGTTTATCATTGACGTTATTCGGAATTTGCCGCTGATTTTAATTCTGTTCTTTACTTACTTCGGGTTACCCAATTTGGGGGTTAAACCAGAAATCATTCCGGCGGCCATTCTGGCGATGACGATTTTTGAATCCACCATGCTGGCAGAAATTGTCCGGTCTGGGATTCAAGCCGTTGACTCCGGCCAAATGGAAGGGGCCCGTGCCAACGGGTTGAGTTACTGGCAAGGTTTGTGGTACATTGTGTTACCGCAAGCCATGGTCAAGATGATTCCCGCCATCGTGAGTCAGTTCATTTCGCTGGTTAAGGATACGTCACTGGCAACCATCATTCTCTTGCCAGAAATGCTGTACCGGTCACAAATTATTTATGGCCAAAACACCAACTACATCATTCCGATGTTCGTGGCGATTGCGCTGATGTACTTTGTGGTTTGCTACTGCTTGTCCGTCCTCGCCCGGTACTTGGAGAAACGCCAGGCTTAGGAATTAAAACATCGCCTCCGGGATGGTGAAAATGAGGCCGTGGCGCTGTGGGCGGGCGCCTGGAGCCGAAAGGCGGTCTCCAGGCTTACTTTGAGCCGCTGAGAAGCGCGTCTCAAAGATACCAATTCCCTAAGCGACCAAAACGTCACTAAGGGAATTCCCACGGCTTGGCTCATTTTCACCATCCCTGCGGCTGACACTGTCTTAATGCCACACTGGCGGTTCTCCACGACTGTTCTTTCTGAGTGGTTGATTGCGATGGCCACTGGGTTGAACAGTTTGTTATCTATGATTTAATCATGTAAATATGAGCTCACTCATTTCGGTTTTAGAAATGGGTGGGCTTTTTTAATTTGTGGGTGATTACTATTTTCGGCGGCGAGTTCAAGGTGCCCTGCTGTGGGGTCGGTTCCAGCCTGAGGAGCGGGCTTTCACCTCGACTTTAAACCTGGGGAATCACCAGTCTCAAAGGTCGTCCCGTGGCCTAAGCCGAGAAAACTCGGCTAATGCCATCGACACAGATGGGCACCTTGACTCGCCTCTGGTCACTTACATTGGTGGCTTATGTTTCTATGGACAGTGGGAATTGTTTGAATGATACTCTTGTCTCGTGTCATGTTCCTTCTTGAATGGCATTCGAACCTGCACACAAATAAGGCGTAGACCATCCCGTTATGAGATGTGCCTACGCCTTAATTTGTGATTTTGTTAAATTAGCTTTTTTGAAAGACCGGATAGCCTCGAAACAAAGGAATGATCCTACTCCGTCACCACATATTTCTTGAAGCGGTCGAAGTCAACGTCTTGCAACTCAACTTTCAGTGCGGTGCCTTCTGCTTCGTAGTTGGTGGTTAAGACGTTAGCGTGGTCGTTCATGTAGGCTACTACGTCACCATCCGCAAATGGCACCAGGAAGTCGGCCGTCACGTAGTTGTGGAAGACCTTTTCCTTGATGGCTTCTACTAACGCGTCGATGGAGGCCGGATCTTTGGCGGACAGAATCAGTTGGTCGCCAACTCTGTTCGGGTAGTGGGCCTCTGTCAGGTCAGCCTTGTTGAAGACCGTGACCATTGGGACGTCCGTGACGCCGATGTCTTCCAGCGTTTTTTCAGTTGTAGCCATCATGGATTCCTTGTTCGGGTCAGCATAGTCAACGACCTGAATTAAGAGGTCGGCGTTGGCTGCTTCGGCTAACGTGGAACGGAAGGCCTTGACCAGTTGGGTGGGCAGTTGACTCACAAAGCCAACCGTATCGCTCAGGAGCATTTTCTTTTGGTCGGGGAAAGTCAGTTGCCGGACGCTGGTGTCCAACGTGGCGAATAGCATGTTCTTCACGAAGACTTGTTTTTCTTCGCTCTTACCAAATTCGCGGACCAAGGCGTTCATTAACGTGGATTTTCCAGCGTTGGTGTACCCAACGAGGGCAACGGATGGCAACTGGTTGCGTTCCCGTTGTTGGCGTTGCGTGGCCGCTGCCTGGTTGATTTCCTTGAGTTCATGGTTGACGTGATTGATGGACCGTTGAATGGTCCGGCGACTCATTTCAGTTTGAGATTCACCGGCACCACGGTTGGTAAAGCCACCGCCGCCACCGCTACCCGTTTGTTGGTCCAGCCGTTGTGAGGCGCTGGTGTGCAAACGGGGGAGCTGATATTGGAGCATGGCGAGTTGCACCTGAAGTTTAGCTTCACGAGACTGAGCCCGGTTGGCGAAAATTTCCAGGATTAAACCGGTGCGGTCCATGATGCGGGCCTTGGTGCCGGCTTCCAGGTTCCGGATTTGGCTAGGGGATAGCTCATCGTTCACGACAATGGTATCTACACCGTCATCCGCAACAATGGTGGCGAGTTCCGCCACTTTTCCCGTGCCAAAGTAAGTGCCGGGATTAGGCTTCGGTAAAGCCTGTTGGATCTCTTCAACAACGGTCATGTTGTTGGCTTCCACTAAATTCTTCAGTTCAGTCATCGAGTAGCTAAACGTGGCTTGACCAGCGTTCAGACCAATTGTGATAACTGGTGTTTGTGGGGTTTCTTCCAAAAAATCACCCTCCTTAAAAGTCTATACGTTGAGTATACCATGCCAGCTGGCAATCGCCGAAAGATTAGGTCACGTTAGGCTTTTGATTGTGTGAACTGCTTCACGGCATTGATTTGAAATGGGTGACATTGTCTAAACCTACCGGCTTACCGTTCGCCTCCGCCTGCGGCTGCTGGAGATTCCGGCGTCTGTGGGGACCGCCTGCGGCCTGAGGAGCGGTCCTCCGGCTCGGTTTGAAGCCTGATAAGGAACATCAGTCTCCAAACGCGTCCCACGCTGTAGGCTGAAAAAAGCATTCAGCCAACACCGTTGTCACGGCTACCTCCATCTCCAGCTTCCTCCGGCTACGATTGTGGTTCGACACTTAAATTGGTGTTAGTCACCGGTGGTAGTAGTCAACGTCAATTTCGGATCATTGACCAGGTTTTGAATCTCACGGAAATGGTGTAGCTCTAATTGTGACAAGGGTGTTGGCGCCTCTAACGAAAATTTTATAAACAATAAGTATCACTTAGCCGGTAGTACGACGGGGCGGCGGCTTTTGGACTGTTAACAAAAAGTGTAGAAAGTTTCAATAAATGAGAATTTAGTATTGATTCTCATTTAGTTTTAATCTATAGTGGTCTGTATCAACAAGTTGTTTGGACATACCAACTTATAGAGGGGTCGGAATTTGATGAGGGTAAAATCAGTTTTAAAGTTAGGGACGGTGGCCGCGTTGACTACTGTGGCGTTAGCTGCTTGTGGCTCGTCCAGTAGCAGTAGTCAGGCCAAAGATCAAACGTTGACTTGGATGGAAAGTTCTTCGTTGCCTACCATGGATAATTCGCTGGCGACCGATGTCGTTTCCGGTGAAACGCTGAACAACACGGGTGAGGGCCTGTTGAAGTTTGGCAAGAATAGTAGCACGCATCCCGGGGTTGCCAAGAGTTACAGCAAATCCAAGGATGGCAAGACGTATACGTTTAACCTGCGGAAATCCAATTGGAGTAACGGGGACAAAGTAACGGCCAAAGACTTCGTTTACGGCTGGCAACGCACCGTTAACCCGAAGACGGGGTCACAATACGCCTACCTGTACGCTGACGTCAAGAATGCCAACGCGATTATGAATGGCAAGAAGGCCGTTTCAACCTTGGGCATCAAGGCCGTTGGCAACTACAAGGTGCAGGTCACGCTGGTTCACCCCGTGAGCTACTTCCCAACCTTGGTAGCTCAGACTGCGTTCTTCCCGCAAAACCAAAGCGTCGTGCAGAAGTACGGCAAGAAGTACGCCACCAACGCTCAGGACAACGTGTATAACGGGGCCTTCAAGCTGACTTACTGGACCGGGACGTCAGACAACTGGACGTTGACCAAGAACACCAAGTACTGGAATGCCAAGTCCGTGAAATTGAAGCACATTAAATTTAGTGCGGTCAAGGATCCTCAGACGGCTTTGAGCCAATACCAGAGTGGCAAGCTCGATGCCATTTACCTGAGTGGGCAACAACCGAAGAACTACAAGAACAGTAAGGAATACCACGCCCGGAACAGCTCTCGAGTTGCTTACCTGGAATTGAACGAAAAGAAAGACTCCATGATGCGGAACAAGAAGGCCCGTCAAGCCTTGTCCTTAATCATCAACCGGCAACAATTTGTGAACAAGGTGCTCGACAACGGGTCCAAGGTCGCCAACGGTATCGTCACCACCGGCTTAGCTGTCCGCAATGGCAAAGACTTCGCTTCTGAAGCCTCGATTCCGGCCGCAACGGAACACAACGTGGCCAAAGCCAAGAAGCTGTGGAAAGAAGCCCTGAAGGAAACGGGCCGCAAGAGCTACTCCCTGACGTTAATGGCTGATGATACGGCTGAAGGCAAGAGCACCACAGAATACGTGCAAAGCCAATGGTCGAAGCTGCCTAACTTTAAGGTAACGAACTCTAATTTGCCATACAAGACGCGGTTGACGCGTTCTGCATCCGGCCAATTCGATGCCGTCGTGACGTTATGGGGCGCTGATTTCCCAGACCCAATCACCGACCTGTCCCTCTTCACGTCGGACAACTCGTACAACAATGGGAAATGGTCCAACAAGACTTATGACAAATTGATCAAGGAAGCAACGACCACCAATGCGAACAAGCCAGCCGCTCGTTGGCAGAACATGGTTGATGCCCAAAAGGTTCTGTTAAAGGATCAAGGCATCATCCCGGTTTACCAGAGTGGCAAGCCACAATTGATGAAGTCCAAGGTCAAGGGAATCGTCTACTTCCCAGTTAGCTCCAACTGGGACTTCAGCAAAGCATATATCTCCAAGTAAAAGGTTGGTGGGGGATTGCCACCTGCGGCTGCCAGAGATTCCGGCTGCTGTGGGGACCGCCTGCGGCCTGGGGGAACGGTCCTCCGGCTCGGTTTGAAGCCTGCCAAAGGTCGTCAGTCTCCAAACGCGTCCCACGGCGTAACCTGAGAAAATCGCTCAGCTAACGCCGTCGACACAGCTGCCTGCATCCCTGTCCTCCTTCGGCTACGATTGCTCTTCAACATGATATTGCCGTGACAATCGCTGGACTGTCAACGTTTGTCTACCGTAATTGGCACCGTCTATGTAGGCGTGAGTGAGCCAAATTTAGGCTCAGCCGTGGGATTTTCTAAGTGGTCTTCTTGGAAAATGGCGACTTTGAAACGCGGTTCTGGCGGTTCAAAGCGAGCCGGTAGACCGCTTCACAGGCTACCGGCGTCCTACCCACAGCGTTCCGGCCTAAATTTGGCGAACGGTAAGCCGGCAGGTTTAGACAGTGTTCTATCCCTGCGTACATCTAAAGGTTGCAACCTTTAGATCGCAGAAAATAAGAACAGGACTGATTTGCTCCTAGAGAGGGCAAGTCAGTCCTGTTTTCGTATGGATAGGTATTTGACCAGTCATGGTGTTAGACGGTCGTGAGCGGACTGCTAGGCCCATTCACGACCGGATGACGTCTTCAGTCGGTTATCCTTTTGTTCGTTGACCGCTCTTACGGAAAACTTAGAAAGCTATACACGATCCTAGCAAAAATGAATATTACTAATTTTGAGGATGCTGAGGGCTGATGAGTCGCGACTACGGGAATAAAATCCAGTCCCCAATGACCACGGATTCCCGTCAATCGGCGTTCGCCGAACTCTCATAAAAGGATTTACTAACTTCTTGTAACCGTAACCAACGCCGAGATTTCAATGATTAGCGGGGCAAACTTTATGCCATTTTTCTGCATATGGTATACACAAAACGGAAATTTATCCCAAATCAAATGTGACATGAGATTTTAATTTTTCATTTGAAACACTGCTGTATCAACGTTCTTATAAAACTTTTTAAATTAAATGTGCTTTTACCATTGATTTTAATTGTTTTCTAATATACAATTGCAATATCAAATTTGAGGTTGTCAATTTATTTCTCAAACAACACTAAGAGGGGTTGGATTTAAAAATGAAAATCAATTCGGCAGTCAAACTAGGAACGGTGGCGACGTTCGCAGCTGTATTACTTGCAGCGTGTGGGTCATCGTCAACTTCTAGCAGTTCCAGTAAGCAAACGCTAAACTGGATGGAAAGTTCCGCTTTACCATCTATGGATTCATCCACCGCAACCGACGTGGTTTCAGGGGAAACCATGAACAACACCGGTGAAGGTCTTCTCCGGATCGGTAAGAACAGTTCCATTCACCCTGGGGTCGCTAAGAGCTACACCAAGTCAAAGGACGGGAAGACTTACACCTTCAACTTACGTAAGTCTAACTGGAGTAACGGCGACAAGGTAACCGCTAAAGACTTCGTTTACGCCTGGCAACGGACCGTCAACCCCAAGACGGCTTCACAATACGCTTACATGTACGCGCAGGTTAAGAACGCCAACGCCATCATGAACAAGAAGAAGCCAGTTTCTAGCTTAGGAATCAAGGCCGTGGGTAATTACAAAGTGGTTGTCACGTTAACGCAAGCCACTAGTTACTTCCCTTCATTGGTTGCAAGTCCAATGTTCTTCCCACAAAACAAGTCAGTTGTTCAAAAGTACGGTAAGAAGTACGCAACGAACGCAGCTGATAACGTCTACAACGGTCCGTTCAAGTTGACGTACTGGACTGGGACGTCTGATAACTGGACAATGAGCAAAAACACCAAGTACTGGAACGCCAAGAATGTTAAACTAAAGAAGATTAACTTCAAGACGATGAAGGATCCACAAACTGCTTTGAGTCAATACCAAAGTGGCAAGCTGGACGCAACATACTTGAGTGGTCAACAACCAAAGAACTACAAGAACAGTAAGCAATACGTTGAACGGAAGAGTGCTTCGACCTTCTACATTGAATTGAACGAAAAGAAAGATTCAATGATGAAGAACAAGAAGGCGCGTCAAGCCTTATCCTTAGCAATCAACCGGAAGCAATTTGTTAACAAGGTCTTAGCCGATGGTTCAACGACTGCCAAGGGCCTGGTTTCAACTGGGTTAGCTTCTAAGAACGGGACGGACTTCAACACCGCTGCTGGTGTCTCCTCCGCTACCTCACAAGACTTAACCAAGGCCAAGAAGCTTTGGAAGGAAGCCTTGAAGGAAACCGGTCGTTCTAGTTACTCATTCACGTTGATGGCCGATGACACCCCAGCTGGTAAGAACATCGCTGAATATGTTCAAAGCCAATGGGCGAAGTTAGGCAACATCAAGGTTACGAACAGTAACTTACCATTCAAGACACGGTTAAGCCGTTCACAAAATGGTCAATTTGATGCCGTCGTCTCCGCTTGGGGCGCTGACTTCCCAGATCCAATCTCATTCTTGTCCCTGTTTACTTCTGGTAACTCATACAACAACGGGAAATGGTCTTCAAAGGCTTACGACAAGGATGTTGCCGCAGCCACTGGTAAGGATGCCAACAACTCATCTGCTCGTTGGACCGACATGGTTAACGCGCAAAAGACCCTCTTAAACGACCAAGGGATCATCCCCGTTTACCAACAAGGGAAAGCCCAACTGGTCAAGTCCGATGTTAAGGGATTGATTTACTTCCCAACCGGCGCTAACTGGGACTTCAGTCAAGCTTACATCAAGTAGGCATACGTGTGACTCAGGTATCACGTGTTAGGTGAGAGCCTAACCAAATAAGCATTATCGGGGAGTAAGGATTAACGCGAGTTGGTCCTTACTTTTCGATATTATTGCAATCATTTATCATCTTGTTGTTTTCGTGGAGTTTTTGTTAAGTTTAACAACTTAACGGTAACGAATAAGTCTACTGATTGAGAGGTAAACAAATGGCAAAGTACCTAGCAAAGCGGATCTTCTACCTGATCCTGACCTTATTCATCGTTATTACCGTGACGTTCTTCCTGATGAAGTTGTTACCCGGAACGCCACTGACCAACCAAGCTAAGTTGTCCAAGAGTCAGATTGCGCTGATCTACGAACAATATGGTTTGAACAAGCCAGTTTGGCAACAGTACCTGCTGTATCTGGCAGGCGCCGTGCGTGGTAACTTCGGAACGTCTTTCCAATTTAGTGATCAACCCGTTTCCTACTTGTTATCAAGTCGGATCGGACCATCCTTGCAGATTGGGCTGCAAGCCATGATCTTTGGGGTTATTCTCGGAATTCTTGTGGGATCCTTTGGGGCAATGCGGCAAAATACGTGGGTTGATACCACCGCAACCGTTGTTTCCATCTTAGGGATTTCCATTCCATCCTTCGTCTTGGCCGTTTTACTCCAGTATTACCTGGGGTTGAAGCTCGGCTGGTTCCCAATCGCCGAATGGGGCGGCTTTATCTACACGGTATTGCCAACCCTTGCGCTAGGAGCGACGCCGTTAGCCGAATCGGCGCGGTTCGTCCGAACCGAAATGGTCGACGTGTTGAGTTCAGATTATATTGAGCTCGCTAAGGCGAAAGGCTTGAGTCGTACGGGGGTTATTTACCACCATGCACTCCGGAATAGTTTGATTCCGTTGATTACGATTGTTGGGCCGTTAGCCGTTAACATCATGACTGGATCCATGGTTGTTGAAAACATTTTCTCCATTCCTGGTATCGGGGAACAATTCGTCAAGTCCGTCTTGACGAACGATTACCCAACCATCATGGGCTTGACCATCATCTATTCATTCATGCTCTGTGTCGTTCTGTTGTTCACTGATATCTTATACGGTATCGTTGATCCACGGATTCGGCTTACAGGAAAGGCTAACTAGGAGGTAAATAAATGGCAGATACAGTTAAACTCCCTGAAGATAGCTTTAAGCGAATCAATGCCGATGACCGGGCAGCGCTCGACAGTGAAAAAATTGCGGCGCCTTCCTTAACCTTCGCGCAAGATGCATGGCGGCGGTTGAAGAAGAACAAGGGTGCTTGGGTATCCTTGATTGTCTTAGCCATTGTGTTCATCATGGCCTTTGGGTCCCTTGTGGTTTCGCCACATGACCCGAACGCCGTGCACCCGTCTTACGCCAACTTACCGTCAAAAATTCCCGGCATCAACATTAACGGGTTCAACGGGACGTTGGTTCAAGCGGGCGAACGAATCGATGCTTACAAGCAGGCTGGGGCTTCCAGCAAGTTTTACGTGATGGGGACCGACTACTTAGGCCGGGACCTGTTCTCACGAGTCCTTTACGGGACACGGATTTCCTTGATCATTGCGTTAGTGGCGACCCTCTTTGATTTAACGATTGGGGTGACCTACGGGATGTTCTCGGGGTGGAAAGGTGGCCGCATAGATACCATTATGCAGCGAATCATTGAAATCATCTTGTCCATCCCTAACCTAGTTGTGATCGTCCTGTTGATTTTGATTCTGAAACCCGGGATGACCTCGATCATCATTGCCATCGCGTTGACGTCGTGGACCAACATGGCCCGACTCGTCCGAGCGCAAACGATGGAGATAAAGGAACAAGAATACATTCTGGCGGCGAGAACGCTGGGTGAGCGACCGATGAAGATTGCCTTTAAGCATCTTCTGCCGAACCTCTCCAGTGTGATCATCATTAACACGATGTTTACCATCCCTAACGCCATCTTCTTCGAAGCCACCTTGTCCTACATTGGGATTGGGATTTCCTCACCACAGGCTTCACTAGGGACGTTGTTGAACGATGGGCAGAAGAACTTCCAGTTCTTACCATATCAAATGTGGTGGCCAGCACTGGTCCTTTCCATCATCATGTTAGCCTTTAACCTCTTGGGTGATGGCTTACGGGATGCCTTTGATCCGCGGACGAAAGAGTAGGTGAACTAACGTCATGGAGAACGAAAAAAACATTTTGGAAGTACGCAACCTGCAGGTGAATTTCAAAACTTACGCCGGTGACGTTAAGGCCATCCGGAACGTCAGCTTTGATCTGCGGAAGGGTGAAACCTTGGCGATTGTGGGGGAATCTGGTTCCGGTAAATCCGTGACCACCCGGACAATCATGGGGTTAAACGCTCGGAACGCCGACATCACCAGTGGCTCGATCCTGTACAAGGACCAAGACCTGTTGAAGAAGAGCGACAAGGATATGGAAAGTATTCGGGGCCAAGATATTGCCGAAATTTTCCAAGATCCAATGACCTCACTGGACCCAACAATGAAAATCGGTAAGCAAATAGCCGAACCATTGATGGTCCACAAGGGCATGAAGAAAGAAAAAGCCTTGGCACAAGCCTTGGAAATGATGAAATTAGTTGGGATTACCGACGCAGAAAACCGGATCAATGACTATCCGCACCAATTCTCAGGTGGGATGCGGCAACGGATCGTGATTGCCATTGCCTTGATCAACTATCCAGAAATTCTGATTGCCGATGAACCAACGACTGCTTTGGATGTGACGATTCAGGCCCAAATTTTGAACCTGATGAAGGAACTCCAAGACAAGATTTCCACCTCAATCATCTTTATCACGCATGACTTGGGTGTCGTGGCCGGCATGGCCGACCGGGTCGCCGTTATGTATGCGGGGAAGATTGTGGAATACGGGACCGTTGATGAAATCTTCTACAACCCGAAGCATCCGTACACGTGGGGCCTGTTGAGCTCTATGCCGACGCTTGATTCGAGTGGGGATGAGTTGCCATCAATTCCTGGGACGCCACCAGACTTACTGGATCCGCCCAAGGGAGACGCCTTTGCTGCTCGGAACGCGTACGCTTTGAAGGTCGATACGGAACAGGAACCACCATTCTTCAAGGTTTCTGATACGCACTACGCCGCAACCTGGTTGCTCCATCCAGAAGCACCAAAAGTTACGCCGCCCGCTCAAATTGTGGCCCGGCAAAAGAAATACGCCGAGATGCAAAAGGACTTGGTCGCCCAACAACGGCCAGCCGTGCCAGTTGAAGAAGAGGAGGAACAGCAATAATGGATTACGAAAATGCCGATAAAATCCTCGAGGTCAAGCACCTCAAGCAATACTTCAACGTGGGTAAGGCTGATGAGGTCCGCGCCGTCGATGATATCTCGTTTGATATTTACCGCGGGGAAACCTTTGGACTAGTTGGAGAATCCGGTTCTGGGAAGACCACGACCGGTCGTGCCATTATTCATTTGTACGAACCCACGTCAGGTGAGATTTTGTTTAACGGGAAGAACGTCGATAACTTTAAGAGTAAAGCCGATCAACGTGAATTCCGCCAAGACATGCAAATGATTTTCCAAGATCCTTACGCTTCCTTGAATCCACGGATGAAGGTCAAGGATATCGTCGCCGAAGGGATTGATATCAACCATTTGGCCAAGGACGACGCCGACCGGACGAAGCGGGTCGAGGACTTGCTGGAAACGGTTGGGTTGAACAAGGACCATTCCAGTCGGTACCCCCACGAATTCTCTGGTGGCCAACGCCAACGGATTGGGATTGCCCGGGCGTTAGCCGTTGATCCCAAGTTTGTGATCGCTGATGAACCCATTTCCGCTTTGGACGTTTCTATCCAAGCCCAAGTGGTTAACCTGATGAAGAAGTTGCAGCGGGAACAGGGCTTAACGTACCTGTTCATCGCCCATGACCTCTCCATGGTGAAGTACATTTCCGATCGCATCGGGGTCATGCACTACGGCCGGATGCTAGAAATCGCCGACTCTGACGAAATCTACGCTCACCCGCTGCACGACTACACCAAGAGTTTACTGTCCGCCGTTCCCGTCCCTGATCCTGAATTTGAACGGACCCGGGAAGAGATTCACTACGACGGCTCCGGTGAAAACGATGGCAAGGAACGTCACCTGGTTGAAATCGCACCGCGTCACTGGGTACGGGCTGACGATGATGAAATTGACATGTACACCCAACGGGCTCACGAGGCTTCGTTGATTAGAAAATAACTTGTTCCATTGCACCGTAGCCGTTCTTGGGCTACGGTGTTTTCTTTTGGTCTTCGGGCTTGGTCTTGGGGTTTTAGGGTCTTAGAATCTTAGGTCAAAACCATTAGTGCAGGTTGTGGTAAATTAGCCGCCTGCGGCTTCCAGGGTTCCACCTGCTGTGGGGTCGCTTCCAGCCTGAGGAGCGGTCTTCCAGCTCGACTTTGAGCCGCAAAGTTCAGGCGTCTCAAAGGTCGCCCCATGCTCTAGGCCGAGTGAGAAACCTCGGGACTTTGGGGATCTAGTTCAAAAGTGTTAGTGCAGGTTGTGGTAAATTAGCCGCCTGCGGCTTCCAGGGTTCCTCCGGCTCTTTGATTGTGCGTCGACAAATTTATTCGTTCGGCGCTGGAACCCGAAAGCCCGAAGCCCATTAAGATCAAGCACTGCCAACTAGTTCTGGCAACTGTCTGTGAAATCCGACTGGTTTGTTGGGGCGTTGTCCTAATCTGCTGTGGCTTACTGCTGACTTGGACGAGATTATCCGTTGAGTTCAGGGAATAGGTCAATCAGTAATTGACGGACCTCGTACAAGTTAACTGAAACGCTGATTCAATCGTTGGTGAGGCCTGTGTCAGCCGGAGGGATGGTGAAAATGAGACGTCCCTGACACGACAGAAACTTGAGCTGCCAGTGTAAGTGACCAGAGGCGAGTCAAGGTGCCCAGCTGTGTCGATGGCATTAGCTGAGCGATTTTCTCAGCTTAGGCCATGGGACGACCTTGGAGATTCACGGTTTCCAGTGAAGCTTCAAGTCGAGGTGCAGGACCGCCCCTTAGGCCGGAGCCGGGCCCCACAGCAGGGCACCTTGAACTCGCCGCCGGGAACGGAAATCACTTGCAACTTAAGGATTCGGTCCGCGCGCTGCGGTCCAGTCTTATTTTCACCATCCCGGAGGCACAGGCTTCACCAACGATTTGTTCGGATTTTACGGAAAGGACACCCGCGACGTTATTTGGCGGGCGTCCTTTATTTCAAGCGCTTTCATAACCAGCACATTGCGGTTTTAAGCTTACATTAGGCTTCGCTTAGGTTTGCGATAAGAAAGGTAAAGAAAACCTATGCCTCTAGCCATTCCTTAACATTATATTGGATTTATCTTCACAATTTTCACAAATCCGACTCGCATAATGGAGATAGTTTAGAACTTGAAAGGATTGGTGTGTTCTATGTCTTATCGTGTTATTGATCCCATGACCGGTGCTGAATACCGGTCTTACCCCGACGCTACCGATGCAGAAGTTGATCAAGCGCTTGCCGTTAGCGAGAAATACTTTACCGAACAACCGACCACCCGCTTTGAACGGGCCCAGCATTTACTGGCCCTCGCCCAAATCTTTGACGACGAAGCCGATAAATTTGCCGAAGAGGCCGCCCACAATATGGGTAAATTATTTAAGGAAGGGCAGGGGGAATCCAACGCCGCCGCCAACATTACGCGGTACTACGCTAACAATGGTGTGGCCTTTCTCACCCCCAAACCTTACGTTTACGGTCCCGACGATGCGCACGCTCAACTAGAGTACGCACCAACCGGAATCGTCATGAGCGTGGAACCCTGGAACTTTCCTTATACGCAAGTCATTCGGGTCCTGGCGCCGAACTATTTGGCCGGAAACCCAGTGATCTTGAAGCATGCGAGTTCCGTTGCCGGTTGTGCAGAGCTGATTGAACAGGCGGCGCGTCAAGCAGGGATGCCGGTGGGCGCCTTCCAGAATCTCTGCTTGACCCACGACCAAGTGGCCCGTGTGATTGCGGACGACCGCGTTCAGGGACTGGCCGTGACCGGATCCGAACCCGTTGGTCGCCAATTGGCTGGCTTGGCGGGACAAAACCTGACCAAGAGTACCTTGGAATTGGGCGGGAGTGATGCTTGCTTGATTTTAGATGATGCCGACATGGACAACGCCCTGGCTGAAGCGGCCATTTCGCGGTTGCGGAATTCCGGGCAGACTTGTACCTCTGCCAAACGGTTTATCGTTCGGCGGGAAGTTGCCGATGAATTCACGGCGGGGTTAAAGCAAATCTTTGAGGCGCAGGTTGTAGGTGATCCCATGGACCCACAAACCACGTTGGCACCCTTGGCGTCTAAGGCGGGCCAGGTCAAGTTGGCCCAACAGGTGGACGCCGCCGTGCAAAACGGTGCGACCGCCATCGTGGCTGGCGGGCCGGTGGGTGCCGCGACTGGTTTCCGCCCCACACTGTTGGGGGACATCACTTTAGACAATCCGGCTAGCCAAGAAGAATTCTTCGGCCCCGTTGCCCAACTGTACGTGGTCGATTCCGATGATGAGGCCGTGGAAGTTGCCAACGCCACGCCATTTGGACTGGCGGGGGCCGTCTTCTCGGGTGACGAGGAACGGGCGAAACGGGTGGCGAGTCGCATGGCCACTGGTCAAGTCTTCATCAACAAGGGCTCCACGGGGATTCCCGAACTGCCATTTGGTGGCGTCAAGAACTCTGGCTACGGTCGCGAAATGAGTGACCTGGGTATTATGGAATTTATGAACGCAAAGATTGTTGTGCTACCAAAATAAGGAGGCGGTTGAATGAGTGATAATGCCGCAAGTACCGAAGAAACAATTGCCCCACGAACCACGACGCTCCGGAACAAGATTGGCTATGCCATCGGGGACGTCGGTAACAACTTCCTGTTCGATATGGGACAACTTTACTTATTAAAATACTTTACCGATGTTCTTCAACTACCTGCAGCATTAGCAGGAACGGTCTTCTTAGTGGCGAAAGTCTGGGACGCGTTCATGGATATGAGCGTGGGGACCTGGATCGATAACCGACAAAATATTGGTCCTCGTGGGAAATACCGGCCGTTCATTCTCTGGGCCGCAATTCCCCTGGCACTGATGTTGATTGCCAACTTCTCCGTGCCGGATTTCTCGGTGACTGGCAAAATGATCTGGGCCTACATTTCCTACATGATCTTTGGGACCGTCTACTCGATTTCTAACGTGCCGTTTGGTTCCATGATTCCAACCATGACGCGAAACAGTCAGGAACGCTCCGAGCTGGCTTCGTTCCGGCAAGCGGGGTCCAACTTGGGCCTGATGCTGGCGACGATTGGGTTCATGCCGATTGTTAACATGTTGCCAACCGATCACGAAGGCTACACGGTGGCCGTCATTGGCTTTGCCATCGTGGGGGTTGCTTGTCAGTGGATTTCCTACTTTAACATCAAGGAAGTTTACAAGGAAGAACCAAAGCCCAAGGCCACTAAGGCAGACTTGAAGAAGAGTTTCCAAGCCTTACTTAAGAACAAGCCGCTGGTCACTTTATGTATCGTCAACTTATTTACCTTCTCTGCGTTCAACTTGAAATTGGCCGTGCAAGTTTACTACTGCCAATACATTTTAAAAGACAGTGCTGCCGTTTCTTACCTCGGGTTCTTCAGTATTGGGATGGTCTTCGTCGCCGTGGCCTTGGTGCCAATGTTGACGAAGCGTTTCGATAAGAAGACCGTCTATGCGATGGGGTGCCTAATCTGGGCGACCGCTGATATTCTCGGTTTCTTCTTTGCTAGCAGCACACTTATGTTAGTTATCTTTACAAGCATTGCCTACCTGGGTAACGGGTTTACCAGCGCGCTGAACTGGGCCTTGGTCTCCGATTGTGTGGAATACGGCGAATGGCAAAGTGGGATTCGTTCCGAGGGAATGGTCTATTCGGCCTTCACCTACTTCCGGAAGTTATCCCAAGCGATTGCTGGCTTCATCCCCGGGGTCATCTTGACCTGGGTCGGCTACGTGCCGAACCAAACGCAGACCGCCACGGCCTTACTGGGAATTCGGGGGCTGATGTTCTTCTACTCAGCCGCGATGGCGCTCATGACCGTGGTCATCATGCACTTTCTGTATCCCTTAACTGAAAAACGGTATCACGAGGTCTTGGTCCAGCTCTTAAAACGGCGGGACAAAGAGGCCGTCGTCGAAGCAACTTCTACGGAAAACTGAAAGGACGCGTAAATCATGAAATACTTTTTAGATAGTGCCAAAATGGACGAAATTAACTATGCTTACGACAACTACGGTATCGATGGCGTCACCACGAATCCCAAGCACATCATGGCTAGTGGTCAACCATTTATGGTGGCCGTGCAGAATTTAGCCGACTTCGCCGCTGACAAACCCGACTTTCCCATTTCAATCGAAATCAATCCCCATTTGACCGAAACGGCTGACATGATAACGATGGCCGAAAAGATTCACGAGTTGTCCGCCAACTTTGCCATCAAAATTCCGGCAACGGAGAACGGGATCATCGCGGCCCGGAAGCTGGAGCAAGAGGGTATTCGGACCAACGTGACGTTGATCTTCTCCGCCGCCCAAGCCATCATGCCCGCGAAGATTGGGGCCAAGTACGCCTCACCATTTGTGAACTGGAAAGAATTGAACGGTGAAGACGGCATGGCTTACGTCAAGGACATTGCCCAAATCTACCGGAACTACAATTATAAGACGGAAATCATCGTCGCCGCAGTCCGGAGTGGTCACCAAATCGTGCAGGCTTCCCTGGCTGGCGCCGATATTGTGACGGCTGCTCTCGACGTTTACAAGGACAGTTTCTACCATCCGTACACGGATCTGGGCCTCAAACGGTTCCAGGACGCTTGGGACAACACACCTAAGGAGGTGTAGGCCGATGAGCTTAGTCTATATTCCCGTTGTGCGCCGCAAGTTTGACGCCGAACTGGCCCAGAAGCGGTTTGAAACCACGCTGGCCACTTTAAAATTAATCGAACCCGCCATCGTGGCGCCCCACGAGCCGCTGGGGGAACCCGCAGAACTGTTGAATTTCATTGAAAACCTCGAGGAAGAACCCACGGCCATCATTTTCCAACAGCTGACCTTTACCGGCCAAGAGTTCGTCACGGAACTGGTGAAACGCTATGCCGTTCCCGTCTTCCTCTTGATTGAAAAGGAACCTAGCGTTCATGGCTGGTTACATCTCAACGCCATGACGGGGCTTTTGAGCACGGCCAACTACCTGCACATGCACGGTCAGGTCTACCAAGAATTTATCGGTGGCGTCGACGAGGACGCTGGTGCCCAAGCCGTGCGCCAGTTTATCAGCTCCGTTCAAGCCTACCACGACCTGCAACACTTGACGGTCGGCGTCGTGGGGACCTTCCCACCGGGTTTTAACTTCTCCGGGACCAATCCGCAAGAGCTGCGCGCCAGCTTAGGCGTGACCCTGAAGCACTACGCCATTGACCACGCGTTCCAGGATGCGACGACCTTGGCGCCAACAGCCTACCAGGCCCAACTGACCTACGCTGAGCAACATTTAAAAGACCTGGATCCAAAAGATCCGCGGGCAATCAAGATGGCGCAGTACGTGACCGTGATGCAAGATCACATTCACGACGACAACCTGGGCGCCATCGCATCCCGTTGCTGGCCAGACTTCTTTGACAAATTTGACAGTGCACCGGGGGGCGTCTTCTCCCAACTGACGAATCAAAAGACGCCAGTGGCGGAAGAGGGCGACATCCACGGGGCCGTTTCCATGTACGTCCTGCAAGCCTTGAAAGGCCACAGTGACCCGGTCTTCTTGGGCGACCTGTGTCGTGAAGACGAAACGGATAACAGCCTGACCATTTGGCACGATTATGGGCCTTACGACTTGGCTAATCCCGACTACCCAGCCACGGCTGGGGTTCACCCGAACCGTAAAATTGGGGTCAGTGTCGACGGCTCCCTGAAGCCGGGCGAGGTCACCCTGTTGCGGGTCCACTACGACACGGACGGGTATCATTTGATCAGCATCCACGGGAAGGCATTGCCAGTGGAGAACCAATACAACGGTTTCTCCGGCAAGGTTCAGGTCGACCTGCCAATCAATGAACTGGTTCACAACCTGGCGCAGAGCGGGGCCGAATCCCACTTTGCCTTGGTCTATGGCGACTACACCACGGCCATCAAGTGGTTGGGTCAATGGTGCCATTTACCCGTAACACAGTATTAACACGAAGACGGAGGTAACGGCATGCAAATTTGTTTAGACGGCGAGCAGTTAACAGTGCGCGATGAGGCCGTGGCCGACGACTGGCAACTACGCTGGGCCCATCAACCGGAGGCCAGCCTGCACAGCACGGTGGCGCACCCGGCCATTGCGGTGGGTGACGGCGATAGCCAGGTGAAAATGAATCAGGGAAACTTCCAGCTCCACGACACCAACGTGGAACGGATTGGGTTGCCGGTCGTGCAAACGTTCACCAGTTCTGCGACTTCGGCCACGCTCGAACTGGCGCCAGCCCCTGATAGTCCCAGCTATTTACGCGTGCTGATTCATTACGTCAATGGTGGCTGGCACTTAGATTTCAAGGCGCTCGCGGCAAAATTAAACCGCTTTTGGCTGCGGCTGACCGCGCAACCCAGCGACCGATTTTATGGTGGTGGGGAACAGATGAGTTACCTCAACCTGGCTGGGCGGACATTTCCAATTTGGACCTCCGAGCCGGGCGTGGGCCGGAATAAGCAGACGGCCATCACGCAGGCCGCCGACCGAAACAACGGCGGGGGTGGGGACTATTACACCTCGAATTACCCCCAGGCGACCTACCTGACCAGTCGCCATCAGATGGTCCATTTAGCCACGACGGCCTATGCCGAGTTGGACTTTACGGACCACCGTTATACGGAGCTGAGTGCCTGGGCGGTGCCGGATTCCGTGTGGTTAGCCAGCGCACCGACCTTAGCGGGCCTGGTGCGGTTGACCAAGGATTGGTTCGGCACCCAGCCGGTCTTACCCGATTGGGCGAACCAGGGCGTCGTGCTCGGCCTGCAAGGCGGCACGCAGGTGGTGGGTGACCGCGTGGTAGCCGCACAACGCGCCGGCATTAAGGTTGCTGGCGTTTGGCTCCAGGACTGGGAAGGGCCGCTGTTCACCAGTTTTGGCAAACGTCTGCACTGGGATTGGCATTGGGATCAAGATTTCTATCCGGGGCTCGATGAGCAGATTGCAAAATGGCGGCAGCAGGGTATTCGATTCCTCGGCTACATTAATCCGTACGTGGTCGACGATGGACCGTTATTTGCCACGGCAAAGGACGCCGGTTACCTGGCCACCCAGGCCGATGGCGACGTCTACTTGGTCGATTTCGGCGAGTTCAACTGTGGGGTCGTCGATCTCTTGAATCCCGCGGCTTATCAGTGGTACCAGGGAATCATCGAGCAACGCCTGATTGACTTCGATATGAGCGGTTGGATGGCCGATTTCGGTGAGTATTTGCCGACGGACGTGCAACTGGCCGGCAAGGCCGACCCGATGCTGGCGCACAACCAATGGCCAGTGCTGTGGGCAAAATTAAACCGCGATGCGCTGGAACATGCTGGCAAATTGGGCGAAGTCGTGCCCTTTTTCCGGGCTGGTGGTGCCGGTACCCAGGGTTACGCGCCACTCCTGTGGGCGGGTGACCAGAGTGTCGATTGGACGCCGGATGACGGGTTACCCTCCGCTCTGACGGGGATGTTGACGGTTGGCTTAACGGGTAACGGTCTGACCCATCCCGACATTGGCGGCTATACCAGTTTATTTGGCAACGTTCGGACCAAGGAACTGTGGTTGCGGTGGCTGGAACTGGGAGCCTTTACCCCGTTCATGCGGACCCACGAAGGCAACCGGCCCAGTGAGAATTTCCAGTATTATGACGACTACGCAACCATGCGCCAGGTGGCCCGGCTAACGCGGGTGCACCAGCAATTGGCGCCGTACCTACGAGCCGTGATGCAGGAAAATACCGCGACCGGGATGCCCGTGATGCGGCCGTTAGTCTTGGCGGACGAAGAGGACGAGCAAACCTGGGATGAGCACACCAGTTACACGCTGGGCAGTGATCTCCTGGTGGCGCCCGTACTCAAGCCGGGCGAGACGCAACGCAGCGTTTACCTGCCGGGTGGCGAGTGGTGCCATCTCTGGAGCGGCGAACTGTTTCGTGGGCAAGACCGCGTGACGGTGGCAGCGCCGATGGGGATGCCACCGGTGTTCTACCGGGCCAGCAGCAGCTTCGCCAACCTCTTCTCAACATTCCGGTAAACGGTCTACGGTGGTCTTTGCCGCCTGCGGCAGCTAGGTACTCCGCTCTTGTGGGGCGACCCTCCGGAGCCAAAGTGCGGTCTCCGGAGGCGGTGGGAAGCCTTGCCAAAGGCGCAAGTCTCCCCACACGACCCATGTTGTAAGGCCGGAAAATTCACCGGTCTAACAACACCGACACAGAGAGCTACGTACCTAGCTGCCTCCGGCTATGGCCACAGTAGTCCGGTCCGGGCTGGATGTTCTTTCATTTTAATATTTTGTGATTATGGGATCGACTGGCGGTGAGCCGGCTGGTCCCATTTTCTATGGAGAGTGTTACTGATTTCATTGGTTTTACTGTAGAGAATGGTGTTCTAGACGGGGAGCCAGCGGGTAAGAGGGCTCGGTGATTTTTAAGCAGTGTATCAGGGATAACCTTTCTTGGGGGAAAGACTTGACAATTATTAAATGAACGTTTAATATACTGATTAACGATTCACGTGACTGCCAAACGTAAGTTACTATTTTGACAATCACCCGTAGAGTCGTTTAATTTTCAACGTTAATTAAATGATTATTTAATTGAAAGAGATGAGCATTATGAATTTAACCAATGAACAAGTCACCGCTGACGTTTCTACTCTGGTTGCTGCGCTGCGTCGGAGTCATTTTACCGTTGCGCTTACTGGGGCTGGGATTTCTACGCCCAGTGGGATTGCCGACCTGGAACATATGTCGCCACTTGCCGGCAATCTGCTGTCTTCTGAGGATGAGCTGAAACGAGATCCGAAAAGTTATTATCACCAACTGCAGCGGACCTTCCTCCATGGCATGTTTGACGTTGGGCCGACCGTTGCTCACCGTGAGTTGGCTCGTCTCGAGCAACAGGGCTTGCTACAGGGGGTCGTTACGACTAATGTGGACTACTTGCACGAACTGGCAGGTTCCGTAAACGTTGCGAATATTTGGCACAGCTTCAATGAAAATGTGTGCGTCGACTGCGGGCGGGTCTATCCCGTTAGCGTGTGGCAACAGGGTAGTGTGCCGCGTTGTCCCGTGTGTGGTGGCTTGCTATCCCCGGCCCCCGCACATGATCACATTGGTCGGGACCTAGTTGCCGTGGAGCGGGCCAACGCGTGGATGGACCAGGCGGATTTGGTGATTGTCACGGGGTCTAACGGCTATTACGATTACCTCAACGACTACGCCGAGGTGATTCAGATTAACCCGCGACCGACGGAGTTTGACCAGCGCGCCACGCTAAACATTGTGGCCACGGCTGATGAAATTTTAGGAAAGGTGGGAAAAATGGTTGACAGTAACTAATCAATCGTTTAATATAAACTCATGAGAAAAATTGATGAAGGAAAAAAAGAACGTGTCAAATTAGCTGTTTTTGAAATCACGCGGGATGAGGGAATCGCGGGTCTGTCATTTGGTAAGATCGCCAAGCACGCCAACGTGAGCTCCGGGACGCCATACGTGTACTACAAGGATAAGACGGACATGTTGGGTAAGATCTACCTGGACGTCAAGGACTTGTTGGATACAGGGTTACGGGCGTCGATTGCTGCGGGGAAGACACCAGAGGACAAGCTGTTCAACTGCGTTTACCACTTCGCCCAACAGTTTCACGAGCATCCGCTTGAGTCGATTTACCTGGACGAGGTTCGTGACAATCCCAAGGTGGTCACGGCCGAGGTAATTCGGCAAGGGAACCGCTTGGCTCAGCCAGTTGATAATTTGTTTCAAGAACTGAACGAGGCGGGGATGTTCGTGATCAACAACCAGGAAACACTGTACGCACTGCTGTTTGCACCGTTTATTATGGTGCAGAAGCAGCGGGTGGTTACGGATCAGCCGATGATGTTGAGTGAGTTGGAAACGGTCATTCGTTTATCCATCCAAGGTGTATTAAAAAATCGTTAGCGCGATTTTTATTTTTACTTAATTATTAAATAAATGTTTAGTCATTAAAAGGAGATCACTTATGGAAACTGCACCGGAACCAGAAACACTGTCGTTGCCCCTTTGGTTAATGTTTGTCAATCTAGTCGATGAGGCCCAGTGGCAATCTGGTACAACGGTGACGGAATTGGAGGCGGTAAGATGAAAATTGTTATTTTTGGTGCCAGCGGGAGTGTTGGCAAGTTCTTGATTGATGAAGCGGTCGCACAAGGAAATCAGGTTGTGGCGGTGAGTCGCCAGGCCGGAAATGTTTCGGAACAGGCCAACGTGAGCGTTCAGATTGCGGACTACACGGACCAGATGAGCTTGCAAAAGGTGATTGCTGGCAGTGACGCAGTAATTATTTCACTCGGCGACTTTGGCGTGGTGGATCCCGTACGGCAGATTGCAGTAGCCATGAGGGCGGTCAACGTTGACCGGGTAGAAATCGTGACTGGTTATGGCGCGGATGTGGCCTCTCGCCAGAGTTTAACCGCGGCGGAGTTGACGGAATTTATGGGTGTGCGGCAGGACTATTTAGAGGGAACGACGAACAAAGAAAAACAGGTCGCTATCCTAAAAAAATCAGGACTGACCTACACCAACGTCCAACCGTCATGGTTAACGTTTGATCCCGCCACGAAGGCCTACCGGTACGGCGAGTTCACCCCGAAATCGGTCCACGATGAGCTGAGTCGTGCGGATTTAGCGGCGTTCATGATTACGAATTTGATGAAGGATCAGTTTCGGAATCAGTCGGTCTATATTTCTGGGCCGTTGGTGTATCGTTAAGAGTAGGACGAAAGGCAGTTAGCTGGCTTTCGTTTTCTCCTTTGGCACATGTCTCAGCTATATAGTTTAGTGTTAAAAACGAGTCTGGGATTGTGTCCCAGACTCGTTATTTGTACAAAATTATTTATAAGACGTATCATGAAGAGAATGAACCTATCTCTGTTACACTAGTGCATGCAGGAAGTTTTGTGAACGGAGGTTGTCTTTTCTCCTTTCGAGGTGATGTCTATGGAGACATGGAAAAATCTGAAGAAAGGTTTCACAGCCTATGAGCGTGTTTCAGGCGCTGTCATTGATGCTGGCATTTGCCACATTAATGATATTAATCGATCGCCATAACGATCGAAAGTAACTAAAAAAGCCGTCCTCTAAATACTTTAGGTTCTATGTCAACTGTTGTTGGTAATTCCATTTATAAAATTGTCTAATCCTTTGAGATTAGGCAATTTTTTTTGAG
>NZ_RHNN01000040.1 GCF_003946245.1 Levilactobacillus cerevisiae
AGGTTATTAGCTTGAAAGTACTTTTCTAATAAAGCCCCTTTTTGAATTAATCGGCGAGAACGGGCTTTGCGGGCTTGCCGATTTTCATAGTATTTAGATTGCCGTAATTTAAAATCTTCCCGCTCAATTTTTTGTTTTAAACGCGCTTGTTGCTCGACTAGTTTTTCATATTGATTAGACATGGAATTTCCCCATCTCGTATGGCTAATGATCTACGGACTTTACCTTTAAAAATTCAGAAAATTGCTTAGCTAAAAGCTTAATCTGATCGTTAGACAAATTAGCATAATCTAAATTGGCTTGACTGATGATTTGTTTACCTAGCCGTTGTTCAATCTTATTTTTTTCGTCCTTAATTTTTTGATTAAGGGCTTTTAATTTAGCTTCTTGTTTTTCTAAGTTACTTTGAGACATAACTATCCCTCCAATCATATTAGAAATAATCACCGAAACTATATCATATAGGAAACGTTAAGTCAAAGGATAAAAGTTGAAATAGCGAAGCGGAAGGCATACACTAAAAGTAAATTCAGGAGAATCAGAAGACCGAGTGAAACGAGGTCAATGCGCACTTACACACAACATGAAGTTGTGTTGTGCTAAAACCCTAAAAAACTGTATCAGAAGTCGCCGTTGGCGACAACAAAAACCAAAAACAAACCCCCAAAGAAAGGAGATAACAGCAATGGCAATTTTTCACATGAGCTTTCAAAATATTAGCGCTGGAAAAATGCGTAGTGCAGTTGCTAGTGCTAGTTATCGAAGTGGAGAAAAACTATTTTCTGATAAAGAGGGAAAAAGTTACTTTTATAAACGTGATGTCATGCCAGAAGCATTTATTTTAACACCAAAAAATGCACCAGAATGGGCAAAAGATAGGCAACAATTATGGAATGAAGTTGAGAAGAAAGACCGTAAATCAAATTCACGTTATGCTAAAGAGTTTAACGTGGCTTTGCCAGTTGAACTAAGCGAAGATGAACAGAAAGAATTATTGACAAAATACGTGCAAGAAAATTTTGTTGATTCAGGTATGGTTGCCGATGTGGCAATTCATAGAGATCACCCAGATAATCCGCACGCTCATGTGATGTTAACTAACCGGCCGTTTAATTCAGATGGAACATGGGGATTGAAAAGTAAACGAGAAAACATATTAGACGAAAATGGGAACAAGACTTATACAGGAAATAGTCGTTTCCCAAGATCAAGAAAGGTGTGGTTAGTTGATTGGGATAAAAAAGAAAAAATCAATCAATGGCGGCGCAATTGGGCGGTTAGTGTAAATCAAGTTTTAGAAGCTAAAAATTTACCAGACCGTATTAGTGAAAAATCATATGAAGAACAAGGAATTGATGAAGTGTCAACACAACACGAGGGTATCAATTCACAGAAAGAAAAACGCCAAGAATTTAATCAAAATGTTAAGCAACAACGACAAGCAAAAGCAGAAGCAAAAAATGCTAATGAAAAAATCCATAATGAACGCCGTATGCAAACCTTACAGCGCCATTATTCATTTGATGAAAAACGACTGGTTGCACAGTTAAGTAATCGACTAAAAACATTTGTTAGCTTAGAGAACCTAGATGAGAAGCAACGTATGCTATTTAATTGGAAAAATAGTGCCATGATTAAGCAAGCAGTAGGGGAAGATGTGACTAAACAATTAGTTACAATTACACAACAAGAAAAGTCACTATCAGAAGCCAATCAATTATTGGATAAAGTCGTTAATCGAACCGTTTCAAAACTTTATCCTGACGTTGATTTTGAGCAAATAACAATGGCAGAAAAACGGGAGTTAGTTAAGGAGACGGACAGCGAACAAAGGGTATTTACAGGAGATGAACTAAAAGACCGTTTAGCCATGATAAGAACAAACATTATCAATCAACAGGTTCTGACGTTTACAAAGCGCCCATTTGCTAGTTGGTTAATGCTTGAAAAACAAGAACAGCGAGCTAAGGAAACTATTAGTGATATTTTGGCTAATAAAGGTTACCAACTAGCAGATATTAAGCGTACAAAGGGTACGCTGTTAAGTGACTTTGATGAGAAACAACAAGCTGTTTTAAAGAAGAATATCAAAGAACTTTCAGCAATAAATGAGACTAAACAAGTGGTTGATACGCAATATAACAACGTATTAAGTAAGACTTTCCCTGATATGAGCCTTGATCAAGTCAAAATGACTGAAAAAGAACGCCTATATACAGCAGTTGTTTATTATAATCCTGAACTTAAATCACTAGAAAAGCGTGATTTAGATCAGTTGAGAAATAATCCGCCTGTTCAATTCACGACCCAGGAACATGCCCAGGGACTTGCTTATCTAAGCGGACAGGTTAAATCTGATGAGATTCAAAACGCTAATTTGTTACGTGTATTGAAGAATAGGGGGACACAACAGTTATTCATTGGGGAAGCAGGACAAGATAAAAAGATTTCTGCTAAGCAACTTGAACAGGCTAAGCAGGCAGTAAAGCAACATAATCAAAAGAATGATGATTTCCGAAAAGAGAATATGCCTGATTATCGAGCCGTTAATTATAACGAAAATACCCCAGCAAACTATATGAACAAATTATTGTCAGATACCTTAATGAGCTTACTTTACGAGAATGGACAAGACCACGAACTTAACAGACAAAAGAAAGCACAAAAAGAATTAGAATACGAACTGGATAAAAAGAAGCGTCAACATCAGAAGCACAGTCGCCACAGTGGTACAATCCATAGATAGGCTAGGTGTAAGATAGATGTAATGAAAAAGAAAAAATAAATGGTGACAACGTAACCATTTTTGTGATATAATTTATTCATACAAATAAAGAAAGGGGGGATAGCATTTGAAAAATAGCAACGAGTGGCACACATTAGCGGAGGCTAGCCGAATTTTAGGAAAAAATGACCGCTATGTGAGTAATTGGATAAAGCGTCATGATGATTTCCCCAAGCCAATGCTAATGGATATTTCAGGTAAGAAAATCATTCATGATAAAGGTATTCAATGGATTTCTGAACACACAAAAAAAGAGGGCGTCCTCAAAAGCAAGGTTAGTGCTATTGAGGATAAATTCCTAAAAATGACAGTTTTAGGAAAACACCCTAACATACCATTTTACATGTGTATGAGTGGATAGGCTAGATATACTTAATAACCATTTAAAGGGGGTGGCGCAATGAAGATAGAGAACTGGCAAGATGTGGACGAACATTTGGTAGTTGATAATGACAAAGCAATTATTGTTAAGGATTCAAAACTACTGGATAATCCCGAAGCGTTAAAAACCGAAATGCAAAGAAGCGGTAAGCCAGTCACAGAAGTTAGAAGTAAGTTAGTTCAGAAGTCAGTCAAAAGTAGGGTCAAAACCGATCCAACAAAAATCAGTGGTTGGTTTGACCGTAAACATGAGAGTGACAATGCTCAAAAAGCCGAAAAGCTGGTAAGTAATAAGCCAACTCATCAATATAAGCAAATCAAAAATGAAATGACCTTTTTTGGTGAGAGCTTCTTGGAAGGCTTCTTAGGCTTCTATGGCTTAGAAGTTGATAACGCCTTAGGCCGTTATGAACATAACTTGCATGTCCTAGAGACCCAAGAGTTAGGCCAGTCAGAAAAAGAGTATTACTTAGCCACGAGTGAAAATGGCCACGTCAGATTAGCCACCGACCCATTACCAAGCCAGCAAATTGCCGAGGAACAATTGAACAAGTTCTATCAGCGTGAGCCAGAAGAAACGCAGGCAGAACAAATTCAATTACGAACATCAGAAGACGATAGGAAGGAGGAATAACATGTCAAAATACAGAAAAATGAAAGCGCTAGCAACTACTGGAGCTACTGCGATTTATTTGGGCTTAATGAACGCCCAGGTTGTTTTGGCGGCGGACGGTGGCGAAGTTAAAAGCAAGCTAACCAGCGCTGGTAAGACGATTCAAGGTATTTTAACTGGTTTGGTCGTTTTAGTTGGGATTTGTGTCGCGCTATTTATTATTATCAAAAGAATGCCTGACGCAGACGATCCGCGAGAGAAATCAGAAGTTTATCACGCGGTTGGTCGGGTGGCTGGTTTAGTGGCCTTAGCGGCAGCGATTATCTGGCTATTACCTTGGGTTTACAGCCTATTCACTTAATTTAAAAAGGAGCCTGCCAAATGAAGAAAGGAAAAGAATTTATCTTCCCAGAAAACGTGGATAAAGATTACGGGATCTGGAAAGACTACACCTTGAAGGATTTTGGCTATGCGGCGCTGGCAGGACTAGTGGGCTTAATTTTTATTGCGATCCCACCCTATGGTCTGATCTTAGTCCTGATAAAAATAGTGATTGTTGTCTTAGCCATGACGATTGTCATGGCTAAGACAACAATTAGGCCAGTTGCGGCGCGGAAGAATATTAAAGTGCGGGATAACTTTAAGTTGAAACGCCGCTATGCCAATGGTCAGAAACTGTTTTATTTGAAACCGAAGAAGCGAGGTGAACTAAATGCGTTTGAAGAAGAGCAAAACCGCCAATAAATCAGTGAAGCTCGATTGGGATTACCAACCGCCTAAAATCAATGGTGGCAAAGAGACCATTGATGACATGAGCTTGGTGGTGGGTATGTATGGTAACTACGAAGTTACCAAAACGGGTAATCTCGTTGGCATTTTGGAAGTTAGTGGGATCAACCTTGATCTGCTTAATGAAACCGAACAACAGGACGTTTTTGAGGACTATGGCGCGTTCCTCATGAGTACCTTAGGTGAAGGCGTTGATGACACGTTACAGTTCTTAGAACCGACGATTCCCGTCAATATGACGGCTTATCTCAATGGTCTCAAGCGTCGGTATCTTGCGTTACAAAAAGATCACCCGGAGCAACAGTTCAAAATCCAACTCATAGCCAGTTATTTGGACCACTTTACTAAACTCCAGGAATCCAAAAACATGACAACTAAGCAACACCTGCTAATCGTTAAGGTACCGATTAAAGACAAGAGCGTTAAAAGCTTAAACTTAGCCGTCACTCATTTAGACGAAAAGATCGAACAGGTTAAACGAGACATTGAAAATGCGTTAACGGATTTTGATGTGACGGCCAAAGTTTTGACCAGTCAAGAAGTCCAAGAGATTTTAAAGAACTTGATCAATTTTAATGGATAGGGGGCAACAGTATGAGTTTTGGTGATAAGGTCATTGATTTATTTATGCCAACTAAAAAAGAGCATAACCAAGGCAACAGCGACCAAACGGGTAGTAAGCCCAAACCGGAGGTTGAGGATTTTACCAAACTGATTGATCGCGATAGCTTGCATTCACTATTCCCGTTTAGCTGGGAACAGTACCCCACCTACGTCCAGTCGGGGGAGAATTTTATTCGGGTGTTAGCGATTGCTGACTATCCCAAGCGGGTGTATGGCAACTGGTTATCAGAATTAAAGCGTAAAAAAGGCGTTATCGATATTGTGCAATATATCGACAGCGCCAGTAATAATTCAATGATTACCTATTACAAGAAGACGATTCAAAATAAGGAAGCGCAGAAGTTAAATACGTTCGACCCGTATAAAAAGAAGATTCTGCAAAATTATATTGATTCAGCCAACATGCAACTAGATAAATACCTCGATAATTCTACCACATTTGTCTATCAACATATGCTCATTTATCTGCGGGCCAACAGTTTAGCAGACTTAGATGACTTAACCGAAAACGTTAAGAATACGTTGATTAAGCTACAAATGAAGCCCCTAGTGCCCGTTAAAGCAACTTTCCAAGCTTTTTGGTCAACAATGCCGATTAATGAAAACTTAATGAGTGATTATACGTATAAGGAAAGCAATACCGAGGTTGCTAGCTCAATGTTTCCATTTGACGACGCAGAAATTCTAGACCTGAAACCAAGAAGTGATATTGAGGGTGTCAACAAGGACACAAATAGTTTAATTGCAGTTGATATGTTGGATCGTAACAAGACCTTGAACCAGAATATGGTTGTTATTGGTACTTCCGGTGTGGGTAAAACAACCTACATGATCCAGAAGATTTTAAGATATGCCATTCAAGACTATCAAATTTATATCATTGATCCAGAAAATGAATATACCAAAATTGTCGAAGCCCTAGGTGGGGCAGTCCTGCACCTAACTTCTAATGCTAAGTACAAAATTAATCCAATGCAAATCTTTTCCGAGGAAATTTTGAGTGCTGATGAAGCCGTGACAAATCTTGATGAATTGGTAAAAGATAAAATTCAACGTCTGAAAGGTTTCTTTGAAGTCCTTAAAACCGGGATTACCCAAGTTGAACTGGCAATCCTTGATGATGTCGTTAAACAAGCTTACGTCAACAGTGGCATTTTAAAATATAGCCGCTTAAAAGAAATTAAAGACGATCAGTGGCCGACCTTATCCAATGTTTATGACGAGTTGGAAAAATTGGCAGATAAGGACGCCGACAAATTCAATCGGGTTAAAGACTTCTACTACATCTTAGGTAGTTATACCCATGGTTCTAACAGCCTATTTGACGGCCACACCAACGTTAACTTAAAAGGGAAAATCATTTCCTTTGATTTAAAGCCCCTACAAAGTGAACAGGAAGTCCAATCAGCGGCCTACTTGAATACCTTCCAGTATTTGTGGGACGAAATCACCAAAGATCGGCATAGCCGCAAAAAGTTATTTGTTGATGAATTTCACTTTTTGACCTTGCACAAAGCGGCCGCCACCTTTTTCCACCAAGCATACAAGCGGTTTAGAAAGTACAATGCCGGAGCGATTGCCGGAACACAGCAAATCCAAGATGTGATTGAGGGAACAACTGATACCGGGCAAAATATTGGGGAAGCAATTATTGGGAACTCCTACACCAAAGTGTTCTTTGGTCTTGACGGTAAAGGCGTTGATGATGTGATTACCAAGTTAAGAATGACGTTCTCGGATAAAGAAAAGAAGCTACTAGAACGCAGACGACAAGGCGAAGCTCTGATGATCTATGGTAGCCAACGCGCCTTTATGAAAGTTGAATTGACCGAAGAAGAGCTACGACTAATCGACCCAGAAGCTTACCAAGAAAAATACAACCGTGAGACAGCCGGACAACCGGATTATCAAAAGCGCGTGGTCTTAACACCTAGTGAGATTGACGCCTTGACCACTACCGAAGAGGAAGGAGGGACTTTAAATGAGTAAATCAAACCAGTTATTAAATATCGAAGTTGGGACTTTCAAACGACTGGGGAACAAGTTAATTCTCGAACTCAATCACAATCAGTTTCGATATGACCAGTTGAGTGAGCTAAACGAATTAAAGCAAGCTGATTCCAATTTCTTACAGTTGGTTAACGTGGTTGAGCAAGGCCAGAAGGTTGTTTTAACTTATACCTTGCCAGATAAAGTCAGATCATTAAAGGACTTGCCACATGAAAATAAGGCAATCCGGTCAGCGATTGCCAAGGAAATTATGGCGCAAAAGGTGGTTAACGATAGCCAGTATCACATTGCGTTAAACCCAGCCAACCTATGGTATTACCCAATGAAACATGTTTGGTACGCCTACCAGGCCAATGAACTCATGCCTTATGATGATAAACATAGCAATTTAGCCAAATACAAAGCACTGATTCTGTTTTGCTTGACGGGGACGCCCTATGAACGACTACTAAGCAATCCCCAAGAAGCCTTGGCCAAACACCCGGACGGCTATTTACAACAAGTAGCTAAAGCTACGTCGTTAAATGAGTTAACGGAAGTGGTTAACGGCATTGAGGACTTTGTGAGCTATCACGAATGGCAGGAAGTTGAAACGGCCCAGCAGAAAACCAAACAACGTTTATGGTTGAGTATGGCCGGGGTGGCGATTGTGGCCGTTTTGGCCGTCGGCTTAGTCCATAAAAGTGACGAACGAAAGTATCAATCTCTAGCCGACCGAAGTCAAACCCAAGTTACTCGGTTAAAATACAGTAACCAAATTCAAATGGCCTTAAACAATCATCAATGGTCAAAAGCCAAGAAAGCTATGCAAAAAGCCAATTATAGTGAGACCCGTCAGGCTCAAACATTCTTGAAACACAAACAATACCAGCAAGCCTTGAATGTTGACCCAAGTCAGTTGAACAAAATTATAAACACTGCTTACGACAACAAAGATAGCAGTCAAGTGGCCGATTGGCAGTTACCAACTAAGGCGACGAGTAAGCAAAAAGATCAATTGAAACTCGAAAAAGCGATTGTTAATTATGATACCAATACGCTTAATAACCAATTATCCTTTACGACGAACGCTGATGTTTTATTGAGAATGGGACAAGCTTTCCTCGCCCATAATGATACGCAAGACGCCCAGACCGTCCAAACCAAATTAGCCGGTGTGAATAGTCCTAAAGCTAAGTATTTGAAAGCCCTGTTAAGTCTCAATGCCGCTAAGAACGAAGTTAGCGACGCCCAAAAGAAGTTAGATGACGCCAACAAGATTGATGGCAAAGATAAGGACAAAGACAAGAAGGTGGATTCGGCTAAGTCGGACTTAAAGAACGCGCAGAGTGACCAATCAGCAGCGCAAGATAAAGTTGATAAGGCAAAGCAAAAAGTAGGTGCTTAACATGGGACTAGCCTATGAATTTCAAAAGAAAAAAGTCAAATTCATATTATATGGTATCGTAGGCTTTTTCATAGCAATTATATTGATAATTGCAGGATTAACAGGAGATTTAGAAGAAAATTGTGGAGATGATACTACATCAAGCCAAGTTACCAATGTAGACGATAAAGGTATGGAAGAAAATGCGAAAAACATTGCTAAGCATTGGAAGCAAAAGTATGGTGCCACCCCACAAGCGGCCGCCGGTATCTTGGGGGTCTTACAACTAGAAAGTCGCCTTGATCCCAAGTCTGTTAATTCCAGTTCCGGGGCCACGGGCTTAGCCCAGTGGTTAGGTGGTCGAAAAGATAAACTGGAAGATTTAGCCCATAAAGAAAATAAACCAGCGACCAATCTCGGGGTACAGTTGGATTATCTCGACCAAGAATTGAACAGTAGTTACTATGCGTCAAACAAGCAGATTTTTAAATATACGGACGTGCATAAAGCGACCAAAGCCTGGTTAATGGATTACGAGGGTATGTCTAAAAACCCTGAACAATGGTTTTTGTCAAAGCGTTATGCCTTTGCAGATCACTGGTATTCAGTAGTTGGTACAAAAGATCCAGTTGCAGGGGATAGCTTAAAAAATGCTAGCCAAGATGAGGAAGCCAACGCTAATCTAGATTGCGCTAGTGATACCGATACAGGCAAGGCAGACGGCAATATAATTAAAACAGCCAAGAGCATGAAAGGTTATTTCAAGTATGGGCAATCGCACCCTAGCGCTGATTTAGGAACTAACTTAAAAAATCCTAACAAATCAGGAACAACTGATTGTTCAGGATTTATCTGGCTTACCTTGAACAAGGCAGGCTACAAAGTTCCCGCAAATATGGGCTGGTTTACTGGAACAATGGCAAGTGACGCTAAAGGATCACACCAATACTTGAAACAAATTAGTGAAAATGACGCCAAAGCAGGCGATATTGTCATTGTCAATCAGGGTGCGGGTGCAGGAAATAACGGACACACCGCTTTTATTACCGAAAATTGGCATGGTAAAAACACAAAGATTATTGAAGAGGGTGGAGATACCACAGGACATGTAAACGAAAGCACCTTTGGCACCGCCTTTTATAGCTTACTAAATAGTGGTGATGTAACGTTAGCCCGGCCAATCAAGAAGTAAGGAGGAACCAACAAATGAAGCGTAGCGTGGTTTTAAGTATTGCACTTGGTAGTTTGATCTTAATTATGTCATTAGGAACGAATGCCTATCAACATAGCCAAGTTAAGCAGGCGCAACAACAGATCAGTCGCTTACAACAGCAGAAGCGACAAGTTAGTCAGCAATTGACTAAAACCAACCAACAAAAGCAGTTATTGAGCACCCAAATTGACAGTTATAAGACCTACCAAAATAATAAAGACAAAAGTACCGCAGAACTTGACTTTAACAACACCACAAACGAGTTTTTAAAGTATATGTTTACATTTGAACCTGATTCATACAAAACCCGCAAGGAACATATTAAAGGTTTAATTTCAAATGATTTATATAACCAATATTTCCCAAGTAATCAAAATTTTGGTGATAGTAATAACGTTTCTTCAAAGCTAGACCAAGCCAAGGTTTATACCCGAGCCAAGCAAGACCAAAATATTGACGGATTAGCCGTCATTACATTTGAAAGTAAAACAGGTAGCAACGACTTTAAAAAACAAACTGTTTTGTATCAATTAAGTTATGATACGACCGCCAAACAGTTGACTAAGGTCAAAAGTTTAGGAGATAGCTTTGAAGCGTCAGACATTCAATAAAATTATCAAAACACTTGCTATCTTGGCGGTATTAGCAATTATGGTAATTTTTATCGGACATAACTACATCAATACGATTGAGAAAAGGCGAGAAATAGTGCAGATACCAAAAGATACCAAGCAAACTTTGTTTTTCTATCGGGACGATTGTTCAGATTGTCAGTCAATTTTTCATCAGATTTATTGGCACAACGCAATCAATCACAACATCGTCTTAATTAACATGAACCAACCGCAGAATCGGCATTACATTCAAAAATATCAATTAACGTCAGTACCAACCTTGATTCATGGCAAGCAACGATACTCCGGTACCAACCAACAAAGGATTAAACAGATAGTAGGTGATTAGATGAAAGACAAATTATTAAACAGCGTTAAAGTCAGCTGGCCATATCTACTAACGCTAATCATTGGCTTGTATTTAGCGGAGATTTTAGCTGGATCAGTCATGGCCTTGTCGCACTATAAGCTAACTTTTGCGGATCATATGCCAACCGTATTAAAACAATTAGCCTTGCACCCCTGGCACTATTACAACTTGTATTTGGGTCAAAAGAACCCGGTATTAATTATCGTCAGTATCGCTGTGGTCCTATACACCATTTATTTTGCTTTGAAACGCAATAGCAAGCACAAAGCGTGGGAAACAGCAGATACGGACACCCATGGTAGTGCGACATGGGGAAACGTAAAAGATTTATTAACACAATATTTTACGATAAGTTCCAAAGATTTAAGCAGTCAGTTTAATGAAAGCCTGAATTCAGACGTTATTAAGCAGTTGCAGGATAAGGGGGAGCAGAAATGAACGGTACAATTCTAGGTATGGTTGATAAGCAAATTATTTACCAAAATAACAGCACCAAGCCCAACCGAAACGTGTTCGTTGTCGGGGGTCCAGGTTCTTACAAAACGCAATCGGTTGTTATTACAAATCTTTTTAACGAAACACAAAACAGTATTGTCGTAACCGACCCAAAGGGAGAACTTTACGAAAAGACAGCAGGTATTAAAGTCGCTCAGGGCTATCAAGTCCATGTTGTAAATTTTGCGAACATGATACATTCTGATCGGTATAATCCGTTTGATTATATCGAACGAGATATTCAAGCTGAAACCGTGGCAACAAAGATCGTGCAAAGTGAAAATGCCGAGGGCAAAAAAGATGTGTGGTTCAGTACCCAACGTCAGTTGCTGAAAGCCTTAATCTTATTTGTAATGAACCACAGAGAGCCAAAAGAACGCAACTTAGCAGGAGTTACCAACATTTTACAAAAGTTTGATGTTGAACCAGACAAAGATGAAACTGATAGCCCCCTAGATTCACTTTTCTTAGACTTAACCATGACTGATCCAGCTAGACGAGCTTATGAACTAGGTTTCAAAAAAGCCAAAGGAGAGATGAAAGCCAGTATCATTGAAAGCTTGTTAGCAACCGTCAGCAAGTTTGTTGACGCCGAAGTTGCCGACTTTACAGGATTTTCAGATTTTGATTTAAAAGATATTGGCAACGCCAAAGTTGTGCTATATGTAATTATCCCCGTCATGGATAACACTTATGAAAGCTTCATCAATCTGTTTTTCTCACAATTGTTTGATGAATTATACAAATTAGCGTCCGATAACGGAGCAAAATTACCTAATCCAGTAGACTTTATCCTTGATGAATTTGTCAATTTAGGTAAATTTCCCAAGTATGAGGAGTTCTTAGCGACGTGTCGGGGGTACGGCATTGGCGTGACGACAATTTGTCAAACCTTAACCCAACTACAAGCCTTGTATGGCAAGGATAAAGCCGAGAGTATCTTAGGTAATCATGCGGTTAAAATTTGCTTGAATGCCGCTAATGATGTGACTGCGAAATACTTTAGTGATTTGTTAGGTAAATCGACCGTAAAAGTTGAAACCGGTAGTGAGAGTACCAGTCATAGCAAGGAAGAAAGTCACAGCAAAAGTGATAGTTACAGCTATACGAGCCGTTCACTCATGACGCCTGACGAGATCATGCGAATGCCAGATACACAAAGTATATTAATTTTCTCAAATCAACGACCAATTAAAGCAACAAAGGCTTTTCAATTTAAGTTGTTCCCTGGTGCTGATCATTTAGTTGAATTGAAACAAAACGACTACACCAGTGAACCTTCAGGAAGTCAGGTTACAAAGTTTAACGAAGCAAACAAAAAGTGGGAAGCGGAGTTAGCAAAAGCCAAAGCTACAAGAGCAAAGAATGATGTAAAACCCGAAGAAGAAGAAGATATGCAAGACGAATTAGACCAGGCAACGAAACAACAAGAAAGCGTTCAAAACGAAAACGAAGATGTGAACTTTTAGGAGGCTATATTGATGAGTAATAAGAAAATCACAATTGCTAGTATTGTTCTAGTATTTTTAGCAGTCCTACTAGGTATTGCTTTTATATTTGGACATAAAACCACCGCAGAAAAGTTACAAGCACAAGAATGGATTTTAACAAGCCAAGAAGAAAGCAATACCGTTAATTTTAAAAAAGATAACACCATGATTTTAGGGAAAGAACCAATGACCGAGAATTTTAAATACTCAATCAAAAAGCAAGGTAATGTTGAATATTTGAAACTTACACACCACGAAGATTTAGGAAGTGACGGTAAATATTACTTCAAAATCAAAAAAACAGATAGTGGCTACTCATTGATTTTGGATCGAGGTAAAACTAATCAACCAGCTAAAAATGCAATGTATGGTATGACAGATAAAAACAACTTAGTCTCAAAGTAAGGAGGAAAGCGTATGTACTCACAAAATTTTGTTGTTGGGTCAATTATTGGAGATAAAATAAACGACTGGTTGAAAGATGTATTTAAAGCAATCATGAACTTTGCTGTATCAGGTGTAAAAGCAATTTTAGACCAATTAAGTACATCTCTACCAATCATTGATACATGGTACGGTATATTTCTTGCTTTTGCGACATCAATGGTTGTCGTGGTTGTCCTAGCAAGAATTATCATTACACTTATTGGCGAGGCGGACGAAAGTACAGATGTAACGTGGGCGAACATTATTATAGACGCTGTTAGATCCGCAATTGCAATTCCGGTCATGGTCTTTTTACAAGCATTTTTGCAAACAAGAATCATCTTACCACTTGCAAAAGGCATGTTTGATATGAGTGGTAAATTTTCCGCAGACGCTGTTTATTCAACATCACAAGTCACGAAAAGCATTAAAATTACAGGATTTATGCAAATACTATTTCTAGCCTTTTTTGCAATCGTAACCGTAGCATTTTTCCTTAAAATGTGTATCTACTTTGCAGATATGGCATTTTATAACTTATCAATCCCGATTGTTGCTATGTCGATTGCCAGTGAAAGTTTTGATTATAGCTCAACCTGGTGGAAAAAATTAGTCTATTACAATGTTTCCATGTTGTCCCAAGTGTTATCACTAACCTTATCAATTTGGTGTTTCACACATATTGGCTCAAAATGGAGCTTTGTTGCCTTTATGGGAACTATTGGTTTTGGCTGGTTAGTACTACACACACCACATGTTATTCAAGACTTTTGGGCTTCAACAGGGATTACCAAAAGTGCTGGACGGTCAGTTATGCGTGGTATGGGTAATATTGGACGAAACATGCTTAGAGGACAGTAAAGGGGGAAACATTAAAATGTCAAACACAGTAATCTTAGCTGAAAAACCGAGCCAAGCAAGGTCATACGTTGAGGCATTTCAAAAAAGCACAAAAAAACAGGGTTACTACACGGTTAGCGACCCTGTTTTGCCCGAAAATACGCTTGTCACGTATGGTCTCGGACATTTAGTTGAACTAGCCACACCGGATAAATATGATCAGAAATATCAGCAATGGGCCCTATCTAATTTACCGATTTTCCCCAACAAATACAAGTTTGTGGTGTCAGCTAGTAAAAAAGATCAATTCAAGGTCGTCAAAGACCTGTTAACGAAGGCCGATACCATTATTGTTGCCACCGATAGTGGTCGGGAAGGCTCTAATATTGCGTGGTCAATCATGAGCCAAGCCCAGATTGACGTTAAAAAGAAGACCATTAAGCGGCTATGGTTGAATAGCCTAGAAAAAGACGCCATTATTACCGGCTTTAAAAATCTTGGCGATTGGCACAAAGACTACTTAGCGTATAAAGAAGCCCAAACCCGTCAAATTAGTGATTGGTTGATCGGTATGAATGGTAGTCCTTTGTATACTTTATTGTTGAGACAAAATGGGGTGCGCGGGGTGTACTCAATTGGTCGAGTGCAGACGCCAACTTTGTATATGGTTTATCAAAGAGACCAGGCAATCAAAAACTTTAAGCCGGAACCCTATTTTGAACTAAATGCGGAAATTGTAGCTAATCAGCAAAAATTCGTCGCAAAATTAGACCCCTATCAGCGATTTAAAGACGAAACAGGGCTAATAACATTCATGCAAGCTAAAAACGTTCAGAAGGGCTCACAGGACGGTTTAATTAAGGACGTCCAAAAGCAAGGCAAAAAACGTGCTAGTCCCCAACTATTCTCGCTATCTAGTCTCCAAAGTGCCATGAATAAACGTTATCACGCCAGCGCCAGCCAAACCTTAGCGGCCATTCAAAGTTTATATGAAGCCAAGTTGCTGAGTTATCCCCGCACCGATTGTGCTTATATCACTGATGAAGAATTTGATTATTTAGTGGCTAATCTGACGAAGTATCTGGGTTTGGTCTCTAAGCCAGTCGCTTTAACCAATACCACTCCGAACAAACGCTATGTTGATGGAAAAAAAGTTGAAGAACACTATGCCATTATTATGTCTAAAGTCGTGCCGACGAAAGAGAAACTAGCCAGCTTGCCTAAATTACAGCAACAAGTCTATGACCTGGTTTTAAGGACGACGTTAGCGATGTTTGCTGATCCGTACGAGTACGAAGAAACCACCATTATCACCCAAGTTGGTGACGCCAATTTTAAAGCAACCGGTAAGGTCCCAGCTAAGCAAGGTTGGCAAGCTTTATTTGATGATCACAAAACCGACCAGCAAGAGGCAGCCACCCTACCGATCGTTCACAAAGGCGACCAAGTTCAAGCGAATCTGCAAACACCGCAAAAAGAAACGACACCACCGGTGCCCTTTACCGAAGGTACCTTAATTACGGCAATGAAGACGGCCGGTAAAACACTTGATGATGAAGAAGCCCAAGCGATTCTTAAAGATGTGCAAGGCATTGGAACGAGTGCAACCCGGGCAAATGTGCTGGAAGTGTTAAAGAAGCGCGGCTATTTAGTTACTGAAAAGAACAAGCTCCACGTCAGTGAAGCCGGAATTACTTTATGTAAAGCGGTTGAACTCGAACCCTTGTTAACTAGCCCAGAGATGACAGCAAAATGGGAGCAAGCGTTACAACAAATCAGTACCGAAGAACGCACCCCGGATAACTTTTTGAACCAAATCAAAAAGTTTGTGAAAAAATTGATTGCTGATGTTCCCACGCAATTGACTGGCAGTGCAGCCATTAAGCAACAAATCGATCACCAACAGCAAGCGCAAAAAGCCGCCGAAGTATTCTTAGAAACACCGCAAGCGACCGTTTTAAATAAACAGAAGTTTTACATTGTGAAGCCCAAGCAAGGTGAAGATTTTACCTTACCTAAGAAATGGAGTAGCAAGACGCTCGGGAAGACCGCAATTAAAGCGTTGGTCACCAAGGGGGAAACGAGCAAATTAAAGGGTTTCAAGAGCAAAAAAGGAAAGTTGTTTGACGCCAAGTTAAAGCTTGACGGCCACAAATTAAGTTTTGATTTTGATTAGAACCTGCCTACCGCCCTACACTACGTTCCGGTTGGTTAACCCGTCATTTAGGTTCACTTTTACAATCCCAAAAGTAAACCTGAACAACGGGTGAGATTAACAAAGCAAAGGAGATCATAAAATGAACAACGAATTAGCAGTTTTAGCCAGTGAATTACCCGTTTTGCAAGCTAAAGGAACCTACAAGTATTTAAAAGAAATCACTGGTAACGGCGCTTATTATCAAGTAGCCTGGCAAAAATTGTCTGACGGTTACGTTGCCCTTTATGGCACGACCCCGATTCAAATAAGATCATTGCCAACATTGAATGATATTTTTGAAGATGAGGAGGGGTAACTTATGCCAAATAAAGCAGACGTTAAAGCCTGGAAAGCACAATTAGTCGCCCAAGCCGAACAGCAAATCCTAAAATTAACCGATAGTGACCGATTTAAACAGTATCTTAATACCCTGGCTAAATTTCATCATTATAGCGCCAGAAACATTGATTTGATTTATGCGCAAAATCCTCAAGCCACTCAAGTCGCCGGTTTTAAGCAATGGCAGAAGGCTTTTAACCGCACCGTCAACCGGGGCGCAAAAGCGATTCGGATTGCGGCTCCGATCATTAAGAAGCTAACACCAGCCGAGAAAAAGCGTCTTGATACCACCGATGAGCGCGCCATTGTCGGTTATCGCTATCTACCCGTCTTTGATGTGGCACAAACTAGCGGTGAACCAGTGTTAAGTGCTAAAGACTTTGTCAAAGAAAATTTGGCCGATCATCAGAATGTGACAAGCTTGTATAACGCATTCAAGGACTATCTAAACCAGCAAACCGACCTTAAAGTCAGTGAAGTGCCTTTAGCGACGCTAAATGGGGCTAAGGGGTATTTTCAACCCAGCACTAATGAAATCGTCATTGGTGGCGATGAGCCCGACAATGCTTTGAAACTAAAGACGTTATACCACGAATATGCGCATAGCCAGCTACACGGCTTAAAATCAGCCTTTAAAGATCGGCCACGAGCCTATCAGGAAACCCAGGCCGAAGCGGTCGCATATGTTGCCATGCAAAATATTGGCGTTGATACCAGTAACTATTCACTCGGTTATGTGGCTACCTGGGCTAAAGATACAGCTGTGATCCATAGTGCTTTAAGTGAAATCCAGCAAGTTAGCAACAAAGTGATTGAACTTAGCGACGGGTTAACCAAACAATTAGGCTTACAAGCAGCCCAAAAAGAGCCTGAGCATGATTTAAAAAAGCTATCCGCCCAGGATCTTAATAAGTCCTATCAAGGCTTGCAACAACAAATCCAACAGGCAACTAGTCCACAACAGAAAGCGCAATTTAAAAACCAGTTAAACGATGTGCACCAAGAAATTAGTGATCGAACTCAAAAACAACTGAAAGCATTTTCTGAACAAAACCCGGCAATTAAACAACCCGAATCCGAACCCGATCAAAGTCTAAAACGTTAGCCAGTTTTTAAAGGGCATGCTATAATGGAAACAGAAAAGGAAGCCCCGCCGAAAACAGGACTTCCCACGCAAGCCGCTTCAAAGGCGGTGGCATAATTACAAAACTATATTAATGTCGTCCCGTAACTCGCCAAAGTTATAATCGGGGCGGCTTTTTTATTTGTTCCTTTTGTCGATGTACGTTAGCAACGCTAAAATAAACATTGCAAATAGCAACATCAACGAGAGTGTCTGGAAGACGCTCATTGACTGTGAAACCTTCCTGAAGATTATTCCATGTTCCCATGGGCCTCACCTCGCAAGGGAAAAGACAGCCACCGCCCTTAAAACTTCCTGCGTAATCCATTATACAGGTGAATTAAGTGTTGACCAAGCACAATAAAAATTAAGTCATGGGGTTTCATAGGATCCTAAATTTGATCAAATTAAGAATCAGCAAAACATCTTTTTAGATACCCTTTTTTAAGTTCTTGGAGTTTTTCAAGCTTACGCTGATGAAGAGTGATGGTTTGGTCAAGTTGTTTGAAAAACGAACCCACTTTAGCTTGCTCGTCTTTGTTTTTTGGCAAAGTTATCAGCAAGTCTTTAACAATTGAGCCGGATAAATTCCCTTGGCCACCTTGTAGATAAGTTGAGATGATGGTTTCTTTTTGTTTTTTTAGCCACTGAACAATCATGTAAGGATCGTCACCTTTAGTTGGACGGATAGCTAGTATAGCTTGGTTAATTGCCCCGTTAATTCTTGAAATACTCGTTTCACCACTGGTTGCGCCATATAGAGCATAAAGAATATCACCGATCCCTACCATCTTTGCTGACGAGTTATTTAACCCAGCATCTGTGATAAAAAGCTCTGTTGAATCTGATGAGATTTCACCCGAACGGATAAACGGAATTTCACCGCCATAGTATTCAGCTTTCCCTGCGGTCGGAGTTCCACCAGAAAAAGAGTCTGTGATAGCACCCAACTTACGCTGTTCCCAAGCGTCAGCAAACCCTGCAAATCTTAATTGTGGGAACTTGCTACCATTTTTAGGGAACAATTTCTGCAAATATCCCTGTTTAAGTTCCTTAAGCTTAGCTAACTTACGCTGATGAAGGGTAATAGTGTCATCAAGTTGTTTGAAGAAAGAACCAATTTTTTGTTGTTCGACTATTTCAGGAACTGGCACTAACATCTCCATAACTTTATTCTTGGAAATGTTATATCGTGAAATACCTTGAGCTAGTAACATAAACTTCTTACGAATCACTGGTGAACGTAACATAAATGCTAGATAATAAGGGTCAAACTCAACCATTGGATGATATCCAAAACAAAAGCTGTTTAGGTAGATATTCTCAGCGGTTTCAAGCCATACAGAAGACATTCCAACCTCCTGTGGTGTTTCTGATGATGTTGTAAAGAATACGTCGCCATATTCAACTTGATGTTGTTTTGAATCAACTTCAACATTTTCAACCATTTCTGAGTTGGAGACAGGACTACTAAAAACGTTCATATAAGTAACAAATTTTGCATTCCCATGCCCAAAGTCTTCTTTAGTTTTTCCACTTAATCCTGTAAAAGTATAGCCCATTTTCCCCAACTTACGCTGTTCCCAAGGATCAGTGAAACCTTTAAATCTTAATTGCGGATATTTAGCTTGGTTATCTTTCATTGTGGGCCTCCGGTTTTGACTGATCATTAACCTGGGTGGTCACTAACTGGCTAGCTAATTCATTAAAGGCTTGTTCATTCTGACTGATCTCCTCGTCCAGTTGCTTTAGATCAGCTTTGACTTGGTCCAGATCGATCTCAGGTTCCGGTTCAAACGTATCAACGTAGCGCGGAATATTTAAGTTGTAGTCATTCTCTTTGATTTCTGCCGGTGAGGCCACGTGGGCATATTTATCGACATCTTGCCGGTTTTGATAAGTCGTCACAATTTTTTGAATATTGGCTGCCGTTAGCTTATTTTGATTCTTGTCCTTTTCAAATTCCCGAGACGCATCAATAAATAAGACGTCATCAGTGGTTTTATGTTTCTTTAAAATCATGATCAACGTTGGAATACTGGTGGAATGAAAAATATTAGCGGGTAGTCCAATAATGGCATCAATCCGGTTATCCATTAGAAGCTTTTGGCGAATTTTGCCTTCCTTAGCCCCCCGAAATAGCACACCATGGGGTAGGACAATGTCCATAGTCCCATGTTCCTGCAAATGATAAAAGCCATGTAGTAGGAAGGCAAAGTCGGCTTTAGATTTAGGCGGTAAGACGCCATAGTCGCGGAAGCGAGGATCAGACAAGCGTTTGTCACTATTATCCCAGTGTGCCGAGTAGGGTGGGTTCATAACAACCGCATCAAATAAGTAAGGTTCGTCAACCGGCCAATCTTTACTTAATGTGTCGCCATTGCGTAAGTGCATATCGTCATACGAGACGCCATGTAACATTAAGTTCATTCGGGCCAGGTTATAGGTTGTGGTGTTTAATTCTTGACCGTGGTAACTCACTAAACCCGGATTTTGCACGTGCTGTCCGACATTTAATAGCAGCGAACCAGAACCAACTGCTGGATCATAGATAGTCCGCACTTGGTTATCACCTTCATTGCGCTGATAGGTCACAATCTGGGCAATAATGTCGGACACCTGCCGCGGGGTATAAAATTCACCCGCTTTTTTACCGGAATCACTGGCAAATTGCGCGATTAAGTATTCATAGGCGTCACCTAGGACGTCGCCTTGATGATGGATAAGATCAATCGCATTTAAAGCTAACATGGTATCACTAATAGTTTGGTTCCGTTGTTGTAAAGAACTGCCTAATTTATTACTACTTAAATCCACATCGGCAAACAAGCCCGAAAAGTCTTGCGC
>NZ_RHNN01000041.1 GCF_003946245.1 Levilactobacillus cerevisiae
CTTTTTTATTTTTCTGATTTTCAAAACAGACAAAAAACCGGTATTAGTTATTCACCAATACCAGAAAGTGTAGACCCTAAAGAAGACAAAGGAAGTGGAATTTCCAAATCAGATGTTTTAGCGTTGCAAAAACGTTTGAAACAGCTAGAAAGTGAGAATGACATCTTAAAAAAAGCCTTAACCATATTCGCCAAAAAGTAAACCCAGATGACTGGCAGACAGCCGTTGATATTAATTTGAAGCACCATAGTATCAAAGAAACCTGTAAAGTACTCTCAGTTTCACGCTCAACTTACTATGAACATCAGCAGAATCATGTATCGCCACAAGCCAAGCGTCGTAAGACACTTAGCCAGTCGATTAAACGCATTTACTTTAATTCTAGACGTATCTACGGGGCACCTAAAATTCTAAAAGCGTTACAAAAAGAAGGTAAGACTGCCAGTATTAAGCTAGTTCAACGATTAATGCGCCAAATGGGGTTAAAATCAATCACGCGCAAGAAGTGGCATTATCAACAAACTAATGATATTGATACGACTGATTATTCAAATATACTCGCGCAAGATTTTCGTACAACCAGTCCAAATCAAAAGTGGTGTGCAGACATAACTTATATTCACACCAAAGCCAATGGCTGGTGTTATTTATCAAGCATTCAGGATTTATATTCACGTAAAATCATTGCCCATAAAATCAGCCGTCATATGACTGCTGATCTTGTGATCAGCACTTTTCAACAAGCCTTTGAAACTAGAAAGACGACTAATAACTTAATTGTGCATACCGATCTGGGTAGCCAGTACCGCAGTGCTGGCTTTGAACAGATCTTAGCGCAACACCATATTCGCCATTCTTATAGCAAGCGTGGCTGTCCCTATGACAATTCATGTTTGGAATCATTTCACGCCAGTTTGAAAAAAGAAGAGGTTTACCAACACCATTATCAGGATTTTGAAGAAGCAAATGCTGCAATATTCAGCTACATTGAGAGCTTTTATAACAGTGCTCGAATTCACAGTAGCATTGATTATTTAACTCCAAATGAAAAGGAAAAATTAGTCGCTTAAATTATACATAAAATGTGTCCAGATTCTTGACCTAAATCCAAAGGATGTTAAATCAATAAGGTTAAACCCCATTATTAGGCATAATTCTAAAGTTTATGAGTTTTAGAAGGATGTTAAATCAATAAGGTTAAACCCCAAGTTTAACCATGAAAGTATTTCTGATGAGTTTTAGAAGGATGTTAAATGGCCACTAGGGTATACCCTATTGGTCTTTTTTATTTCTGTGCTATACTAGGAATTACAAGTGTTCATTAGAACTGTCCAAAAGGAGAACTGGAAATGGCTAAAATCGGTTATGCGCGTGTGAGTTCCAAGGAGCAACATTTAGATCGACAGTTAGCGGCTTTAAAAGACGTTGATAAATTATTTACGGATAAATTAAGTGGGGCTAACACTAATCGGCCAGAACTGCAAAAAATGCTGGCCTATATTCGTGAGGGTGATATTGTAATGGTCACTGAATTAGATCGCTTAGGCAGAAACAACCATGATTTGACTAAGATCATGAACTCCATTCAAAATAAGGGTGCCACCCTAGATGTGTTGAATTTACCGTCCATGACAGGGATTGCTGACCCAAATTTACGTCAACTGATGACCAACTTGATTATTGAACTCTATAAGTATCAGGCCGAGAGTGAACGTAAGCGAATTATTGAGCGCCAGCAGCAAGGGATTGCCCTCGCCAAACAGCAGGGTAAATATCATGGACGCAAACCCCAATATGCCAAAGATGATCCCCGCTTGCAACATGCTTTTAAACTTTATCAGGCAGGCATGAGTGATGTAGATGTTGCCCGTAATACAGGGATTAAACGGACGACCTTTATCAGATATCGAAAGAAATTCAATATACAAAGATGATGTTTACATGAGAGAATCATAGCAGAGCGGACCACTTGAAACTTCTAACTCCACTAAAATCCGAGAAATGACCAAGAAAAATGACAACTCTTCGAATATTGTTACTTCAAATTAAAATCAAAAATGATTACCTTAAAAATTGAGGTTTTTTAATTAAAATAATATTATTTTATGCTGTGTTATCCGCAATTCTAAATCTGGATCATAGTGATATTTGATAGCTTTGTAGCAGTATGTAAATAAAATTATTATTCTGATAAAAGCAAGCAACGATTGACAATTCTGAGCGTTATTTTTCGAATCATGGCGTTTTTATATTACAATGATCCTAGAAAAAGTAAAGTTATGGAGGCGATTAGATGAGTGATTTGGATCAGACAAACAGCTATCGATACGTCATTGTTGGTGGCGGAGTGGTTGCTGGCTATGCCATCAAGGGAATTCGACAGGAAGATTCAGAGGGTGAGATCTTAATTATTTCGCAAGAGGCGGATGTCCCATATGAACGACCGGCACTGAGTAAAAAACTATGGCTAGATGATGAATTCACTGAAGAGAACATTCAGATTGGTGCTGAAAATTATCCCAATGTGACTTTTAAGTTCAAGACAACGGTTACGGCTATTAATCGGCAAGATAAGGTCATTACATTGGCCGATAGTGAGCAAATCAAGTATGAACAGCTATTGCTAGCAACTGGCGGAGAACCTAGACAAATCCAGGGACCTTCTGATCCACATGTGCTAGTCTTTAGACAGTGGTCAGATTATCGCAAGTTACGTAAATTTAGTGGTCCGAACAAGCGAGTTGTGATCATTGGTGGTGGATATGTTGGTACAGAGCTCGCATCGTCACTGACCCAAAATGAGACTGAAGTTACGATGATTTTTCCAGAAAAAGCGCTGGGTGAGGGTAAATTTCCTGAGTCTATTCGGACTGAGTATGAAGCCACGTTCAAACGCAATGGTGTCACACTGATGAGTGGTCAGTTTGTCCAATCATATCAACGCCAAGGTGACCACTTGACTCTATTGACAAAGGATGGTACGGTGATCGCGGCCGATACGATCATTGTTGGGTTAGGCGTTACGCCGCGGATTAGTTTAGCTGAAGACAGTTGTTTGGATTTAGCTGATGGTGGTGTGAAAGTTAATGAGTATCTCAATACTAGTGACCCAGCCATCTGGTCTGCTGGAGATATTGCCTCTTATCCAGATCACATCTTGGGTCGGCAACGGATTGAGCACGTGGACCATGCCCGACTTTCTGGTGAATTAGTTGGCCGTAATATGGCAGGTGCTCACATGAGCTATCAGCATACCCCATACTTCTATTCCATGATTTTTGATATTTCCTGGCAAGCAATCGGTAATATTGATCCTAAATTGCAATTGATTTTTGATCGGCGAACGCATGGATCGCTTGTCTATTTCATAGATACCGATAAGTTAGTTGGTGTTTTAGTTTGGAATGTTAAGGTGAATCTTGATGATGTTCGCGCATTGCTTGCGAACGCTCCAGCTACAGATGATCTGGTGGGCTCCATTCGAGAGAAGAAGGCTTAGTATCTGGATGAGATATCGGTGAATCATTGCGTCATCACGAATGTACTTTAGAACAAAATGGCCATCATTAACGATGGCTCAGTAGCAAATAAAAGCTAGCCTTGAGTCATTTTAAAGTGCATGAAGTGCAACACAAAAGTTAGACAAAAGTAAATATTATTATGCCGCTAAGGTATGTTCTCGATATTCACACGGGGACATACCCTTTGTTTTTGATGAGATTCGTCGGTAATTGAACCAATTAACATATTCTAAAGAAACTGCTTTTAATTCGGCTAAGCCTTTACACGGTGGGAATCCAGCCAAACATTCGGTCTTATAAAGGCGAAAAAAGCTTTCAATCGGGGCATTATCATGACAATTTCCCTTGCGGGACATACTTTGGATAAATTCATGTTCAGATAATTTTTTTGTATAGGAATCTAGTTGGTAATGCCATCCTTGATCGGAATGAGTGATGGGTTGAACATTACTTGGTAACTTATTGATTAATTCATCAACGGTCTTGGTTATTAGAATGCAATTGGGACTATTACTGATTTGAAATGCTAAAATTTCCTTGCTGGCCTCGTCGGTAATAGCTGAGATATAAGCCCATCGTGGTTCGCTAAGCGAATTTGCGTAATATCTGTATGGAGTACTATATAAGGCTTAGCCTGTTTAAAGTCTTGTTCCAAGAGATTTTCGGCGATCTTACCGACGGTACCCTTATAAGAGGAATATTTACTACTGTTCTTGTTCCGGTTATAAAGACTCACTTGTACGCCCAATTCATCCATTAGTCGGCGTACAACCGCATCTGCGATATGAACATCAAGCTTAATTAGTTCATCTTGAACCCACCGGTAACCGTAGGTTAACCGACCACGATACTTACCATTTTCAGCATATTTATCATTATGATTTTTGATCCTTTTACGTTCATCATGATGCGTGGCCTTCTTAAGCCCAATGGCACTAAGTATATCGCCAATTCTATAACGTTGTTTCTTGGGTAACTTGACTTGATCCGCCCTGATCTGATCAACTATTTCTTTTTTTGATGCCCTTTGAAGGTCCGAACAGGGTCATTGATTTTTTAGGATGTCATTCTCCAACTTTGTGTCATAGAATTCCTGATTCTTTTGAGCGATCTCGCTTCGTAAACGCTCGATTTCACTCTGTTTTTCTAATTGACGAATCTGTTTTTTAGAACGTTTCGTTTTGGTTGACCTACCTTTGGGATGAGGCTCTAAGCTAGAATAGCCGTCTCGAATAAGCGTTTTTCGCCAAACACTAATCTGACAGGCTAAAACGTTGTATTTTCCGGCAACCTCGGCTAAAGACTCATCATGAGTTTGGTAGTAGTTTATCACATACCATTTAAATTCTGCCGAGAACTTACGCCGAGTTTTGTACCGCTTAAGTGTTTCAATGCCGTTCAGATGATATTGTTGAAGCCATCGATTAACTTGTCGCTTGGGTAATTGATGATTTCTTGCTAGTTCCGCTCTGGAAGTACCGTCGCTGAGATGTTCATTTATAATTTGAGCTTTTACAATCTACCTTAAGACTAAATCAGTATCCATCTTTTTTGAGAACGAATAGCCGATAATTCGTCGTGAGTGCAGATCCATGATGGCTGATAAGTAACACCAGCCATTACGCTTCGTTTGAATATAGGTCATATCAGCGGTCCATTTTTGATTTAAACCAGTGGTCGAGAAATCCTGCTTAAGCAAGTTGGGACGCTGTTCAACCTTGGTTTTGGAAGCCGAAGCTGCTTTCCATTTATTGACGGTAACGGAGTGGATATCCAGTTCCTTCATGAGCCGGGAAATCCGTCTTGGGCTGCACCGACGCTGCAGTGGTTGAAGTTCCAGATTCAATTCATGGTGGATCTTCATAACACCGTATCGCTGCTTAAATTCCGCAAAGATCCGCAGAATCCGTTGTTTCAAGTCCGCATCTTCGGCCCGGCGTTTTGAAGGCTTTGGGGATCGATAACGATAATACTGGGCTCTGGAAACACCGAGGATTCGGCACATCTTAGTTACCTGGTGGTGATGGCTTTCTTGGTGAATGTAATCAAAAATATTGGTTGCTTCTGCGCAAGGAAGCCCAGGGCTTTTTTTAGGATTTCGTTCTCCTCAGACAGCAAAGCCAGTCGCTTTTCCATCGCTTTAATTTCGTCTGGCGATTTACCGGATTGAGTTTTGGCTTGGTCCTAGATCCACTTATGAACGGTTGAATAGCCAATGCCATATTCTCTGGCCAGTTGGGCGGCTGATTCGCCTTGTTTATATAGGTTGATAATGTTTTGTTTGAATTCTTTGTCGTAACGAGTTGGCATGTAAAAATTCCTTCCTTTTGAGAGACGATTTATTCATTATACGCTCTCTTAAAAGTTGTCTCAGGAATCAGCTTACATCCAAATTTTAGAGTATGATAAAGTTGATTAACAATTTCGATAAAGGCGATGATGGGATGAAAAGCACGACGAAATGGGTAACACGGTGGCCCGAACGAATTAGTTACGGCTTAAGTGACGCCGCCGATAATTTAGTCTTTCAAATGATGACGACCTATTTGCTATTCTTTTACACTGATGTTTATGGACTGACACCAAGCGCGGTGGCCATTTTATTTGTCGTGGCGCGGGTAGCTGACGTTGTTGAAAGTTTTGTCATCGGGATCATGATTGATCACACACATTCACGGTTTGGCAAGAGCCGACCGTTCTTCCTCTGGTATTCGTTACCTTACGTTATTTTTGCGGTTCTCACCTTTGTGACGCCTAACTTTTCGTATAATGGTAAATTAATCTGGGCATATGTGACGTATTTAGGCCTTGGATTTCTGTATACGGCTGTTAATCTGCCAATCACGTCAATCTTACCAACGATGTCGCAGAATACTCGTGAGTTGACGTTGTTGGGTGTCATTCGTCAATTCTTTGGCAGTTCGGTTCAAATTGTGGTGGCGGTATTCACATTACCCTTGGTTGCGTTCTTCGGCCACGGTAATCAGCAAAAAGGGTTCTTGGGCACAATCATCGTGTTTAGCCTGATTTCATTTCTTTTGATTATCAACACGTTTGTCCATGTTCGCGAACGGTTCGCGAATCCTGAAATTGCCCATCAACCGTTAACAACTGTCTTAAAAATGTTGAAACATAATCAGCCATGGATCGTTATGTCAATCGTGATTCTCATGTACTGGCTGGTGACGGCAATTAAGAATCAGACAACCATTTACTATTTTAAATATACGGTGGGAAACGAAAACCTGGTACCACTAGCTAACAGTTTTACCCTGGCAGCGTTAATCGGGGTATTGCTGATCATTCGAATTACCGAGGTTCGCAGTAAGAAGCAAACGATGCTTCGCGGTATTTTAATGGCGCTGGTTGGCCAAGCCGTGATTGCGGTTGGGGTTTATACCAAAATACTGTGGTTCTTGTTTGGCGGTGTCTTGATTAACTCGATTGGCAATGGGATCATTATCGGCCTCGTCTCAATCATGATTGCTGACACAATCCGTTATGGTGCCAGCATGGGGATCCAAGCCGAGGGAATTCTGGCTTCAACGGATGACTTTGGCGTTAACGTCGGCCTTGGTGTTGGCGGCTTGATTACAGCTGGTTTGTTTCACTTTTCGGGTTACGTTGCCAATCGAACCCAGAATGCCGCAACTCTCACCATGATTAATTTGAATTATGTTTGGATTCCGTTGGTTATTTATGTGGGGATGTATTTTGTATTGCGGCTTTATGATGAGGGGCGGATTGAACGAGCAATAGAAGCAAGAAAATAAGTCCGAATTATATTCTAAATAATAGTTTTTGATTTGCTAACTAACACCGGTGCGGTGTGATATTATTACCTTTTTGCGCCAACGGTTATTGCAATTGGCCAAATAATCTTGCAACCTCACTTTTGAAATGCAATAGATTGTGAGTCGTTCCAGTTAGCACTATACTGAAACTGAGTCTAAATCTAAAAGGAGTGGTTTGCATGGCTGAAAAGTATACAGCAGAAATCGTGCCATTGAACGCTGAGAAGATTGGCACCGCGCCGCACGGTGCCGCGACGTTCACGATTGATGGTGCGCAAATGAAGATTCATATCGATATGTTTGATACACCTGCTAATGTGCAGCATTGGGAACATTTCCACGGATTCCCGGATGGTAAGCCAGCAGAAATCGCCACAGCGGCACAAGATGCTAATGGTGACGGTTTCGTTGATCTGCCAGAAACAGAACCGGTTTCCGGTACAACGATGGTACCATTTGACGCTGAACCGGCCAAGATGCATGTGCCAAATGACAGTTACCCAGTGGCTGATGCAGAAGGTCACTATGCTTATGACAAACTCGTTGATCTGAAGGAATTGCAGACAGCGTTTAATGCCGCTTTTGGCAGTGACGATTTGCAGCTTGATAAAAGGGTCATTTATATTCATGGTGTGCCGGATACCTTGAAGCTACCGGCTACTGTTCAAGGAACTGTCATGAACTACGATGCCCACGTTACTTTACCAATTGCAGTTGGGAAAATCATCAAAGCTTAAACTAATTAGTTGAATAAATAACCTATAAGTAGTCTTGAAACTTACTGGCAATACGCCTGCTGTTTCAAGGCTACTTTTGGGTTTGAAGACCTTATTTACCTATAAATAGAGCTTTTTACATTATATGTACAGATTAATACGGCTCTGGTGCAAAGTTTGCTTGGCAACTTCATTCTAGTATACTGAGTGACAAGAAACGAGGGATTGTGCGCATGAATTACTTTAAAGGACGCCACTTTCAACAGGATATCATTATAGTAGCCGTTGGCTACTATTTTAGGTTCAGTCTCAGCTACCGTGATATCGTTGAATTGCTACGTGATCGCGGGGTTAGTGTGCAGCACACCACGGTCATGCGTTGGGTTCATCATTATGGTCCCATCTTTAAGGCTTTATGGCGCCAACATCAAACCTCCCATACCAAAAGTTGGAGGATAGACGAGACTTACATTAACGTCAAAGGTCATTGGACTTATCTGTATCGTGCAATTGATAGCAACGGTCTGACACTCGACTTCGAACTGCGAAAGCATCGTGATTATGCGGCAGCCTATCACTTTTTGAAACGGCTTTTGACGACCAATGGTCGTCCTGATCGCTTAGTCACCGATCAATATCGAGCAACACTTAAGGCAGTGAAGCACCTGATGAAACAAGACTACTTGAGCAAATCAGCACACCAATGTTCCAAGTATCGAAACAATTTAATCGAACAAGATCATCGATTCATTAAACGACACCGGGTGCGGTCAGCAAGTTTCCAAAGCATCCGAACCGCTAGTGCAACACTCAGCGGCATTGAAGTCATCCATGCATTACGCAAGAAAACCCGACGAGAGCTAAGCCTCATCGGGTTTTCAGCCGTGGACGAATTAAAAGCGATGGTGCCAGCATAACCTACAACACCCTATCAACAACTAGGTAAAAGGCACACTCTCAGACTATTTGCACCAGAGCCCTAAGCGGGCCTTTGCTGATTTGATTGCACTAGCTACCGAGACGATCGTTGATGCGACCAGCCTAACCGTCGTCACCAGTGACCCACTCAGTGTCGACCGTCAACAGCGACTCACCCATTTTGAAGCCCGGCCCTTACTCGCGCCGGTAGATTTGTCCAACACCACGTCAATTCCGGTTACAACCATTCAGGCAACGACCCAGGCTAAACTTGCCGAGCTCCCACGAACAACCCAGCGGCTCGTCAACCCAGATCTTTACCCGGTCTACATGACGACCACACTCAGCCAGTTACAAACTAGTTTGTTGAATAAAATGACGATACTAGCAGATTAACAAACGAACACGCGTAGCAACGACCAAAGCCACTTCTGTACTTAGCGGTCATTTGAACGCTAAGTACAGAAGTGGCTTTAGTTTATATCAAGTAACAGTTAGCTCACTGACCAGTAATTTGATCATGTTCACCCGGGGTCAATATTTTGGTCATCACCGTAATCAAATACGCTTGTTCGCGCTCAATTTCAGTTCCCGGCAATTCCAGCATTAACTGCGCTAGGTAACCGAATAGCTGCGATAACAAACTTTGCAGTATCAAATCATTCGGCCAATCCACAATCAAATGATCTGCTTTTAGTTGATTTATGACACTTCCCATCTGCTTGACCCTCTTAGGCGCAATCTGGCTAAGAATCTGTTCGCGTCGTTCGGTGTCAAAAGCTGCCATTTCAAAAATGACCTTTAACTCTTTCACGTTAGCTTTAGCAAATGCAACTCGGTCCGTAAAAATTGCTGTGACGAATGCCTGTAGACTGGGATAACGCTGCCGTAATTCATCCTCTGAAAAATCACTCGCTAAGATTGGCACAATGTGCGCGGTAATTGGTGCTAAGATGGCATCCCGTAAGGCAGCCTTAGTCTTATACCGCCGATAGACCGTCCCCTCCGCAACGCCGGCCCGTTGTGCAATATCACTAGTACTGGTCTGGTCAAAACCCTTTTCAGCAAACAAATCGAGACTTGCCTGGAGGATGGCCCGTTGCTTAGGTGTAATCGTTTCATTCTGACTTAGATCCTGTTGAAAATAATCCCGTATCCGTGGTCGTTCCATATCCTCACACCTTCCGATAACGTTTCATTCCAACAATATTCAACATTGTTAGTACGACCATAAACCCTACTAATATTAACAAATTGACACCAATATCGCCAAGCCCAGCACCCTTTGTCACAACAGCCGTCAACGCATTAGCACCATAGTATAACGGCATGATGTGGGCAATTGCTTGCAACCAACTGGCCATGCCATCGACTGGAACCAACCCAGCAAAAAAGATTTGTGGTACAACAATCAGTGGAATAAACTGAATCATTTGAAATTCTGAGTTAGCAAAGGTGGAAATAAAGATACCCAAGGTCAAAGCCACTAACGCTAATAATAAGTTAGTCAGAAAGACCAGCCAAATACTACCAACTAAGTGAATCTTGAAGACCGTAATTGTAAAAACAACGGTCAGGACAGTCTGAATGATGGCAAAGCCCCCATAACCAATTAGATAGCCCATAATAATTTCACTCCGTCGAATTGGGGTTGCAAGTAGCCGGCTTAGGGTTCCAGTAGTGCGTTCATTCAAAAGTGAAACGCCAGAAATCAAGAACACAAAGAAGAAGACAAAGAAACCGAGAAAGGCTGGCAAAAAGCTTTCAAAGAACGTTGAATCACTACTACCATAAATATAATGAGACTTAGTCGTATAACTGGTTGCTTTAGCTGACTGAGTCGAACTAGACGTCGTGGCTGTGGCCTGCTTGAGTTGCTTTTGTAATTTCTCAGCAGTTGCCTGGTCACCGCGGGCCTGGGCTTGTGCAATGGCAGTCTTCAGCTTGGTCACCGTTGCTTGTGTCTGGGCTGCTGTCAGCTTCTTCAAAGCGGCTTGTTGCGATTCAAGGGCCGCGCGCTGTTTCTTAGTAACGGTCACCAGCGTCTTCATTTTCAACTTGACTAATCCTGATTGTAAACTCGCCTTAATTAAAGACGTGTTGGTTGGATTGCTATTTGAATAAGTAATCGTCAATTGACCATTTTTCTGAGTCAAATAGCCATCTAGATCATGCTGCTTAATCATTTTCCGTGCCTGTGAACTATCATAATGATGAATCGTCACGTTTTTGGTATCGATCACGTTAACCACGGATTGGTCTACATGATGAACACCCAAGCTTGCTACTTGCGTCGTGTTGTTTTGAAATAAGAAATACATCAGCGTCATAATCAGCAATGGTGCCAAAAACATCAGCGCCAAGGTACGCTTATCACGTAACATTTGCTTAAAAACTCGTCTAACGATTGCCATCGTTCGCATCTTGCATCCGCCCCGCTTTCAAAAAGACCTGTTCGATCGTATCTACTGCATACTGTTGTTTCAGTGCCGCGGGTGTCCCCTCAGCAAGCGCAATCCCGTGCCGAATCAACATGAGATAATCACACCGTTCTGCTTCGTCCATGACATGCGTTGTCACGAGCATCGACTTACCGGTATCCTTGAGCTTATTTAGTTCGGTCCAAATTTGTTGCCGTAATTCTGGATCAATCCCAACGGTCGGTTCATCTAAAATCAATAATTGGGGATCCTGAATCAGGGCAATTGCCAACGACAAGCGCCGTTTCATCCCACCCGAATAGCCACTGACCCGCTTGTCTAATTGGGACGTTAAATCAACTAATCCGGCTGCATAATCAATCATCTGTGCTAACTTTATTTTTGGAACGCTCATCAATTGCCCAAACAAGGTCAGGTTTTCACGGGCCGTTAGTGTCTCATACAAAGCGTCACTTTGGGCCATATACCCTACTTGTGCCATTACCGCCCTATTGGGCATCACCGTATCCATGACTTTAACAGTGCCACTATCCACAGCTTCCATCCCTAAAATACTCTTTATCAAGGTGGTCTTCCCAGCTCCTGATGGCCCAATCAAGCCATAAATCATTCCAGCCGGCAGTGTCAAATCAATCTGATTGAGCACTTGCTGATGCCCAAAGTGCTTGCTGACCTGCTTGGCGATGACATAATCCGTTGCCATTTTAATAACCCTCTTTCTCAAAGCGAGTGTATACTCACTCACTTAATGGCCTTAGTATAATCAGTACATCTCGGTTTGTCAACATTAAAATGAGTTATCACTCACTTATTTTGTTTCCGGCCTATTTGTCACCGCATTGCAAACAAAAATGCGCCACCCCGTTGTTGGGATGTCGCATTTTAATTAAATAGCAGCACTGATATAAGCGTTAGCAATGTTTAAGCCTACCGATTTTTTAATATTATTTTATTCATCAATTTCCGGCGCCGACCCAAGCTCTGCCTGAATCATCCATATTTTCTTCTCAATTGCGGTTTTGAGACCAATGAAAATATCTTGGGTACTGAAGTCTTTTTCAACATCGGATACTTCAATGCCGTGTTGGTAAAGGTCTTCCAAGTAACGATAGCCATCAACTAAGTGTGCGAGGCGTTCTGGGGTTGTTTTGTCCCATTCACCAGGCCAGTCTTGAATCTTAGTGTTTTCGGCCATTTCTTTTAAGGTCGAGTAAGGACTGCCATCAAGCGCAATCAGCCGTTCAGAAATGACATCGAGTTGGCTGTCAATTTCTTCCATGAACTCATCCATCAAGGGGTGCAACTTCAAAAAGTTGGGTCCACGCATGTACCAATGCGTCTGATGGATAATCATTGACATCTGGCTCAAATCGGCAACGAGTTGATTTAATACTGCTTTGGTTTTCGTATATTTCATTAGATTGATCTCCTTTCGATATGGTCATTATAACATAGTGGTAGCTTAATCTGAAACGTTATAGACTGGCAAATTAAGTTATTTATAGCCCGTAGAATTAAGTCGTTTTGAAAAGATGGAGACGTTATATGGTAGATTGTAAAATTAAATAAATCTACAATTGAATTTTATTTACCTTATGAAGATGTTCAAAACGCGTTAAAGGAAAGTGCGCAAAACCCCTTTATACGTACAAAGGATGAATGGGTAGTGGGTAACAATGAGTGTAAATTAAATAAGGCACAAAAAAGGATGCTTAAGGATAAAGTGCACTAGGCCCTGTCAAGTTGACAAATGAAATAATATAAAGTTTTTGGTCACTTAGATGGCTTCATTCCAGTATTCATCCGGGGTGAGGCCATTTCTTTGTGCTGAGCGATTGTCATGATTAAAATATTCGATTCCTGATTCAACGAGCGTTATTAACTCTTGATAGGTCTTTGCTCGCGGATGACGCGCCATCCAGCGAAGTTTAAATTCATTCCACCAGCGCTCCATCGGGGCGTTATCATATGGTGTTCCTGGACGCGACATACTGCGGGTGATCTCAAATTGATTGATGAAATGATTGAACGCTCTTGAGGTATACGCCGAACCACGATCGGTGTGAATAAGTGATGGGACCTTACCAACTGCAGTAAAGGCACGCTGAAAAACCTGGATCTCAGCGGCACTCGTTTCTGTGGCGCTGAGATTGTATGCCAAGAGTCGGCGACCATATAAATCCAAGACACCACTTAAGCGGACTTTGTACTCACCACTAAGCCCATAAGTTAGTTCAGTTGAATCAGATAACCAAACTTTATTGGGCGCTGTCACTTGAAAGGTTTGCTTTAAAACATTGTCGAGTAAATATTGTTCAGCTTGTTTGGCCCGTTTATGCTTCTTTGGCCGTACTTGACAGCGAATATCAAGTTCACGCATGACCCGGCGAACTTGCTTCAAAGTTACCGGAAAATCAATTAGTTTATCCGCTTGTAAGTTAGTCAGAAGATTTCCAGCACCGATACCTTGGTGGTGAAAATCAAACCCATATTGGGTGCGTGTTTTGAGTTGTTTATTGTGCTTTTCCCATGTTGTTTCCTGTCGTCTAAGCCCTTTATGATAAGCTTGTCGGCTGACGCCGATAACGGTTAAAAGTTTCGTTACGGCACCATGATTACCTTGGCTGACTACCTTGATAGCGTGGTAAGCCAGCCGATGTGGTTTGTTCACCCCCTGCGCTGAAGTTCCTGAAATTTTTTTATGAAGGCCTCGTAGAGTTCCTTATCTGCCAGTTGTGCTTTTAGTTCTCGGATCTGGAGATTAGCCTTATCTAGTTCGGTTAATTCATGATTGGCTTTTCGATGCCCACGGTTATCTACGAGCGCTTCATAGCCGCCACTTTTAGTCTTGATCACCCAAGTACGGACCTGTTGGTAGGAGACTTGAAAGTGATCCGCGGCTTCGGTATACGAGTATTTAGCTTTAGTCACATATTCAACGATCTTGATGCGTTCTTCAAAAGTTGTTTGCCGACTCATGGTAGGGACCCGCTTTCTAGACGGTCTGGCCGTCAAGGTTTTATCCCTATTATACCTGGAAACCCAGTTGTCGAGTTGTGTTGATGAACGTAAACCAAATTTTGTGGCTAAATACAGCAGTGACCCTTCACCGGCCAAAAAAGCCTGAACAGCTTTAAGTTTCAATTCGTTGGAATAATGATTATTTGTGTGCGCTTCCGTGAGCCCTGCCAACCCATCACGTTCAAGGCGCGACTGCCAACGCATGAGCGTTTCTCGATGGATACCATGTTGTCTGGTAAAAGTCCCAATTGATAAACCTGATTGCTTGAATTCAGCTAACAGCGCCAACTTTTCCTGAAGCGTGTGTCTAGCTCTAGGCATACAAAAATCTCCCTATGATTAGTCAGATGAATTATAGTATTTCATCTGACAACCATAAAGGGATTATCGCATGTCGTCTGAGAGCGCGTGATTATTTACTTTTTAGTTTATAGTCAAGCTTATCCTTTGTTTCCATCATCGATACCAATTCATCGTAAGTATCACGTGTTTGGGGAGTTAGTGATTCAAGATAATTTTCAATCATCAAAGAAACCATTTCACTAGCTGAACGCTTATCAGCTGTTGCTTTAGACAAAGCCAAAACGGCGTTTCTGGTATGATTATCAACTCGCATGTTTACATCGAAGGTAGGAATTTTTTCCGCACTATCTTCGCCAAAACCTGCTTGCTTTCTAGAAATTGATGATACATTTACGTTTACCTTCTTATCAGGACTTTTTACCTGATCATCATTACCGTGTTTCAAAAGTCCCCCCATATTATTCTGCCTCCAATCTAGATATTAATTCAGTAGCAACAGCCGTATATGTGCTGTGAGTAGCTTTATCCCAAACAGAACGACTGCTTTCAGTGATTCCAGTAAGGTCGTATCTCTTTACTCTTTCCATAGCAGTAATGACATTTTCAAATATGTTGTCTTCCCCAAATTCTTCTACGGCCTGTTTAAGAACGGCATTGTCAATAATTGATTGCCCTTTTGTAAGAACTGGAAGAATACCCGCTACATTTACTTTTGCTCCAAATTCGTCAATTAAATTCGTTTGTAAATAGCTTAAGAAACTTTTTGCTCCCAGCAATGCTCTTTGCTGAGTTTGTAGCATAACAATGATCCAGTCGCAGCACATAAAAACGTTATCGTTTGTTAAACTCATTGTAGGGCTTACATCAAGAAACACGAAGTCGAATTTGCTAGATATATTTGACAAAGAGTTTTTAAGATAGCTGACTTTAGCTTTTTCATCAATGTCTTGTTTATCAACCCACCGACTGAATAAGTTCATATCAGCAGCAGCTGGTATTAAGTCAAGACCGTTCTTAATGTTAATGATGCCGTCATTTAAGTCTTTTCCGTTAATTAGTAATGCGAAAAGAGATGGGTCAATTGTGATGCTGGAATTTTCGTGACTTTTTGTTTTTATCATTAAATCAGTTAGGTTTGCTTGAGGGTCACAATCTACCATAAGCACTTTATATCCCATATTTGATAATTCCCAACTGATTAAGGCTGTAGTAGATGTTTTACCAGTACCACCCTTTTCATTGGCGCAACTAATTATCATTTTTTAAAATTCCTCCATTCGTACACGGTACACGGTGTACTGTGTTATATGTACAGTGTACCGTACTCAGTACACAATGTACAGAAAAAAATACTTAACAATTGAATGCGGAATGACGGCTTTTTTATGAAATTATTTAAGTGTACAGTACACAGTACCCAATACACGGTGTACAGTTTACAAGATACAGTGTACAGTGTACAGTACACGGTACACAAGAAAAGTTGACTAAAAATTTGATAACTGATATAATGATAACCGTAGTCAAAATAGAACATAAAAAAACACCCACCGACGGGAATCGGTGAGCGCCACACAAAAGTCAACTCATTTACTGACTATTATATCATGGCCGGTGCGATTTTTAAAGCCCTAGGGGACAAGCTGGGGTCTAAATCCAAGGGGACACGTTTGCCAGTGCGACTTCAATAAGTCTGGCTATACCACAACAAGGTCATCTGTACGGCTGGGTGGTGAATGGTGAGCGCGACCATTAACGGCGCGGGTGGTAAAACGAAGCTTCGGCTTGGTGCCACTGATTAGTTGGTGATCGAACAAACATAAATACGTATTGCCAACGCCTACTAGGGCGTTTTTTAGTAGGTTAAACCGAAAACGTAGGTTTATAATGAGTGGTGGTAGCAATACCGCAATTGTACAGACAAGCGACGGGCGTTAACGACCGACGAACTAAGGGGAAACTTTTAGATGTAGAATTGTACTCTGGTTCAGTTATTCCAAATAGCTGACTTCAGGGAACAATTCTGCGCTCAAAACGTCACTCCCTCTAAACTGAATGGAAAACCGTAACCCGTCAAGTCGAATATAAAGAAAATTACTGAATTTAAGCGAATGGTCTAGGAATAAACCAAGAGAATTTCACAAAGTATATTTACCGATAAATCAGGGATTGAATAGCTAGACCAATTGTTTCCCAGAAGTTTTCACAAAGGTAAAATAACAGACCGTTGTTTTATCAGGGTGAATGGTGGTTACTTGGGATAAGCCGCATTATGTGAAGTAGAAATTGGTCTAGCTTAAGGGCTGGAAATATAAAAGCTGGTCATATCAACGCTAAGGGGGATTGATTTAAATGCAGTCTAATTCGCGGTGGACAGTAGCTTTGGCTAAGCAATATAGTTTAGCAACCATGAAAAAGATTCCATACGTCATGATAATTGTTTTATTAATATGTATCGCTTTGATGTTAGCTGGTCGTGCGTCTTGGGGATTTAGCCTAATTGGGTTGGATTTTTTTATGTTTGCGGACTACTTGTCTGTTAAATTGGCACAGAAAAATATCAATTTTATCCTTAGCATTTTGATAGGAGCCCTAGTTTCCTTCATCGTATTTGGGATAATTACCTTAGCTTTGGGTTTATTATTTAAATGGTGATACAAAAAAGAGCATCTAGGAAGGTATTATGAGGGTATCTTCTTTGATGATCTTTTTTTTGTATAGGAATATTCCAATGGAATGTAGGAACGAGAATAAGCGTAACACGGGAGTATCAGAAATTACAGAAACTTCTCAATGATATAGATAAGAAGGGTAACCTAAGAACGCCACTGGAACACTTAATTGTAACTAATAAAATTAGTCGTTTTCAGTGATTACATTAGGGTAGGCCTAAGTTAAACAAAATGAGCTGGAAGGGAAAATATATGTTTTTTTCAATATTTTTAGGATTAGTTTTGTTATCAGTTGGGATAATCTTAATTGCATTTCTATCCTCATTGATTTCATGTTAATTTAAAGCCATGAGATACGTTCTAAGACGTTTTAGAACAAATTGAATATAAATTATACGTGAGTAAGATAGAATGGCTTAAAAGAGCTTAGAATTGATTACAGAAAGAAATGATAACATGTGGTTAAAAATTTTTGGCATTATTCCAATGATAATGTTTATAGTTGCGTTGTTCTTAATTGGGATTGTTGGGTTAGCAATCATGATTTGGCTTATCGTTGAGTAAGATGTACCAGCTTAATGATATGAACCGATTGACAAAACTAGATTAAAATTTAAGGCATTTCATTTACACAAGATTCTTGACGCTACCTAAAATTTTAGATTTTACGCTTGACCTAAAATCTAAAAGAAGAGGTAAGGGTCAAAAGATAATTCAACAGCGATCAAGTAAAAGGAAGCACAAAGAAAGTAAAGCAGAGCT
>NZ_RHNN01000042.1 GCF_003946245.1 Levilactobacillus cerevisiae
ATGAGTAAACAAAAAGCACATTCACCGAAGTGAATGTGCCGTTCAAAATCTCCACCAATACGATTTGACAGAGACCCATCTAATATTCAAAACCAGAATATTAGATGGGCTGGCTTATATTCTGGGATCTAACCGCTGATTTGATCACTCTCTTTAAATAAGATGCACACCCTTATCAACGTAAACCACGTCGCCGGTCATTCCAGTTGCCAGATCACTCATCAAAAAGGCAGCCACATTTCCGATTTCGGTTGTTGTAACGCTCTTTTGATCAACGGTTCTCGACTCCGATTCCTTTAACAATTCACCATGATGCTTAATGCCGGTAACTGCTAATGTCTTAACCGCACCCGCAGAAATTGCGTTTACTCGAATCCCATTCACCCCTAAATCTGAAGCTAAATAGCGAACGTTGGCTTCCAAGGCCGCTTTGGCAACACCCATCATATTGTAATTTGGAATGGCCCGAGTTGAACCAAAATAAGTCAAAGTTACAATACTTGAAGGGTCATTTAGGATTGGTTGTGCATAACGACTCACTGCAATCAATGAGTAGGCACTAATGTTTTGAGCCAAATCGTATCCTTCACGAGTAGTATGTACCAGCCCAGACGTCAATGTCTCACGGTCAGCATAAGCGATTGCATGAATCACACCATCAATTTTGCCATACTTATTACCAATCTCTTCGAATGCATTTTTAATGTTGTCATCATCAGCAACGTCACATTCTACTAATTCTGAATCTTCAGGAACAAATCGTTGTAAGCTCTTCTTAATTCGATCATTTTGATAAGTTAAAATAACCTTAGCGCCTTGATCAATAATTGCCTGGGTACATCCCCAAGCAATACTGCGTTTATTTGCGACCCCCATGATCACAATTGTTTTTCCATCTAAAAAGCCACTCATTTAATTCGGCCTCCAAATAATTTTTCTTTTAAAAATTCCGGTAACGTTGCTCACGTTGGCGTAATAACTCGTCAATCGGTAAATTAGCCAGTTCATTAAACTGATTTGCCAGAAAGTCACGTAGTGGGCCTAAATTCTCACCAGAGTGGTATTCATGAATAATCTGATCAATAATACCATTTTCTTGTAACCATTCTGATGTTAAATTTAAGGCTTCAGCTGCTTGCTGGACCTTTGATGAATCCTTCCACATGATGCTGGCATAGCCTTCAGGTGACAAAACGGAATAAATACTATCTTCAAACATAAATACTTTGTCGCCACAGGCAAGCGCAATCGCGCCACCACTACCACCCTCACCAACAATGATACTAATGTACGGTACCTTTAGTTGCATGCCCACTTGTAAGCACTTGGCAATTGCAGAACCAATACCGTGATATTCAGCATCCACATCCGGCCAAGCGCCAGGCGTATTCACCAGCGCCAAAATCGGTCGATGGAATTTTTCCGCCTGTTGCATTAATCGAAGCGCTTTACGATAGCCTTCCGGTTCAGGGCTACCGAAATGACGCTTGATATTTTCTTCCGTATCAGCACCCTTACGAATCCCAACCACCGTAATCGGTACATCCTTTAACAATCCAATGCCACCGATTACTGCTTGATCATCGCCATCAGACCGATCTCCATGGAGTTCAAAAAAATCAGTTGTCAAACCACGAATGAGTTCATCCGTTGAAATTTTATGACTGTCACGGGCTGCCTGAACACGTTGATAAGCTGTTTTTTTAGCCATGACTAGCCTCCCTCTGATGCAGTCGCAAAAATTGAGAGATTGTCTGCTTTAAATTGGTCCGCGGAACAATCGCATCGATAAAGCCGTGATCCAAAACAGTTTCAGCCCTTTGAAAATTCTTGGGTGGCTGCTTCATAATTGTTTGTTCAATGACTCGGCGACCAGCAAATCCAACCAAAGCATGAGATTCGGCTAAAATAATGTCGCCCTGCATTGCAAAACTGGCAGTAACGCCACCAGTCGTTGGATCACAAAGAACCACCAGATAAAACAGTCCGGCTTTGCTGTGAGCCTCAACAGCCTGGGACACCTTTGCCATTTGCATCAGTGACTTGATCCCTTCCTGCATCCTCGCACCACCAGAAGCCGTAAACATGACAACCGGCAACTTTTCAGTGGTTGCTTTTTCGAACAATCGAACAATTTTTTCACCAGTGGCACTGCCAAGACTACCCATGATAAAGAATGGGTCCATAATTCCGGCCGCCACTTTTTGATGATCCAGTGACCCGATTCCAGTCAAGACACTTTCCTTAATTCCGGTTACCTTTTTTGCTTTTGCAATTTTACCCCGATACTTCTTATCGTCATATTGGTCGGGAACCGTTACGTCTGCATCCATTTCGTCAAAGGTATCAAACGTAATCTTAGCCCGCCTGCGAGCCGTAATTCGAAAACCAAATCCACAATTAGGGCAGGTTCGCTGCTTGCCCATTCTCATCGAAAAAAACGTTGTATGGCAAATTGGGCATTCTTTCATTAAGTTATCGGGGATTTTATCCATTCGCTTTTTTAATTCATCACGACTGGGCATTTTAAACCGACTTTGCAGCATTTAATCCCCTCCTACCAGCAAGAACATCATTTTCAATAAAACTAGTTGAGTAGGTTCCCTGTTTAAATCGATCAGATGTAACTAACTCATATAAAAAGGCTTGATTGGTTATGACACCCGTAATTTCAAGCTCACTTAACACCCGTTTCATCTTCGCAATGACCGCATTCCGGTCATTTAAATGAACGATTAATTTAGCGATCATTGAATCATAAAAAGGTGAAATAAAACTGCCGTTGGTCACACCAGCATCAATTCGGACACTCAATGACCCATCAGGGAAAAATAAATGGGTAATTTTCCCGGGTTGAGGAGCAAAGTTGTTTTCGGGGTCTTCGGCATTTAATCGACACTCCAAAGCATGTCCCTTAACAGTCGCATCTGCTTGAACAAAGGGTAATACTTCATTAGCAGCAACGGCTAACTGACCCTTTACCAGCTCAATGCCGGTAACTTCTTCGGTAATCGTATGTTCAACCTGAAGACGAGTATTCATTTCCATAAAGTAAAAATGGTGATCGTGATCCATCAAAAATTCGTAGGTCCCAGTATTTGTATAACCAAGTTTAAGCGTTGCCTTGGCAACAATTTCACCTAATTCCTGACGTTCTTCAGGAGAAATCAAAATACATGGACTTTCTTCAATTACCTTTTGATGATTTCGTTGCAGAGAACAGTCACGTTCCGGTAAATAGACAACGTGGCCAAAATTATCCGCAATCACCTGCATTTCAACATGTTTGGCATCTCGGATTAGTTTTTCAACATACATACTATCATCACCAAATGATGCCTTGGCCTCACGTTGGCACTGCTCGAATGAATCACGAAGCTCTTCTGGCCGATCAACCTCACGGATACCTTTACCACCACCACCGGCAGCGGATTTCAATAAAACTGGGAAACCAATTTTTTCAGCAATCCGTTCAGCTTGATCAACTGAAGTGACATCACCCTCGCTACCAGGGATCACCGGAACGCCCGCGGACTTCATTGCCTCTCTGGCGTTAGCCTTGTCACCCATCAGTGAAATCAATTGATGGCTAGGACCAATGAATTGAATATGACAAGACTCACACATTTCCGCAAACTCAGCATTCTCAGAGAGAAAACCGTACCCGGGATGAATGGCTTCACAACCAGTTAAAGTTGCGGCACTCATAATTTGGGCCATATTTAAATAAGAATCACTCGGCTGGGCACCGCCAATACAGATCGCCTCATCAGCTAAATGAACAAACAAGCTCTCCTTATCAGCACTGGAATAAACAGCAACTGCTTCAATATTCATGTCATGAAGTGCTCTGATAATTTGCACAGCAATTTCGCCACGATTTGCCACTAATACTTTTTTAAACATATGCTCACCTTCTTGTACTTAAAAACGTTTTGGAACGCCATTTGGATTCATTCCCGAAATGAGCCAGGTTTCTCATTCCACCGCAAATATCAGGTCGGCCTCACAAATCACTTGACCGTCTCGAATAATCGATCCGTGACCTAATCCAATGTTCATTTTGAGCTTTTTCATTTCCACTTCAAAGATTAACCGGTCGCCTGGTCGAAAATCATCTTGAAAAGTGGCGTTTTTTATGCCGCCAAAAAACACATTTTTCCCTTGATATTTTGGTAATGACAGAATGGCAGCAACCCCAGTCTGAGCCATTGCCTCAATCATAATTGGCCGTGGGACAACTAACCGGTTAACCGGCTGGTTGGCAAAGAACCATTCATTAATGGAAATCAGTTTCACCGATCTTGCCTTAACACCTGCTTGAACATCCAAAAAGCGGTCAATCATTTCAAAAGGATAGCGTTGGGGAATCACATCATTTACGTTGGGTGTCATTATTATCTATCCCTTCTTAACTTGAAACAGTGGTTGATCATACTCAACCATACTGCCATCCTCAACCAAGATATTTGAAATTGTTCCTGAAACATCACTCTTAACTTCATTGATCATCTTCATTGCTTCAATAACGCAGACAACGTCCCCTTTTTCAACTTTATCGCCCTGCTTTTTAAAGGCAGGCTTATCGGGACTTGGCGCGAAATAGATAACACCTACCAGCGGTGCTTTAATTTCGGCGACATCAGCTGCCGAATTAACAGCTGGCGTTGTTGATTCATTCTGTGATTGTTTTGACGTCGGTTTAGGTGCGCTAACAGTGTCATTAGGTGTTGTTAATGTTGGCTCACCTACAACAACTTGGTCACCAGCCTCACGTTTACTCAATGCCAATTTAAAATCATCCTGCGTTAACTCAAAGTTTTTGAGTGATGATTTATCAAACTTATCTAATAACCGTTCAATTTCCTTCTCGTCCATAACTTTAATCACATCCCTTAAATGCAATTACAGCGTTGTGTCCTCCAAATCCAAATGAGTTACTGATTGCATAGTTAACAGTTGTTTTCTTATTGGTGTCATCAACTAAATCAACATCACATTCTTCATCTTGGTTAACAACACCCACATTTACCGGCATTTGGTTTCTTTGAATTGCGCCGATTGTTGCAACAGCCTCAATCGCACCGGCTGCGCCCAATGCGTGGCCAGTCATCCCTTTGGTACTGCTTACCTTAACATGATCATTCTTTGAGAAGACCACATTGATTGCCTTGGATTCAGCGCTGTCATTGGCATGAGTACTTGTTCCGTGCGCGTTAATATAGTCAACATCAGTGGCATCAATTTCAGCCTCGTCAATGGCCATTTGCATTGCCCGTTTAGCGCCGGTTCCCTCTGGATCAGGCGCTGTCATATGGTAAGCATCACTAGTCGTTCCATAACCAACAATCTCAGCAAGGATCTTAGCGCCACGTGCTTTGGCATGGTCATAACTTTCCAAGACCAGGGTTCCAGAACCTTCACCCATTACAAAACCATTTCGGTCTTTATCAAACGGAATTGACGCTTTCATTGGATCTTCGGTCTTCGATAATGCCGTAATTGCAGCAAATCCTGAAATACCAATTTCATTTACTGAAGCTTCAGTTCCGCCTGCAATCATTGCCTCAGCTTTTCCTTCTTTAATATATTCAAAGGCATTGCCAATTGCATTAGTCCCTGACGAACAGGCAGTCACAATAGCTTGACTGGTGTTACGGGCCTTGAAGGCAATTGAAATATCACCGGCAGCCATATTAACAATGGAATTAGGCACAAAGAGAGGTGATACCCGCTTAGGTCCTTTGTCGTGCATCTTGATGACTTGCTCTTGAATGGTCGTCAAACCACCAATTCCTGAACCATAAATGACGCCTAGTTCCTCTGGTTTGATATTGTCTTCATTCAAGCCAGCCATTTCCATCGCTTCGTGAGCACTATATAGCGCGTAATTGACAAACAGATCATTTCGCTTTGCGGTTTTTCGGTCCAAGCGCTTCATTGCGTCAAAGTCCTTGACTTCACCGGCAACAGAAATTCCAGTTGCTTCTGCATCAAATTTGGTAATCTTATTAATGCCAACCTTCGAATTTAATAAGTTGGTCAGAAAACTATCAACATCATTTCCGAGTGGGGTAACGGCACCCATTCCAGTAACAACGACTCTGTTCATGAATTTTTCTCCTTTAGCAATTAAATTGTTAATCCACCATCAATTGTGATGACTTGACCTGTTAAATAATCATTATGCACCAAGAACGAAACTGCGTCGGCAATTTCTTCCGGTCGGCCAAATCGTTTCAACGGAATTTGATCAGTGAATTCTTTTTGACGACGTTCGCTCATTTTTCCAGTCATATCGGTTTCAATCATTCCCGGAGCAACAGCATTACAACGAATATTACGTAAAGCCCCTTCACGAGCGGCTGTTTTTGTCAAACCGACTAGTCCAGCTTTACTAGCGGAATAATTAGCCTGCCCAATATTACCATGCAAGCCTGAAATACTGGAAATGTTGACAATGACACCAGAACGACTCTTTTGCATTGACTTCATTGCAAACTTGGTCATGTTAAACGCGCCAATTAAATTTGTGTCAATAACTGCTTTAAAATCCGACAGCTTAGTGCGGCTCAATAATTTGTCGCGGTTAATGCCCGCATTGTTTACTAAAACATCAATTTGACCATATTTTTCCAGCAAACTGTCAATCATTGCTTGGGCATCATCTTCGTTGGCCACGTCGCCAACCAAATTATCAAAAGTAACTCCCTGATCACTTAATTGCTGCTTCACATCATCATCTAAAGCATGGTGCGTATTTAAAACAACTGTCATACCATCTTTTGAAAGCCTTTTGGCAATCGCTAATCCGATCCCCTTTGCGGCACCGGTTACTAATGCAATTTGTTTTGCTTCACTCATTATTTCACCAACTTTACATTTGATCTGACATCATTCAATGTCTTAACACTATCAATATGTAGTGTGTCAACAGTTGATAACGATTTTGCAAACTTCATCAACGTATCACCCGGACCGATTTCAATCATCGTATCACTGCCCAAATTGACTAAGGCTTTGAGGCAATCAATGAAATGGGTCGGATTAACCAACTGATCAACCAGCGTCTGTTTCATATTGGCAACATCAAATTGGGTCATTGTTGTATTACTAATAACAGGAAACTTAAACTCATGAAAGTCAACAGTTTGAATTCGATCAGCTAATAAATCACTTGCTTCTTGCATAAACGGAGTATGAGAAGCAACCGTCATTTTTAACGGAACAACCCGCTTAATCCCATGTTCATGAAGATAAGTGGTTGCTGCGTCCAAACCGGCCTGTGTACCCCCGATAACAATCTGCGAATCGGTATTAAAATTAGCTGGGTAAATATCACCTGCTTGAGCACCAACCCGGCAGGCTTCACGGACTAAATCAGCGTTTGCCTTAAGAACAGCTGCCATTTTACCCGGATGATCTTTTCCTGCTTTATCCATATAGCGAGAACGATCACGAACCAGCTTTAGCGCATCAGCAAACTGAACACCACGAGCAGCTATAATTGCACTATATTCGCCAAGGCTCAATCCAGCAGCGCCCACTGGTGATCCGAATTCTTTTTCAAGAATCCGAAAAATACCGGTACTCATTGCGACAATGGCGACCTGGACATTATTGGGATCATCCATAACCTCTGATTTACTCAAATCCATATTAAGTGCAGCAGAAGCTTCCTCAATGGTTTGACGATAAATTACCTCTTGTTGGTAAAGGTCCTGCCCCATCTCGGGAAATTGTTTTCCCTGACCGCTAAATAAATAACTTAATCTCAAAGTATCAACCTACTTAGTTTGTTGTTTAAGAACGTAATCTACCAAACCACCAACAGTTTCCATACCTTCGTCAGTTTCAATTTCGATATCATAAGTATCTTCAATTTTGGCAACAACTTCGAAGATATCCAAACTGTCAATATAAAGATCATTCTTGAAATTAGTGTCTTCTTTAATTTTGTCTGCATCAACATCCAATTGGTCCACGATAATATCCTTTACCTTGTTAAATACTTCTTCTTTAGTCATCATTAATTTCCTCCAATATAGTTGTTTGTTTTTAATTTGATTAATTAATTTTCTATGAGCAATATCGTTAATAAGTCAGTAACATGGTTCCAACTGTTAAGCCACCACCGAAGCCACTTAACGCAATTGTATCGCCACGTTTGATAATGTTGTGTTTTACTAGCTGATCCAACAAGATCGGTTCGCTGGCAGCTGCGGTATTCCCAAATTCACCGATGTTAACCGGAAATTTGGTCATTGGCAGCTCGAGTTCATCCGCAATCCGCTCGACAATTCGAACGTTCGCTTGATGAAGGACATAGTGGTCAACATCTGTCGGTGCTAATTTAGCCACCGATAATGCATGGTTAACCGAATCGGGAACATTCTTAACCGCGAATTGATAAACACGCCGACCATTCATCTTAAAGAACGGCTTGAATGGTTGATGATCTGATGAAAATGGTGATGGCTGACCAGTCTTACCAGCCGTTAAATAGCCACCAAGACTGCCAAGGGTTGTCATACTATCTGCAAGATATGACCCATCAGCAGTTGTCTCGTTCGTAACCAAAACCCCACCGGCACCATCACCAAACAAAACGGCAGTGGATCGATCAGACCAATCCAAAAGCTTACTTAACGTTTCACCACCAATTAAAATGGCATTCTTTTTATGATCTGCCATCAGCATTTGCCGAATTAGCTTCAATCCATAAACAAACCCTGAGCAGGCTGCATCAATATCAAACGCCATCGCCTTAGTAGCACCAATGTTTCCTTGCACAGTTGCACTGGTAGAAGGTGTTAAATAATCAGGTGACATGGTTGCAACAACGATCAAATCAATATCGTCAGGCTGCAGTTCGCTTTGAGCAAGTAATTGCTGAGCAACGCTGGTACAAAGTGAGCTTGTAGTTTCAGTAACGGCAATATGCCGACGCTTAATTCCCGTTCGCTTAACGATCCACTCATCAGAGGTGTCCATCATCGTTGAAAGTTCATGATTATCAACAACTCGCTCAGGCACTTGACTCGCCGTAGCTACTATTTTGAAATCTTCAAATTTCATTTTGATGAAACCTCGTCAATAAATTTCTCAACGTTAACCAATGCCTGCCGCATCTTTCGAATATTGGATCCGTCAAATCCCTTTAAGCAACTTTCAACCAACTGGCGATGGAACGCATAGTGGGCACGATAAAGCAATCTGCCCTTACTCGTCAGCCCAAGGTTGATAATCCGACGGTCCTGTTGGTTAATCATTCGAATGATGTAGCCTTTTTTCTCAAGGTTATTAAGATTGGCAGTTAACGTCCCTTTACTTAACTTCAAAACACGTGATACTTCTGAAGTTGTTTTCCGATCATGAAGGCCAATTGTATGAATAAGATGCAATTCTTTTGCAGTGATGTCCTTAAATCGACTCTTTCGAATTTCACTCTCTTCAATTCGCATTATCTGATCATAAATATCTATCAAAGCCTCACTTATGAAATTGTAATCATCTTTAATTTCATCACTCGTCGAATTCATTCATTAAATCTCCTCATTCACTCTCGGTCTAAATCTTTTTATCTGGATTTGGAACAATGAACGTTAAGTCGGCGGAACAAGCCACTTTGTCTTCAACTTTGGCAGCGCATTTAACTTTACCCATGTTGTCACGCTGTTTTTCCATTTCAACATGTAGCTTCAAAACATCACCCGGACGAACAACTTTTCTGAATTTGGCATTATCAATGGCACCAAGGTAAGCTGTCTTGCCACGATATTTTTCCGTCTTGAGAATTAAAATCGAAGCTGCTTGAGCAAGCGACTCGATAATTAATACGCCGGGCATAACTGGATTTCCAGGAAAATGGCCTTGGAAAAATTCCTCGTTAATTGTGACGTTTTTGGTACAAACGATCGATTCACCCGGATTTAATTCATCGACTTTATCCATAAACAAAATTGGATATCGATTGGGAATTAGATCCATAATTTTAGCTGCATCTAATACACTCATTGCTTTCTTCCTTTCGGTTGCAAAACTGATCAAGTATCACGCCAGATTAATTCGACTTTCGAACTAAATTGTCAAAAAAATTTGGTTGATTTCACTTCATCCATGTCCAAATTTTGAACATCTCACATCATAACCTAAAATAGTTTGAAATTCAAACTATTTTGGTTAATGGCGTAATAACCGATAAAACTAAGAACTGAAACTTGAAAGCTAATAATCACGCCAAAGGCGTGTGGTTATTGGCTTTTTTGGCAAAAAAATAAACGCAAGCTCTCCTGCGTTGTATACTTTAGTCGACCAAAACCAAGATACAAAGGAGACTTACGTCATGAATATTATAAGACAAAAAAATACAGAAAACGAGCTTCACAATATTGTTCATCAATTTACTTCCCTCATTGGTCTATCTAAACTCACCAAGTTGGTGAATTATCGCCGGCATTCAGAAATCAGCTTGATGAAGGTCATTGAATGGCTGCTCACGACAAAGTTCCTGGGACGCTCGCTTTATCGAGCCCATGAAACACCTAACTTTACCAGTCGCACCGTCAGAAATAATTTGAACGATGGCCGGATCAATTGGCAACGCTTGATTTGTCAAGTTGGGAGTCATTTAATCAAGCATTTACGACCGTTTATTGACCGCCGGCGGCGGTTAGCATTGATCATTGACGATACACTCTTTTCCCGTGAGTACGCCACCCAAACCGAATTACTAGCGCGAGTCTTTGACCATGACAAACAGTTATATATTAAGGGATACCGGGCTTTAACTTTGGGTTGGAGTGACGCCAATACATTCTTACCGATCAACTTTGCATTAATGTCTTCCAAGAAGCCACAAAACGTCCTTGGAAAATCAGCTAAAACAACCGATCAACGAACAATTGCTGGCCGGAGACGTCGCCAAGCACAGCAAAAAATGAACCTCGTTTCATTGCAACTTGTCAAGCAAGCCCTCGCAAATGGCGTTCTAGCTGACTATGTGTTATTTGATAGCTGGTATAGCTCACCAAAAATGTTCTATGAATTAACCAAGTTGGGATTAAACGGCGTGGGCATGCTTAAACGGTCCAGCAAAATTTACTATCAATATCGCGGACGGCAATATTCAGTTAAAGCATTATACAAGCGACTGCAGGCCTCAAAATATCAACCCAAGCAAGCTTATCAATACAGCTGCTTTGTCGAAGCGCACGTCGGGAACCAAAAATTCAAGCTTCGCTTGGTATTTGTGGCTAATCGGGCCCGTCAAGATGACTACCTAGTACTGGCAACGACTCAGTTAGGCCTTCAGCCACAAGAGATCATTCAACTATACGCCCGAAGATGGCAAATTGAGAATTACTTTAAAGTTGCCAAGCAATACTTGCGGCTCGACAAATCACAAGTTCAAAATTATGACGGGCTTTGTGGGCATTTAGCAATTGTCATGATGACTTATGACCTATTAGCTTGGCAGGAACGGCAAAATCAGGATGATCGCACCATTGGGGATTTATTCTTTATAATGAACGAAGCCATGCCAGATATTGAGTTGTCTCAAGCACTGGTATGGCTTCTAAATTCGTTAAAAACGATTATTAATCATGAAGTTTATGCAAGAAGAGCCCAAATTATTCAGATGATGAATCAGTTCTTCACATTTTTGCCGAAACGGTTAGTTTCGCTGTTAACAGCAAGCTAAATGGTTAAATTAATTAAAATATGCCCTGTGATACCAAGGGATCAGTCTGTCTTCATACTTTCAAGTTTAAGTTAGGCTATCTAAATGACCTCTATTAATTACTTTTTCTTGGTTGTTTTTATAGCCAGCTTTGGACTTACGATAATTCTTAACTTGTTGGTTAAATTCTTTTCTTTCATGCCGCTTACTATTGATTCCCTCATGTTGAGTTGGTGTATCATCTATTCCCTCCTCGATAAATGATTTTTCGCTGATCCGATCGGGAATATTTTTTTGCTCTAAAACTTGATTTACACTAACCGCCCAATTGTGCCGCCATTGATTGATTTTTTCTTTTTTATCCCAATCAACCAACCAAATTTTTCGGTTTCTCACATTCCCTGCAGGGGTCTTAGTTTTATTACCATGACTATCTAAAATGTATTCGGTTTTTGTTTTCTGTCCCCAAGTACCATCGGGGTTAAATGGGCGATTGGTTAACATCACATGAGCGTGCGGATTATCTGGGTGGTCGCGATGAATTGCCACGTCGGCTACCATGCCCTCATCAACAAAATTTTCTTGCACATATTTTGTCAGTAATTCTTTCTGTTCGGATTCACTTAATTCTACCGGTAAAGCCACGTTAAACTCTTTTGCATACCGTGAGTTTGATTTACGATCTTTCTTTTCAACTTCATTCCACAACTGCTCTCGATCACTGGCCAATTCTGGTGCATTTTTGGGGGTTAAAATAAAGCTTTCTGGCATAACCGAGCGGGCATAAAAATAGCGGCGACCTTCCTTATCATCAAATAGCTTTTCACCACTTCGATAAGCGGCACTGGCAATCGCACTTCGTCCTTTACCAGCACTAATATTACTAAAGCTCATGTGAAAAATTGCCATGTCGGTCACCACCTTTCTTTGGGTTTATGGGTTTGACTTTGTTGTCGCCATCGGCGACTTCTGATACGAAGATTTAGCACGATTTACCCCACAATAATTTAGTGGGGTGTAAGTGCGCATTGACCTCGTTTAACTCGGTCTGCTGATTCTCCTGAATTTACTTTTAGTGTATGCCTTCCGCTTCGCTATTTCAAATTTTATACTTTGACTTAACATTCTCTGTATGATATAGTGTCGGTGATTATTTTTAATATGATTGGAGGGATCGTTATGTCTCAAAGCAACTTAGAAAAACAAGAAGCTAAATTAAAACAGCTTAATCAAAAGATTAAAGCTGAAAAAATTAAGATTGAACAACGGCTAGGTAAACAAATTATCAGTCAAGCCAATTTAGATTATGCTAATTTATCTAATGACAATATCAAGTCCTTATCCAAAAAAGTATCCAAGTTTTTAAAGGAAAAGTCCGTAGATCATTAGTCATAGGAGATGGGGAAATTCCATGTCTAATCAATATGAAAAACTAGTCGAGCAGCAAGCGCGTTTAAAACAAAAAATTGAGC
>NZ_RHNN01000043.1 GCF_003946245.1 Levilactobacillus cerevisiae
AGATACGTTAGAATCCATGTATTAGAAGCTAGCTAATGGGAGAGGACTTCCATTTACACAAAAAATTTGACACTCCCAGATATTAATGAATCATCAATTAATATACACAACTTTTACGTGTTCTTTGCATAAAGACAATAAATGTTCGGTAGACTTAAGGCAGTCGAGAGACAAGCTGAACCAAACGGATACCGTTGGGCTGGCAAGGAACTTTGCGCTACGACGTTAATTCCGGTAAACTATTCCTGGGGCAACATGATTCGGGGCAACCGGTAGCGAGCCTACCGGTTGAAACAAGGGGAGCTTAACATGCAAACAAGTTTGTTAGTTATCGGAATTATTCTAACGCTGGCCAGTCACTGGGAACACCACCGGATGCTGGATCAATTACGCCACCGCCACGGCCAACTGAGCGGACAGGTAGCGCGCAACCGCATCATTTATCACGGCCTACTGTACTTGGGCCTGCTATACGTGATGGTTGGGTTGTGGCAGCCGTCATGGTTGAATGCACGGGTCGTTGGCCTCTTGCTAGCGGTCGATCTGGTGGCCGTGATTGTGAGCTGGCAGCAACGCCGCCACCGCCAGTATCCCGCGGCCTTGCGCCGCTTATGGCAGCGTCAGGCCTGGTATTTGACCAGTAGCCAGTTGTTACTGGGCGCCGTCCTTTTGGGCACGTTGCTTGGCATCACGGACCGTTAGATCAGTTATGTTAGAGTTTGTCGCCCGCTAACGTCAGAAAACAGCCTCGCTAGCGGGCGTTTTCTAATTGGGGGGAGCACAACATGAAACAATATACACCATTAGCCGCACAACAGGATTTAGATATCATTTTAGCTGCCGTTCATCAGCTACAGGAGACCATCGTGATTACACCAACCGATGGCGACGACGAACAGGCCGCCGTGCTAATTCCTAAGCGCGAGTGGGAGGCCATGGCAGAATTAGCCTTTTTACAAGCACCTCAAGAGGCCAGCAGCCCACGTCTCACGCCCACCCAGCGCCGATTTAATGACGCCGCAATTGATAAGATGGAGTGGGGTTAGGCCAACACTAATTTAGTGAGCGCAGCGTAGGAATCTACCTCATAAGTAGGTTGTAGCGCTGCGCTATTTGGCGTGTGGTGGGGGTTGAACCAGACATTGGCCAATCCTGCGTTGGTGGCACCTTGAATATCAGAACGCAGACTGTCGCCAATCATGAGGGTGTTGCTTGGCGTAAGCGTTGGGTAGGCGGTAAAAATGGGCGCAAAGAAGCGGGAATCAGGTTTGTCGTAGCCTACATCCTCTGAAATGAAGACGTCGTCAAAGAACCGGGTGATCCCAGACCCAGCCAGTCGGCTTTCCTGGACGGATTTGGTCCCGTTCGTCCCGGCAATCAGGGTGACGCCGGCTTGGGCCAACCCAGTGAGAAAGGCCGTGGCACCGGGCAACGTGTAGTAGTTGTGGTTCAACATGCCCTTGTACTTGGCCTCTAAGGCCACGCCGTCCACCTGCATTCCGAGGGTAGCGAAGGTCCGGGCAAAACGGGTGTCCAGGAGCGGCCCGCGTTCGGCCCCCTGTTCGATGCGGTGCCAGATGTCGTGATTGATGGTCAGGTAGGTGGTCATGGCCGCCGCAACGTCGGTCACGCCATACTGGTTAAAAATGGCCGTGACGCCCTCCGTTTCCCCGCGGGTAAAGTCAAGGAGGGTGTCATCGAGGTCAAAGATTGCGTATTTTTTCATGGGAGCCGCCTTTCAGAATGTTTTTTCTGAGTGTAGCATAGATTGGCCGCAGCCAACAGCGGTGGGGTGAAAAAAGTTGAGGTGTGTGGGGCGTTGCTGGGTAGGGAGGATGCTGATTTGAAGGCGGGGTCGGGCGGTAAGGATGCCAATTTATTGATCGGTTAGATGCCAGTGGAATCATCAAATGCAGTAATTAGCGGTAGCGATAGGAAGATGATATCAATCAGAACGGTTGCCGGGCTAACACAATGTCAGCCGCAGGGATGGTGAAAATGAGCCAAGCCGTGGGAATTGCCTTAGCGGCGGGAGCCGGTTAGGCAATTGGTATCTTTGAGACGCGTACTAAGCGGCTCAAAGTAAGTCTGGAGACCGTCCTTAGGCTCCAGACGGCCGCCCACAGCGCCCCGGTCTCATTTTCACCATCCCGGAGGCGAAGGGAGAACATCTCTTAACAAGTCTAAACCCAAGGCAAATAAAAAGGCCTCACTACCGGAAAGGGCAATGGGACCCGCAACTTAGCCGCCACCCAGGACAAACGCCTTGATGATGGACAAAACGAGATAAGTGACTTGAATGCCGAGGTCAATCCGATTAAGTGGATTGGCATCAGCGGTCGTTTCAAAAACATTGAAGTGGAGCATCGCTGTGATCAGCGAGCTAAAACAGAGAAAAGCCGCAACAACGGGATTACTGACGAGTAACATGGCAACCAGCATCACAATGGTTAACAGCATGACACCGATTTTAAGTGGGGTAGCAGGGTAACGTACTTGAGTCATCCGGAGCACCTCGTTTCATTAAATGAGAGAATGAAAATTCAATTATAGCTTGTTTCTATTTTACCAGATTTTCTCATTCAATGGCGGGTAAACGCTCATATTTCTTTAATTAATTAACCTTCCGTTCAAATACGCGCCCTAGCAGCCAACCGGCAGTGCAGCCAATCAGTGCGGGGACGGCCCAACTAAATCCCTGGGCCGCTAATGGGAGTTGGTTATTGACGTGGAGAATGGCTTGCGCCCACCCGGCACGTTGCCAAGCAGCGGGTAAGGCCGCCACGGCGGAGAAGAAGGCCGGAATCAGGGTGAAGAGGATGCCCAGGCCAAAGAGCCAGCGACCGGTCCCCAGCAACGGGGAAAGCACGGCCAGGATAATGAGCACGATGGCGAGCGGGTACAGGAACATCAGAACGGGCGTGGAGTAGCTGATCAATTTGGTCAGACCCACGTTGGCGAACAGGCAGGGCAAGGCGCTAGCCACAATTGTCAGGCCCACGTAAGAGAGGCGGGGAAACAGGGTGTGGAGCGTGTCACCAAAGGCCGAAATCAAGCCAATCGCCGTTTTCAAGCAGGCAATGATCACAATCAGGGCTAATAGGAGATTGCCGAAGACGCCAAAGTAGTCGTTGGCAATCTGTGCCAGCGTGATGCCGCCGTTTTCCGCCGCCGCGAAGTGACCGAGACTCATGGTCCCCATCAAAGCCAGCAGGGCGTAAATGATGCCCATCAAGACCACGCAGATGACACCGGCCTTGATCACGTCTTTCGCGATTTGACCAGGCTCGGTAACGCCTAACGCGCGAATGCTATCGATGACGATGATACCAAATGCCAGTGAGGCTAGGGCATCCAACGTGTTGTAGCCTTCGGTGAAACCGGTGGCCAGGGGATGCGTCACGTAGGCACCGCGAGCTGCCACATTGAAGCCGCCCATGGGTTTGATGAACGCCGCCAGCATCAGGAGGCCTAGCAGAACCAGGAAGAGTGGCGTCAGCCATTTGCCGATGTAGGTCATCAGCTTGCCAGGATTACGGGCGAGCCACCAAGCGACCAGGAAGAACAGCACGGAGAAGACCGCGAGCACCAAGCCTTGGTGGCGAGTCGAGGCGAACGGTGCGAGCCCAATTTGAAATGAGGTCGTCGCCAGCCGCGGTAGAGCGAAGAAGGGTCCCACGGTCAGGTAAAGCAAAACGGTGAACGTGTAGGCGAAGGGCCGATTGACCTTGGTGGCCAGGTCGAAGACGCCCTCGCTCCGGGTCAGCCCAATGCCGGCGACCCCCAACAGTGGTAGGCCGATCCCGGTCAGCAGGAGGCCCACAATGGCGGCGCCCACGTGACTCCCGGCTTGTTGGCCGAGGTAGACGGGAAAGATCAGGTTGCCGGCGCCAAAGAAGAGGCCGAACAGCATCATGCCAATGAACAGCATCTCCCGCCAAGTTAATTTTGTTTTCAAAGTAATCGCAACTTTCTATGTCAGAGTCTTAACGGTGACTAGCATACCAAAAAACGCCGACAGATGATATGCCGGCGTTGCGAGTTTGTTTAGTGATCGGCCACCGTGAAACGGGTCTGGTGGTGTTGCGGTTGTTCGAGTTCATCTAAAATGGCAACCGCCATGGTGCCCGCGCTGGTACCGGAGTCCCCGGCGGCGTTGAACAATAAGTCGTCGGTCCCTAGCAGAGCAGGGGTTGCCACACCTGGATGAAAATTAGCGGCTGGTGAAACGCCGAACCAGTTCACGTTATCCACGGCGCGTAGAAAGTTCAGTTCGGTCAACTGGTTTTGCGGCACGCTAATGAAGCTAGCCGCGTGCGGATCCTGTTCGAGGTCGTGGACGAACAGGTGGCGGTCGTCGCCGGTGTGGAGGCTACCGGCGCCTAAGATGAAGGCGACCCGTGGCAAGGTCGTCTCCCGCAACAGGTGTATCAGGTGAGCAGCCAAGTCGACGTGCAAATAGGCTTGGGCGGGTGCGGCGGCGAAGGCGTCAACTACCACGTCGCTGTCGGCGAGGTCGGCCGTCGTCAGGCTAAAGGCATCCTGCGTGCGCGTTGCCAAGTTGGGACTGGTGGGTAGGGCCGCTAATTTTTCCGCTGAACGGGCTAAGGCCGTAACGGTGTGACCGCGTTTCAAGGCCTCGGCAACAATGGCCGATCCGGCCATCCCCGTGGCACCAATAACAGTTATCTTCATAAAAGTTTCTCCTCCTTCAATGGTTGCGTTTAGTATAGGCCAGTTTGAAAGGTGCGCCAAGGATTTTGGCTTACTGGCAACCTGTGGTAGAGTAGGAAGAAATACAAGGGGGCTACCAGGATGAAAGACGTGGTACAGGGCAGTTTGGTACATTTAACGGAAATGCGTGACGGGGATGCGGAGTGGCTCCAGGATACGCAGTGGGAACCGGGCTTACTACGGAATTTATCAGCCGACGCGTTTCATCCCTTTACGGCCGCGGAGTACAGTGAATTGGCGGCGGATCCTGACAACAATGAGCGATTCTTCTTCATGATTCGGGCCAACGCGGATGACGGCCTGCTGGGATGGGTAATGCTGGATGATGTCTATTTCAAAAATCGGCGGGCCTCGTTGGGCATTGCTTTGCCAGTGGCTAGCGACCGCGGCCAGGGTTACGGTGAGGATGCGTTGAATGCAATTCTGGCGTTTGCCTTTAACGAGCTAGGACTGCATAAGGTCAACCTGGAGGTCAATGCCAACAACCTCTCAGCGATTCACGCGTACCAGGCGGTGGGCTTCGTCCGCGAAGGTATCAACCGCGAGGGCGTCTATCAGGATGGTTCTTGGATCGACCTGTATTCGTACGGCATTCTGGCGACGGACTGGACGGATGTTTCACGTGAAACAGAAGATTAGTGTTGAATGCGGTCGCAATAGGGGCTAGACACTTGCCGATTCACCCGCGCTGGTGAGCGGTTAATAAGGTGGCTGGGTCAACCAATGTTTTTGGGGCGCGCAAAAGGGACGTAGACGTTATCGTGGAGATAACAGCTACGTCCTTTCATTTCTGCGGACTAGCCCGCGATGTTTCACATGAAACATTTTAGATGGGCCACGGTGAATTCGTAGTGACGTGGGCGTTCAATTCTTTCTGCTCGTTACGGCGTTCTTTCCGCTGTGCATTCCGTTTGGCGTAGCCATCACAAATGTAGCGTTGTTCATCCGTGATGGGCTTTACTGGGGGCAGCGGGGTGGTCGACGATGGGTCTTCAATCACGTAGGTAATGAAGCAGGTATAGCCGACGAACCGCTCGCCAGTCGTGAGGCTTTCGCCAATAATTTTGACGAAGACTTCTAACGACCGGGTGCCCGTCCCGGTGACGTAAGCCTCCAGGTACATGGAGTTGTCTAGGTGGAAGGGTTTTAAGAAGCTCACGTGGTCAAATGAGGCGGTCACCACAGTTTTGTGGGTCAGCCGGACGGCCGCGACGGATGCGCTGTCGTCGACCAGGGATAAAATTTTACCGCCAAAGACGGATTCGTGTTCGTTTAAATCCGGTTGAAAGACCCGGTGGCTGGTTACAATCAGTGTCGCGTTGCAGGACACGGGGGTCGATGAATAGTTAGTCAAAGAATGTCACCTCATAATTTTAGTCAGATTGTGAAGCCGTGCTGGCTAGACTGCTAGTCATTAGGAGCCTGTCTTCACAAAACAGGAAATGTCTTTTTCCATTCTAACAGACAATTTCACAAACTGCGATAGCCAGTCACGCCAGGTTACAGCTTTATTAATTTTTGCCAATATCTCTGCGAATTAGGTGAGCGGGGCGCGGGAGGTTGCTATACTATGGGTAAATTCGTAAGGAGGGGTGTTTTCATGATCTATCATGGTGAACCGTTGGACCTGATGCCAACGCTAGATTTGGCGGAAACGTATCCGCTGCTCGAGTGCACACTGAGCCTGACGCACCCCATTGATGTGGCGCGTTTACAAGATGCCGTCGCTATCACCCAAACAGTGGTCCCCCAAGTCTTGGGCCGCTATAATTTACGCTGGAACCGTTTCGAAGTTGAAGCGAATTCCTTGAACCAAGTGATTGAGGAGTATACGGTCAGCCACGATCCCGGTCGCGTTCGGCTAGACGTCTTGGCGGGCCCACAATTAAAAATCCAAGTCATTCACCATCCCGACTACGACGCGTTGCGCTTAGCGATGAGTCGCCTGTTGACGGACGGGGAGGGGTTTAAGCACTACCTCTATCTGTTGGCAGCGGCCTACGATGGGCAAGACCTGGCGAACTTCACCAACGAGCGTAGTGTGCGTAAAATTTTAGCCCACCTACGCCATCCCCACCTACGCCATCCCCACCGGGCGCTACCCGAGTTGAATGGTAATTCCGATGAGACGTTTCCCAGTCTGAGTGGGGATGTCCACCATCACCGCGGCGAGGCAACGATTCCGCAAGTGGAAAGTCACCGACTGCGGCAACGCACGCAGGCAGAAAATGTAACGATGAACGCCGTGTTGTTGTCAGCCTATGCGCTAGCACTGTTCGCGTTGACCGGCGAAAAACGGTTGGTGATTCCGTACCAGGTCGACCTGCGTTTGCACAGCCCGGTCGCCGCGACCAACGTGGTACAAGTGGCGAACCTGACCAGTGAGATGCCGATCCCGATTACCGTGCAGGACGGCGACCGGCTGGAAGACGTGGTCCAACGCACGCAAGCGACCATCAGTCAGCTGCGCGAAGAACTGGCCTACCTGCCGCCGTTGGTGGAAATCAACCGCATGAGTCGGGCGCTACCCCCACAATTGGTACGCCGATTAGCGGGCAAGCACCGCGCCCAAGCAGCCATCTCTTTCGCTAACTTTGGCCATATCGACCACACCCGCCTGAACTTTGGCAGCGCGGTGGTCACGCAGATTTACTTTGCTGGCGCCTACCGTGAAATGCCAAACTTCCAGCTAACCGTCAGCGTGTACCACGACGCCTGGACGCTAGCGTTTCGCATGCTGGGCTCCGAACCGGACTATCAGTTGGGCATTAAGATTTTGAAGAACGTGGTCGCCCAGTTGACCCAGTGGGGCCGGGGGCACTAGCAAAGCGGGTGCCTTCGGGATGGTGAAAATGAGACCGGACCGCTGTGGGCGAGCGCCCGGAGCCGAAGGGCGGTCTCCAGGCTTACTTTGAGCCACTATCGCGTCTCAAAGATATCAATTCCCTAAGCGAGAAAAAAGCGTCACTAAGGGAATTCCCACGGCTTAGCTCATTTTCACCATCCCTACGGCTGATACTGGTTTGACCCGTGCCTAGTGGTATATGGTCAAATGCATGTTCAGGTTAATTAAACGATTTGTTAGGCGTAATGGCCATCTAGTTCATGGGATGGCGGTTATGCCCTTTTGAGTTGTTCTAAAGATGCCAATGTCTGTGAGAATGCTATATTAGAATACTTCTTACCTGCAGAAATTGTGACCGATAATTGCGGACAAACGTTGCCGGCCCAGCGATGATCACATCAATGGCATGTTGAAGAACAAGCCTAACCGGAGGAGGACAGAGATGGAGGTAGCTGTGTCGACGCTGTTAGCTGGGGACCAGCTTACAGCGTGGGACGTGTTTGGAGCCTGACGATTTGTGTCAGGCTTCAAACCGAGCCGGAGGACCGTTTCTCAGGCCGCAGGCGGTCCCCACAGCAGACGGAATCTCTGGCAGCCGCAGGTGACAATTTCTAATTAATTTTGTGGATTGAATTTCTGTTAGCTGGGCCTTTCTAGGTGCGTTTGGACGTTCAATCAGCGACAATTTCAGTAGGCACGAAAAAAGACCGAAACGACAATGTTCCGATCTCTTGGGTTGACTTAGGTTAAGGACAGGCGCCCGCGTCCGTGGGGGAGTGCTGTAGGCTAATGACGCGGTGGAAGTGCTGAGTGACCTTAACGCTTTATGTGCCCCCAGTGTAGCATGTTTTTTAAAAAAGTTGTGGTTAGTCGATTCAAATTGACCCATTCACTTGCAAATGGTTAAAAAAGCCCCGTGGTTAGCGTAAATACCTAACCAACGAGGCGTTATTTGGGCACTATTCAGTTGTGGCGCGCTTAGCTTGGAAGCGAACCAAGCCCAGTGCTCCCAGGTTGCAGACCAGTAACATGCTGGCCATAGCGGCGTAAGAACTTCCGCTGAGACCCACCAACGGGGATGCCAGCCCACCGCACGCATTTTGCGACAGACCAATCACGGCTGACGCCCCACCGGCATTGCTGGTAGCCTGATCCATGATGATGGTGACGGTCAACGTGAGCAACGCCCCAATCAGGACCACCAACGCCAAGACCAGCGCGCTGACGACCCAGACGTTGGCCGGGAACAGCAGCGTGGCCAACAGGACTAGACTGACGCCCGCCGCAATCGTCAATAGGCTCGTGACCTGTTGGCGGTTGGTGTAGCGCGCAGCCAGGCGGCCGGGCAAGTTGCTGCCGACCACAATGCCCAGGCCGTTAAAGGCGTAAAGCAGGCTAAATGTTTGCGGGGCCATGCCAAAGCCTGTTTGAAAGACGAAGGTCGAGGCGGAAATGTAGCTGAACAAGCCGCCGTAGACCAAACCAGTGGCCAGCATCAACGGCCAAAAGGATGGTTGGACCACCAATTTGCCCATACTCAGCATGGAGCTGTGGAAACCACCCGTCTGGCGTTTTTCAACGGGGAGGGATTCGTGCAGACCGAAAACGACGGCCAGCGCGATCAACCAGCCAATAATGGCCAGCAGGATGAAGATGGCCTCCCAGTCGACGTAGTGAATCATGAAGCCCCCGATGATGGGCGCGATGATTGGGAAGACCCCGTTGACCGTGTTGAGGAGCGCATAGAACCGGGTTAATTTTTTACCGGAAAAGAGGTCCCGGGCCACGGCACGAGCCAGCACTTGGCCGGTAGCGCCCGCGAGTCCCTGAATGAACCGCAGTGTAATCAGCAGCGTCACGGAGTGGATGAAGGCCATGGCCAGTGAGACCAGGCCGAAGATGATGAAACCAATGATCAGCGGTTTGCGGCGGCCATACTGGTCCGACAGGGGCCCGGCAATCAGTTGGCCCAGCGCCAGGCCAATCAGGCAGGCGGTGATGCTCAGCTGCATCAGCGAAGCGCTCGTGGCAAATTGGATTTTCATTTGCGGCAGGGCCGGCAGATAAAGGTCGATGGCCAGGGGTCCGGTGGCACTAACAGTTCCCAGTAACAGTGTCAGCCAGATTTGTCGCCGTCGAGTAAGCGTAGGATTCAAAAATAGTCAGCCCTTTCATAATAAATATAATAATTGACGGTAGAAACACCACTGGACCGCGACTCTGCCGGGCAGAATGGCGGTCCAGATTATTTCACGCTATGTAAAAACGGTGTTCCTCCATTATTGCTGGAAAGCGCGAAATTTGCAAGGGTAAGTTTGCGTGGTGGGAGTACGAAGCTGAAAAATAGGATCGACCACCAAAAAGACGTCACCCTAATTTCTAGGATAACGTCGACGGTTGTCTTTTCATGGGTCATTGGTCGCGGGTGCTCGCCCGTTAAACCAGGTGCTTGCTGACCAGCATCATCATCCGGTGGAACGTGCCGGCGTGGGTTCGGGCAAAGTGGGCCATCATGCGGTCGCTCCAGGAATAGTAGTAACGGCGCTTGGGTTGCCGGTCAGTGGCAGCGCGGTAAAAGACCTTGGCGAGGTCCAGCGACGTTGCAGAGGAGGCCGCGTTGGTGACCCGGTTCATCATTTTCATGGTGCCGTCTACCAGTGGCCGGTAGGGGGAGTCCTCGTGCAGGTTCTTGGTGACGTTTTGCATGGCGATTTCGCTCCAGGAGGATTCCGTGCCGCCGGGTTCGATGACCACCGAGTGCAGGCCGAATTGGCGGATCTCAGTGTCTAAGACGTCGGACCAAACGTTCAGGCCGTGCTTGGCAACGTGGTACCAGCCGCCTAATGGGGCGTACAAATCGCCGCCGACGGAGGAATTGTTGATGATCCGGCCGCTGCGTTGGGCCCGCATGGTCGGCAAGACCAGTTGCGCCAGTTCGGCTGCCCCTAAGAGGTTGGTGTCCAGTTGCTTGCGAACGTTGGCTAGGCTAACTTCCTCGAGGGGCCCGTACTCACCGTAGCCCGCGTTGTTGAGCAGGACGTCGATGCGGCCAGCGGTTTCAATGGCGGCTGTCACGAAGGCTTGGTTAGCGGCACTGTCGGTGACGTCGAGCGCCAGAGCGTGGACGTTTGGCGCTTGGGGAATCTTGGCCACACGGCGGGCACCCGCGAAGACTTCCCAGCCGCGTTCGGCGAACAATTTGGTGGCGGCGTAACCCATACCACTGGAAGCACCGGTAATTAAGATAACTTTTTTACTCATAAATGAAGATCTCCTTTTTAGTTGACTAAATATTTATTTAATTAAATGGTAAAAATAAAAGTTGGTTGCCCAACGGTCGTCGCTGACTAGGATTAGTAGAAACCGGGGCGCGTTAACAAATGGCCTCCGGCAGACCTAGCGACTGCAGCGAATGCACCCGAACAGTCACGGATGATCCGCTGGCTGACGCAAGCACAACTTTTTTGCATGTCCCTATACTAAATGATTGATTAGTTACTGTCAAGGGCTATACGAATATTTTTTCTAAAACAGCTGAGACGGGTCGGATTGCTGGAGGAATAGGCTTGAGGGGATAAATAGCGGTAGGCAAACCTTACAGCAACATTAAATTGGCGGAAAACGTAGGCGTTTCAGTCAGTAAATGGTAAGATTATACACGGTACCCACCGGTAGAAAAAGTTTTCCTGAAGCCGGTAGGGGTGTATGATAACAATATATTAATATCTGAGAATAAGGAGCTACATCATGAAAGCATTGAAAGAAGTCATGAGTTGGATTATTCCCGTAATTATCGGGTTAGCCATCGCTTTTGCCATTAAATCATTCGTCTTTACCCGAGTTCGGGTTGACGGCCCATCCATGGAGCCCAACCTCCAAAACAACGAAAAGGTTTTTGCCTGGAAACAGTCATCCGTTAAACATCTGAGTGTCATTGTCTTTGACGCCCATGGTGAAGATCCGGAGGCCAAGAAGGGCACCAACTACGTGAAGCGGGTCATTGGCCTGCCTGGCGATACGGTGACCAGCAAAAATGGGTACCTGTATGTGAACAACAAAAAGATCAAGCAGAGCTTCATTTCAACCAGTGAACGGACTGCCGGCACAGGAAACTGGACGTTAGCTAGCCTGCAAAAGTCCCAAAATACCGGTTGGGGTGCGAACAAGAAGGTTGTGACGGTCGTGCCGAAGGGTAAATACTTCGTGCTCGGGGATCACCGGAGCGTGTCTAACGATAGCCGTTACTGGGGCTTCGTGGACAAAGATAAGGTCTTAGGTGTCGTCAAGGTGCCATTCTGGGCCTCCAACAAGACACGGCGGGCGAACGTGAACTCGCTAGCTTATTAGAAATGAACGAGAGACTCGGACGGTTAGCGTCTGGGCCTTTTTTTCTGGTCAATTTTGGGGTAGTTCTTAGGGTATTGTGTTGGTGAAGATGGTCGCTGCCTTGTCAATAGTCATGGGAATCGCCACCAAGAAGATGGATAGCACAAGCAGGAGGGCGTTCAATGTAGGCGAGAGTGAACCAAATTTAGGCTTGCTATCGCCTACATTGGTGACGATCAACTAGATAGTCGTTGAAAGCCGCTACACCAACGATGTACGTAAATGTGAGGAATGAAAAACAGTGTTAGCCGGAGGAGGCTGGAGATGGAGGTAGCTGTGACAACGGCGTTAGCTGAGTGGATTTTCTCAGCTTACACCGTGGGACGAGTTTGAAGCCTGATGGTCTTTGTCAGGCTTCAAACCGAGCCGGAGGACCGTTCCACAGGCCGCAGGCGGTCCCCATAGACGCCGGAATCTCCAGCAGCCGCAGGCGTTTGGCGAGAGCAATGGTAACAGTTGATGGTCCAAGGATACGTTAGTGATTGCTTGACAATTCACAGAAATTAGTATATGCTTGCGCACGTAAATTTAGTGAAGGAGGCGCCCCATGGTCACCAGTAGCAATGATCCTGACATTTTAAAATGGCTGTCAATTGCCAACCGTTACACGCGAATTGCGTTGGACCGGCGCCTCCAGCCGTACCGGTTGAACGCCAGCATGTACTACTATATTTTGCGAATCCACGAGCAGCCGCGCCTGACGCAGGATAAGTTGATTAGTCTCACTTACCTCAATCCCAGCAACGTGACGCGGGCGGTCAATCAGCTGGTGAATCTGGGCTATGTGCGGAAACGCCAGTCCAGAGCGGATAAGCGGGTCTACGAGCTGTCGCTGACTAAGCGGGGCGAAACCCTCTACCCGGAAATTGTGGAACTGCGGCAAGAAGTCGCGGATAGTCTGCTGGCCGATGTTCCTGGGGAGCAGCACGACGCCCTAGTGGACCAAATTCGGCAGTTGGCCTTGCGAGCCGTGGCCAACGAGACGCCAGGGAATAAAACTGAAGAGTAAACGGTTCTAAAATATCTGTTGTTGGTAATCAAATGAATTTGATTACTGGCAACGGATATTTTTGTATAATCAAAGAATG
>NZ_RHNN01000044.1 GCF_003946245.1 Levilactobacillus cerevisiae
TTCAGTACTAATTCGCTTCAGCTCACACTCCTCCTAAACGATAACTTGAACCACATCTAAAAGAAACATGATTAAACCGGGATTAGTACTTGACTAATGGTAGAAAAATAACCCCACAATGGCATTGTGAAGTTATCAGGTGAAATACGCTTTGCATAGTTCTCCACGAATTAGCCACCAGCGCACACCTTGAACCTACACCCCCGCCTTAGTCATCTGAATGTGCGGCGTCCCATTAAAGTTAAACACATCCCCCACCGCGGTATAGCCAAACTTCTCGTAGAAATGTTGTTTGTCGATCTGGGCTTCGATACTGATGGGTTGTAGCGCAAAATTCGCGCGGATGTCAGCCTCAATCTGTTCGACCAATTGGCGACCCAGGCCGGTCCCGCGGCGTTCCGGAATCGTCAGGGCTCGGCCAAACGTCACGTGGTCGCCCTCGGTAAAAATCCGCGCGTAAGCCACCAGCTGATCGCCATCGTAGCCCAGGAGGTGGTGGGCCACCTTATCCGTCTCATCAATTTCTTGATAAACGCGATTCTGGGCGATGACAAACGTCCGAATACGTTCATATGCAAGTTTATAAAAGTCTGCCGGCGTTAAATCCTCAAACCATTTCGTTTCCCATTTCACTGCAATCGTCTTCTCTCTTGTGTTATACTGTTTCTAACAGTATCGTTCATTTTAATTGCAAATGCAACTATAAAAGGAGAAATTATGGCAAATTCTTTTCGCAGTATCGGCCTGATTGCCCGGGTGACGGCCACCATGGGGAATCAACTTTTTCAAGCCGACGACCTCGCCAACAACCAGTTCATCTACCTGCTGCGGATTACCGAGGCCCCCGGTATCACCCAGACGGAGCTCGCCGATCAGCTCCACGTCGACCCCTCAACCTGCCTGCGGACCGTGCGTAAATTAATCACGAGCGGCTACGTGACCCGCCAGACCGACGCTACCAATAAGAAGCGCCGGCCCCTGGTAGCCACCGCCAAAGGCATGGCCATGAGCCCCGCTCTCGAGGCCTATGAGCAACACATCCTGGCAGTCGGCACCACGGACCTCTCCACCGGCGAACAGGCCCTATTAGAGGAGTTATTGGCCAAGGTGGCCGACAACATGCGCCAATTTCAGGATAAACAGCCCTAACCCGCGTGCCGTTACCATTTTGTCCGCTCGGTTTGAAACCGTTTATAATTTTTCACCAATTTCCAGTCAAATAAGTTCCCTTTCAAATTGTTCAATGCTACACTAGCTTGTGGAAAGTCGTTCCTAAATTTTGACAGATAAAGGAAGGTTACTAATGGCAGATCAAAAAGCAAATATTGGTGTTGTTGGTATGGCGGTCATGGGCAAGAACTTAGCCCTGAACATCGAAAGTCGCGGTTACACGGTCGGAATTTACAACCGTTCCGCAAGCAAGACTGAACAAGTTATGAAGGATCACAGCGAGAAAAAGCTGATCCCAAGTTACACGGTTGAAGACTTCGTTAAATCATTGGAAACGCCACGGCGGATTCTCTTGATGGTTAAGGCTGGGAAACCAACCGACGCCGTTATCCACGAACTCTTACCATTGCTCGACAAGCATGACGTGCTGATCGATGGTGGGAACACCAACTTCCACGACACGATTGCCCGGAACGCTGAACTCGACAAGTCCGGCATCAACTTCATTGGTATGGGGGTTTCCGGTGGTGAACTGGGTGCCTTACAAGGACCTTCACTGATGCCCGGTGGCCAAAAGGAAGCTTACGACTTGGTTGAACCTATTTTGACCAAGATTGCTGCCAAGGCGCCACAAGATGGCAAACCTTGTGTCACTTACATCGGCCCTAACGGTGCTGGCCACTACGTTAAGATGGTCCACAACGGGATCGAATATGGTGATGAAGAGCTGATCGACGAAAGCTACAACATCATGCGTAACGTTGCCGGCATCTCTGTCGACGACATGGCTGACATTTTCACGGAATGGAACAAGGGCGAACTCGACAGCTATTTGGTCGAAATCACCGCTGACATTTTGTCCCGTAAAGATGACTTAGGCGCTGACAAGAACTTGCCAATCGTTGATGCCATCAAGGACCGGGGGAACAACAAGGGGACTGGTAAATGGAGTTCCGAAGATGCCCTCGACGTTCAAGTACCCCAATCTGTGATTACTGAAGCCGTTTACGCCCGTTACATTTCCATGTTAAAGGACGAACGGGTCAAGGCTTCTAAGGAATTGCCAGCTGCTGCTAAGCAAGGCAAGGCCGAAATCGCCGACAAGGACAAGTTTGTTGAAGAAGTTCGCCAAGCCCTCTTCTTTGGTAAATTGATGAGTTACGCCCAAGGGTTCGAACAACTTCGGTTTGCTTCCGAAGCTCACGACTGGGACCTGCAATTTGGCGAATTGGCACAAATCTGGCGGGGCGGCTGCATTATCCGGGCCCAATTCCTCCAGAAGATTACCGACGCCTTCGACAAGGATGCCAAGTTGACCAACCTGCTGTTCGATAGCTACTTCAAGGATATCGCTGGCAAGTATCAACAATCCATTCGTGACGTGGTTGCCATGGCCGTTCAAGCCGGCATCCCCGTTCCAAGTCTGTCAGCTGCCATCACTTACTACGACAGCTTCCGCGCAGAAGTCCTTCCTGCTAACTTGTTACAAGCACAACGGGACTACTTCGGTGCCCACACCTACGAACGGAATGACCGCGACGGGAACTTCCACTACACTTGGTACGAAGAACAATAAAATTAATTTTTATCGCTAAAAAGCTCATGGCCGTTGTGGTCATGAGCTTTTTATATTCAATCACGCAAATAATTACAATAGTTGTAGCCATCTTTGGCGAATAGCACCTGATGGTATTCACCAGTTGCGATTACTTCATCAACAATCGCCACTACCCGAAAGAGCTTAGTTGCCCGTGTATTAAATTTCAACGGGTCTTTTTGCAAATTCAATAGCGAAACTGGACGATAATACATCTCAACCTGGTTGAGGGCTAATGCCATTATGTTTCTCCTGGTCCTGAGTAGATGATCGTAGCGTACTTTAAATAAAACACCGGCACTACTAACTAGCAAGTTCCCACCATTCAGCTCCTCCAGCAACGAAACAACCTGTAGCTTTTGAAAGGTGGTACCATCATTTTTAATCTTAATTAGGTCAGTTTCTAGATGATTCACCTGAACTGCTTTCCAAAATTTTCTCGGTCCACCTAGGTAATTAATGCCACATAAATGCATAAAATTATTTTCAACCACTTGAACCCCGAACCATTTTACTTTTCCCTCCTCCCTGAAAAAGAAATAGCGGATCTTTCCGATCAAATTCTCTTCAATATACCTCTGTGCTGAAAATATCGCTGGCAACGCTCTAACAAATCGTTTTGTTTCCGCAACTGTCATCCTGTGTACCAACGCCCCATTATCCTTGATCATCCCTACTCCTTATTATGAAAGAAAGAGCTACGACCATTGCTCACACAATGGCCGCAGCTCTTTCTTTCAGGTTTTTTCGTCCCCAGCGGACAGGATCAATGGCAGAACCATTGACAAATTATCTGGTTTTTTCGTCCCCAGCGGACAGGGTCGATGGCAGGAACCATCGACAAATTATCTGGTTTTTAGGTTGCCTGATCAACCGGAAATTATCCTGTAATCTCCATTGTTAGAATACCTGGAACTTGAGCAAATGTAAACCGATTTGCTTATTCGTTTTTGTTATAAAAGGACACAATTATCTTCACATCAATTGATTAATCCAATAGCTCATTTCAACCAGAATCTCTGTCAAATCAGCCTTGCAAGCAAACTTAGCGCGACAAGAATCGTTATTTTTGCTATCCTTGAGGCAATGATACGGGGAGGAATTCACATGTCACTCGGAGAAAAATTAAAAGAAGCACGTGCGACCCACAAATTTACCCAGCAGGCTGTCGCCGAGCAGGCCAACGTCTCTCGCCAGACAATTTCTAGTTGGGAAACCGGGAAAAGTTATCCGGATCTTGATAGTCTCATCACCCTCAGCAATCTGTATGGCATTTCACTAGACGTGCTGATCAAGGGGGACGACGGTCTGCGCGACTATTTACGGAAGCCAGAAATTTTGCAGAAATTACGGCCGATTCACCAGGCAATGTTGGTGCTAAACGCCCTCTTCCTGGTGATTCTCACCTTTTTCCTGCCCAGCGATCCTGGCATCTGGATCCTACTGGCCGCGGTCGTGGCGAACACCATCGGCTACCTCTACCTCCAACAATTTGAGGAACAGCTCAGCCCCCTGCCGCGCTGGGAATATCGGTGGCGCAATGCCTGGCTGCCCAGCCTAATCAGCAATCTCATTGTGACCGCGACACTTATCGCCACGCGCTGGCTCACGGTTTCCCCCGACACGTCGCAGCTCTTGGGCTCGCTCACGGCGGTTGGCTGGTTCACCCTCGCTAGCCTGTGGGTCGACCGCGTTGTGGGTCGGCTCCGGGTGCAGGAGTCCAAGACGGCGAAGCAAAAACAATTTTAATATTGGTAAAAAAAGAACCCACGGCCATCACGGTCATGGGTTCTTACTAAATTACAGGGTTTTTCGTCTCCAGCCGACTAGGTCAATAGCAGAACCATTGACCAATTATCTGGTATTTTTCGTCCCCAGCAGGACAGGGTCGCTGGCAAAATCAGCGACAGATTATCTGGTTTTTAGGTTGCCTGCACAACCGGAAATTTGGTGCTCAGGTCTTCTGTTACTGTACACGATAGCCGTCGCGTTGTCAGTCAATTCGACTCGCGACCACGGAAGCATAACGATTGTTATATTTTTTCGACAGTCCACCATCCCCGCTCCAGCAACGATGCTTAGAACCTTTGCTAGGCAAATCGCCGCTATTTTGCTATGCTAAAGATACTTATTACGAGGGGGCACCACCATCATGGAATTCGGGGAACGTTTGAAACAGACTCGGCAACAACAACACTTAACGCAGGCAACCGTGGCGGACGCGCTCCACGTCTCGCGGCAGACCATTTCGAGCTGGGAGACGGGGAACAGCTATCCGGACATCGACAGTCTGCTGCAGCTCAGCGACTTCTATCAATTGTCGCTGGATACGCTGCTGAAAGAGGACCACGGGATGACGGCCACCCTGCGCAAATCGGACGTGCTGGCGGCGATGCAATCGCCGATGACCAACCTGACCATCATCAATTTCGTGTCGATCACCGTCTTAATGTTTGCGGATCAATTGACCTCCGTGACCGGCATCTTCCTGTTGGTGGCGCTGCTAAACGCTTTGGCATTAAATAAGATGGCTGTCTTTACCAATTCGCTGACGCAGGAAGGCCCCTATACCCGCTGGCTGAAACGGCGGCCGTGGATGATTCTCTTCGCAGTGCTGGCCACGATTGGTGCTATTTGGACGTGGACCACGCACCAATCCGGCTGGGCCGCGGACTTCACGCTCTTCGCGGCCGTCTGCTGGTGGACCATTTTCTACGCTGAAGTTGGGCATTTTAAGTCGCCGGTTATTTCCCGTTCTTAATGATTGACTACACCAAAAACGACTCCTCCTACCCATCATGGGCCTGGAAGAGTCGTTTTGAAATTATTTTCTAAACACAACGTCCGCCTGGTCACCTTCAACCACAGCACCAACTGCCGGCGTAAAGCCAATGTTGGCCCCGCCCATGTCCATCATCTGGAGGAAGTCGAAGTACGGTGACGCGATTCCCAGCTCATCCAAATCAGCCAACGGCAGCGTGTAGCGAATGCTGTCTTCCGCGCCGGCCTCGACCTTTTCGACCCAGTGGGGTTCACGAATACTTTCGCGGCCAATCGCGACGAAGTCAATGCCATCGTCCATCACGCGTTCGGCGTCGACGGGCGTCTTGACATCCCCAACGGAAATCAGCGGCGTCTCTTTGGCCACATCCTGAATCTGATCGATCAGCGGCGTCTTGTTACTCTTATCATTAATCGATGGCCGCCAAACGTAGCCCATGGAAACGTGCAGGTAGTCCAGGCCCAGGGTATCCAGCTTGGCCACCAACTTCAGGGTGTCTGCCATCCGGATGCCGGGTTCTTCGATTTCTTCTGGTGAGAAGCGGTAACCGACGACGAATGGCCGGTCAGCGTAAGTGGCCACGGCCTTTTGCACTTCCGCAATCACGCGCAACGGGAAGGTCATCCGCTTTTCCACGGAGCCGCCCCACTTGTCGGTCCGGCGATTGCTGTGAGGTGAGAAGAACTGTTGGATCAGGTAGGTGTTGGCCCCGTGAATTTCCACGCCGTCAAATCCGGCTTGAATGGCCCGGCGAGTCGCTGCCCCAAAGTCCGTGATGGTTTGTTCAATCTCGGCATTGGTCAGCTCTTCTGGCGTCTCCATCCCCGGCCGTGGTGCGGGAACAGCGCTGGCAGAAACCGGCTTGTGGCCCCGCAGAATGGCGGAATTGGACATCCGGCCGGCACTGAAAATTTGGAGGATTGCCTTTGACCCATTTTGTTGGATCGTCGTGGCCATCTTGTTCAGGCCCGGAATGAAGCGGTCTTCCGCCACGGAAAGTTCCCCTTCAAAGCCCTTTGCCCGTTCGTTGATGTAGGCAACTGGGGTGATGAACAGGCCCACGCCACCGGCATGTAGCGCGGTGTAGCGGAGTTCGTCACGGGAAATTTCACCGTTGTTCAAGGCCATGGTTTCGGTCATTGGTGGCAAGACCACCCGGTTCTTCACTTTGACGCCTGACTTCAAAGTAATCGGTTCCAAAAATTTATAGGTCATTAGAAATCCTCCTCAGTTCATTAATGTTCCTTACTTGTTCAATTTAACAAAAACCGTTATGATTGGGAATGAATAGATTGTGATTTTTGTTCACAAATGAACGATTTCGCTATTTTGTCTACCAGCAAAGGACTTGAGACCTATGGATGTTCGCCGTCAATTATTTAACACCGTGTACACCTTGGTTACGCGGCAAGAAATTAACACCATCACCGTGAACGATATTCTTGCGGACTCCGGCATCAGTCGGGGCACTTTTTATAAATATTTCACTGACAAATATGATTTAATCAATAGCTACTACGAAGACGCCATGCGGACCGTTTCTAAAAGCTGCCGCGAATACACTTGGTTGGGCATCACCACCACACCCGTCGTCTATATGGCGGCCCACCCAGCCTTCTTCCGGTCGGCGTTCGCGGACACTGGCCAGAACTCGTTTACCAATTTTCTCTACGGCTTTCTGCCCGGCGACTACGCCCGAGTCATTTTCCAGCACACCGACCGGCAACAGATTTCGCTGGCGGAAAAGAAGGCCATCCTGTTCTACGTGGACGGCGCCGTGAACTATACCCGGCGCTGGGTGCTGACCGGGATGGCGCAGTCGGCGACCGACCTCAGCTTTGACCTCCACAGCTTTATGCCAACCATCATCAGCAAGATTCCCCTGAATTCACCAGTTTTGAAGGCTTAACTGCGGGTTAGCAGGGCCTCCGGGCTGGTGAAAATGAGACCGGACCGCTGTGGGCGCCCGTCTGGAGCCAAAAGGCGGTCTCCAGACTTACTTTGAGCCGCTAAGAAACACGGCTCAAAGATAGCAATTGCCTAAGCGACCAAGACCGTCACTAAGGCAATTCCCACGGCTTGGCTCATTTTCCCCAGCCCTGCGGCTAACACGGTGTTCGGCTGCTTCAACTGGCTGAATTTTTTGAACTGGCTACCTGTTATATAAAGGATTCACTACAATGCCGAAAGGCCCGGGAGAAAATCCCCGGGCCTTTCGTGTCGCTATTTTTCACATTTACTATTGCCTTGTGTGGCCACCTGATGTGGTCCCCGCTAGGCGATCTTCTAATTCCAGCTGAATCGCGTGCAGGTTTTCCCAGTGGTCGATCTCGGTTGCGAGACCCGCTTGCCACTGCGCCTTTTCGCGGCTCTTGGCAATGAACCGCTCCCAATCGATGTCAGCCGTTGTCTGGTCCTGCGTCTGCCGCCATTTGGCCCATTCGTCAAGGTGGTGTGCTAACTCCAGGGCTTCCGGCGGGGCTAATACTAAGTTCTCAGTCATAACCGTTGCCTCCTTAGCAAAAAATCTGACGGGCAGTCTCATTTACTGACTATATTTTAACAAGAAAGCCCATCGAACGCGACCATTATGCTCACAACTGGTCAATGACCTGTTTAATTGACTGGTCACCACTCAACAAGGGCACCGTTTTGCCAATCGTTGCGGGCGCATGGAGGGCCGCCACCAAAAAGCGGGCGAGGTCCTCGCGGGAAATGCTGCCAACGGCCAACGGGTCACTTTTTACCAGCCCGGTCCCCGGATGAAATGACAGCGCCCCCGGCTGAACAATCGTGTAGTCCAGGTGCGTTTGGTGGACCAGCCAGTTGTCCGCGTAAAATTTCGCCACGTACAGCGGCTTGAGCGGATCGGCCCAGCGGTTGCGGTCTTCGGCAAAGAGCATGCTGATCATCAAGAAACGCTGGACCCCAGCAATTTCTGCGGCCTGCATGGTCTTGACGGCACCATCGAGGTCAATCAGCAGCGTCATATCGTCCCTGGTGCGCCCGCCAGAGCCCGCAGCGAAGATAATCGCCTCAGTATCCATCATGGTGCTGGCAATCCGCTCAGGCTTCTCTAGGAGGTCTATACGGCGGACAGTGATGCCCTGGTCTTCCCAGTCCTCGCCGTCCTCTTCCGGCCGCAACCCGGCAATCGGTTCATCCCCCTTTGCCAAAAGCTGCGCAATTAATAGCCGACCCACGTGGCCGTTTGCCCCAACGATCAATACCCGCATCGTCTCTGAACTCCCTTCCAAACATTACCTAACCATTATACACTACGATGCATATGGGTTAAACGTGCCGGTTAGGTCGCCTCCGGGAGAGTGAAAATGGGTTCGGAACGCTGTGGGCGCCGTCTGGATCCGAATGGCGGTCTCCAGACTTACGGCTGAACCCATTTCACCCTCCCTGCGGCTAACGCTGGTTTGGCCCGTTGCGGTGGGCTCTCGTTGTTAATAATTGTTGCCAGAATCAAACTGCTTGGTAGGTGGGTTCTGAACAGGCAGCCTCAAATCGTTGTGATACTTATACCTTCACGATTAAGTCCAAAGCTGCCGTCAACAAATCCTTCGTACACTTGGCAGGAAAAAAGAATGGTGACCATGCATTCCCGGGCTAAAGCCGTGTCAGCCGCAGGGATGGCGGAAATGGACTAAGCCGTGGGAATTCCCTTAGTGGTGGGCCGTGCCACTTAGGGAATTGCTATTTTTAGACGCGCTTTTCAGCGGCTTAAAATAAGCTCGGAGACCGCCCTTCGGCTCCGAGCGAGCGCCCACAGCGTTCCGGTCCATTTTCCGTCATCCCGGAGGCGCAGTTGGCACGGACTTTAGCCGAAATTATTCACAACCGAGAATTTTCGACTAGTTCTCTTTGCTCCGCCGGCAACTATGCCATATAATGAAAGAAGGGCACCGACCGACTTTGACCGATACTCGTCGTGACACACACATTTTGAGGAGGTCTCCAATTTTGCAAAATCCAGATTTAACCATCACTGACTTGGACGAAAACGCCCAAAACGTAGAGCTGACGGAATTTGTTCACTTTTATTTACGGCATTACCGGACCAACGACCTGGAAATTTTGGCATCGTTCAAGGTTGATTACGCGATGAACGACATCAACATGTACATCTACAGCAACCTGAACTTCAGCCCCGACCAACTGGCCGCTGGCGTGCTCGCCAACAAGCGTGACCTATTCCTGACCATTTTGAAAACGGTCAACTTAGCCTACGCACAAAGTGGTGCACTGAAGGATTTGACCTGGGACGGCTGGTACGCGCAACAATACGCGGGTATCGCCGACGGTAAGTAAGCTAACGTAGCAATGAGGGGCGGGCAGCCGCCTTTTTTTGCGCAATTTTTTTGATGACTTAACGGATGTGCGCTGACAGTGCCTCCGGGCTGGGGAAAATGAGACCGAATCGCGGTGGGCGCCCGTCTGGAGCCACAGAGCGGTCTCCAGACTTACTTTGAGCCGCTGAGAAACGCGTCTCAAAGATAGCAATTGCCTAAGCGACCAAGACCGTCACTAAGGCAATTCCCACGGCTTGGCTCATTTTCCCCAGCCCTGCGGCTTACATTGTTTTAAACCAAATTTCGGGACCATTACACAATAATCAGCGGAGTCGGGCCATTGAGGTCGTTGAACAGACTTTCACCACAACATAACCCATTAGAAATAATCTTGGTACAACAAATGGCGCCCACGGAAAATTCTCGTGGACGCCATTTTTCATTTATGCAATTAAATCTTCCCCACTAGATCAGTGCCTGGCTTCAAGGTTTCTTCGCCGGGATGCCAGTTGGCTGGGCAAACGCGGTCGCCGTGTTCTGCCACGAATTGGGCGGCGGTCAATGTCCGCAGAATTTCGCCAGCGTTCCGGCCGATACCCATGTCGTTGATGGTGTATGAACGCACCTTGCCCTCGGGGTCGAGAATGAAGACGCCCCGGTAAGCTTGGCCAGCGTCCGCATCGAGCACGTCGTAGTGGCGCGCCAAGACGCCAGCGGGATCCGCAATCATTGGGTAAGCCACGTGGCCGACCTCGTCACTCTCTTCGTGCCAAGCTTGGTGGACGAACTCAGTGTCTTCCGAAACGCTGTAGATTTCAGCATTCTGTTTCTGAAATTCAGCGTAGTGGGCAGCCAGGTCGCCGAGTTCCGTGGGGCAGACGAAAGAAAAGTCGGCCGGGTAGAAGAACAGGACGGACCAGTGGCCCAGTAAATCGGCGGGCGTTAAGGCTTTAACCTCGCCGTCCTGATAAGCATTTACTTGAAAATCGGGTAACGCAGAACCAATGTAATTCATGATCAAAAAACTCCCCTCATTCAATTCATAACTTCTAACACACCCCTAGCATACGCGGTTTTGTCGCCGAAATCAAGAATCATTCTAAACTGGAAACAAACTGGCAACCGACCGTTTATAAAGATATTTATAGTTAGTTATTATAATTATTATTCGCTAGAACTTGCGCTTTTTTCTTGCAATGTGGGTGAAAACCAGCTATACTAAATTCATAGATAAAATAGAAGCTGTTAGGTGAGGCTCCTATACGGAAAACGCTACTGCTCAGAAACGTCGAGAAACGCCAATGAGTCAGCTGTTCAGGTCAACAGAAGGCCTGATCTAATGTAGCTGTTATGAACTAACTACGCCGTATAGTGCTAAAACTCAACGACTAGCCAAATCACACACTTTTTATTGTGCGCTTAGCTGGTCGTGGCTAAGCGCTTTTACTTTATCTGACGATTGTCACTGTCGACTTACTACAGGAGGTGAAGGAACATGACAACGCAACTTTTAGACGATCCTGGATCGTGTTATAACTCGCCGGTGGGAAAGTTACTGCATGTTCACACCTCTTGGTTGACGCTTTGAGGAGGACAATTCTCTAGCTTTCCCTATCCCGGACCCCGTAGCTTGATGCGGAGGTTCGACTGGTAGATTTTAAACGGAAACGACTGGCCACTTTATTTCAGACGCTGTCGGTGTTGCAACCGACCGTAACTCGTCTGAACTTCTCGAACTCGTTCGTGCGCCAGTTGGGTTCCAACCACTTAATGGATAACGCAAGCTAGAGTTACCCGTCTTTCTCGGCAACTATGCAGCCAAAATGCATTGACGTGCTAGTCGCATAGCGTTACAACCATGTAGCGATGCTTCACCGTTGGGGGAACCCAGTGGGGAGGAAAACATTTCGTAACTGACGCCGTTTCAACTAGGTCGGTTTTTAATTTCTCACGGTCGATACGAATAAATCAATACCAAACCATAACTGGTTATCAACGCAACCTGTTGGGCCCCATGGGCTGATGGGAATCACCCCGCAAGGTCCCACCACGTCACGTTGATGAGCTGGTATTAGCTAACACGATTTCACTAAAAAGCGGTTCTATGTCAACTGTTGTTGGTAATTCCATTTATAAAATTGTCTAATCCTTTGAGATTAGGCAATTTTTTTTGAG
>NZ_RHNN01000045.1 GCF_003946245.1 Levilactobacillus cerevisiae
AAGGACGAAAAAAATAAGATTGAACAACGGCTAGGTAAACAAATCATCAGTCAAGCCAATTTAGATTATGCTAATTTATCTAATGACAATATCAAGTCCTTATCCAAAAAAGTATCCGAGTTTTTAAAGGAAAAGTCCGTAGATCATTAGTCATAGGAGATGGGGAATTCCATGCCTAATCAATATGAAAAACTAATTGAACAACAAGCGCGTTTAAAACAAAAAATTGAGCGGGAAGATTTTAAGTTACGCCAATCTAAGTATTATGAAAATCGACAAGCACGAAAAGCCCGTTCTCGCCGATTAATTCAAAAAGGGGCTTTATTAGAAAAGTACTTTCAAGCTAATAACCTCTCGGTCGAACAAACCGAAGAACTTTTAAAAACATTCGCTGACTATGTCAACGCCCATAAACCGGATAAATTAAAAAAAGATCAACCTAATAACTAGGCCGATCGTTTTTATTTTCAGGATTGTTTTTTGGCTTAATTTCTGGATTGTATTTAGCAAAGTATTTTAACTGTTTTTGAATTCTTTGTGTAAGCTCTACTTTACTTTCTTTGTGCTTCCTTTTACTTGATCGCTGTTGAATTATCTTTTGACCCTTACCTCTTCTTTTTGATTTTAGGTCAAGCGTAAAATCTAAAATTTTATTTTGATCTAGCTTACTTAAATGACCGATTTCTTTAAACTTTAGCCCGGCTTTGGGAAAGCGATAAATATTACCGAGATCGACCCAGGAAGGTTTCTTCAACCCAGCGGATTGCCAATCTTGAATCGGATAATATTGTTGCTTGATATAAGCCGATTTATTTTACGCTCTCTGTTTTTTATAGTAAATGTGTTCATAATAAATTTTTATTATAACAAAAAACACCATATTCTAATGAATACGGTGACTTACTCTAAATAATAATGACTAAGACAAGGAATTTAATACTGCTGCTTGTTTTCGTTGTAATTCATCGATTTGTTCATCAAGGGATTTTGACTCTGAATTTAATTTATCAAATTCACTTTGCTCAGTTTTAGCATTTTTTAAATAAGTGTCTACACCTTCAGAACTTATTTCACTAAAAGTATTTATATCTTTTTGTTTTTCGCTTACTTCCTCTTCGTCTGTTTGTAGATTTTCAAGAGCTATGTAGTCATTTGGATCTTGCGCTAAGAGCTTTTTATCCGCAATTACTGCATTTTGACTATTTTTAAGATAATCATTCAAATCACTTAAATTGGTATGCTCATAAAAACGAACGTCAGCTTGAGCAGCAAGTAATGGGCCCTCATCGTCTGCATGAAGTTGGTCTTCTAATTGATTATTTATCGAAGACTTTCGATCCTTTAAAGCATTTATTTGTTTCTGATAAGCTAACCAAGTATTAGCAGTTTGCGCATTATCTGAATTAACTACTGTCGTAGTACTTTGTTTATTTTTTAAATCATTTAATTGCGATTGTAAACTTACAATCATATTCTGCAAGTCGTGAATTTCATCTTGATAATGAGCTTTATCTGCTTTTGTAGAAGCATATAAAGCCGTAACAGTATATTTTTTAGCTGCAAAGCCCTTTTTTGTAGCTTGAATTGTATACTTCCAACCATTTTTAATTGGCGCTTTAAGAGTTATTTTAAAAGTACCCCTTTTAGAAGCTATACCCTTACCTAATAAAGCCTTATTATGTAAGACCTTAATAGTTGCTAATTTAGTAGTTTTACCATTAACACTCGTTTGATTACCTGTAATTGGATTTACCTTCAAACTAACGTGATTAGACTTGGCAAGCACAGGGCTGCTTAACAACAATGCGCTTAATCCGACACTCGTCAAAATTATTTTTTATCATAGTTGAAGCTGTGACATAAGTCTATATTGATGAAAATTTCATTTGGTTTCTTGACTTAAAGACAATTTAAAGTTTGCTTTTGCTCAACACTTTAATCTAGTCTAAACCTGCGCCACAACTCAGATTCCGGCCATTTAACACAAAAAAAGCGTATTCCGACAAAGTTCGACGGAATACGTTTTTTTGCGTTAAATTCTGGAATCTACCGAGTTGTGTCACACTCTCTTTCCTACGATTAGTCAAGGGTTAAATATGTTAGCAGTTTATACATGGTTAGATCTATAACCCATATTAGGGGGGCTGCAAGCGGTCAACAAATTTTAAGTAAACTAAATAGACCTCACTACATTACCTTTAAAATGAGTGTGGATTGAACTATTATACAGTTGTCGGAGCTTAAGACTCCGTGTTAATTAATGGACTTCGAGTCCGCGTATCGTAATGATACTTTGTGCCTGTTAAGACCATAGCGTAAAGACATTTCAGTGTCCGGTTCATGCAGGCAACTACAGCGACCTTATCCCTTTTCGGGATGGGTCGTTTTTTTAGTCGATAATAATAATCAACAATGTGGTTAGGTGCAGCTGCTTTTTGACGAATCATATTACGAACAAGCATGTAAACTAACGCTCTGCCGTATGGATCGCCACGCTTATTAATATGATCCTGTCGCTGATAACCACCAGATTGATAGCGATTTAAATCAATTCCGATAAAGGCATTGATTTGGTTAGCATTATCAAACCGGGTGATATCACCGATTTCACCAAGTAATTGGGCAGCCGTTAGGTCGCCAATTCCTGGCATAGAGGTGTAGATATTAAAAGCTGGCAGTGGTTGGGCAAGTAACTTAAGTTGCTTGGTCAGCGTGGCTTTTTCTTGAGTCAATGCCGTCAACTGCTGGCAATAGTAGCGAACTTCTTCCACTTGGATACTGTCAGCATTCGTCGCTGGATAGCTAAGTCGCGTGAATTCGAGTAACTTTTCTGCATACTTAAGTCCTTTGGCTTTAGATAGATTTTTATCAGTATTAGTAATGAGCTGATTTTTAAGTCGCGTCCGCGACAAGCCTTTAACAAAATCAGGATGTGGGTAAAGCCAAATCACATTAAGGGCTAATTGCGAAACACGACTAGTAAAAAGTTGTTCTTCTTCCGGAAATGTCTGTTGAAGTGCAGTATACAATTTCACCTGTTTAAGCTTGATATCGTTGGTCACCTGTTTACAAAAGCGCGTTAACTCATGTAATTTTTGATATGAGTCGGTCCCAGTTTTGGTTAAACGATAGTGGTTTTCTACAACTGAACGGGCAATCTTATGAGCATCTAATGAGTCAGTTTTTACTCGCCGCAAACTTTCAGAGTGTAGGTGGAGTTCTAAAGGATTTAAACAAGCATACAAGACATGATTATCTTGACAGAAACGCGCAACTGGACGTGAATAAACGCCAGTCGCTTCAAAATAAACGACGGGTTCATTAGCTGCATCAATAACCTTTTTTAGATGCTTAAATCCAGGTTGATTATGCGGACAGTCAAATTCATCGAGACACTGCCGGTCTCGATACCAAACCACGTAACTATGATTTTTTGAGACATCTAATGCGATTACATCAGACAAAGTATCGCTTCCTTATCAATTTTTGAAGTTTCCAACTCTTTCACAGTGTCAAATCATTTCCTAAACACGGCCTCGCAGGTCCTCAATCTTAAACCATATTTGCGCCATGAAAGTGTTAGATGCCATTTTGAAATACGGACTCGAAGTCCCAGAGAGTATGTGCGGCCTTAGCTTCACTTTCAGTGTAAACAAAAAGTTCTGATATCAATCGATTTTCATCGATTAATATCAGAACTAATCTTAGATTGTTTTAGTTCCTGATTAGTTTCTAGGTTTCAACCCATCCAACAAGAATTCACACACTTCATCCGTGGTCTTATCGATGTCTAACGGGGTATCGCTCATGATGATGTTGGGAATCAAATAACCCACGATCACGCCGCTGGCCATTCGAACGATCCGCATGGAATCCCAATCCACCAGCTCCCCGCGTTCCTTATACTCACGGAACAGGGAATCAACACCGCTTTGCAGCAGCTTGCTCAGTCGCTTGGTCAAACTGGTCATAATCGACGGATCCTTAACCATTTCTTGAATAAAGATCTTCATTTCTTGCCGGTTATCCATTGCGTAAACCATGCGGTCTTTAACGGCATACCTTAAAAACGATTCGAAGTTCTCAAAGGGGTTCTGGTGCAACGTGACTAAAAATTCACCTGCCACTTTGGGAAAAATATCATGAATAAATGGCTTCAAAATTGCTTGACGCAAGCCATCCTTCGTTTTGAAATGTTTAAAAACGGTCCCTTCAGACACCCCAGCTAAATGAGCAATATCAAGCGTACTGGTATTCTCATAACCCTTTTGAGCAAATAGCGTTAAACTCGCTTGTAAAACTTTCCGTTGCTTTGCCGATAAACTGGTCGTTTTAATATTGTTGGCAAACAACGTTTCCACATCAGTATGTTTCATTGCATTTCCCCATTTTAATCTGTCTTTTTATTTACCGACCACTAACGGTACTGCTGATTTTTGACGGTTGTGTTTGTGCAACTTGCTGATTTTCTGTGAATTTAGTCGTTTCGGCGGCTAACTTCTTATTGGCCGTGGCGAGCATCAGCCGAATCCGGTTCAACTGGTTGACCACGGAAGTACCCGGATCATAATCAATTGGCGAAATATTGGCACCTTTGAATTGACGCCGAAGCTCCTTGATCATTCCCTTCCCTACAATGTGGTTTGGCAGGCAGCCGAACGGTTGCATACAGATGATGTTCGGTACGCCGCTCTTCAGCAGTTCAATCATTTCACCAGTCAAGAACCAGCCTTCACCGGTTTGATTCCCAAGTGACAGAATCCTGCTGGCATCGTCAGCGACTTCCTTGATGGCTTCACTTGGCTCAAACCGTTTCGAAGCTTCAAAGGCCTTTTGCATTGGCTGTTCACACCATTTAATCACTTGCATCGCAAATTCTGCAAACCACTTTGCCTTGGCAGACGCACCAAGGTGCTGGTACTTGTAGATCTGGTTATATAGCGAATAGTTCATAAAACCGACAATGTCCGGAACGACCGCTTCAGCACCCTCTTTTTCCAGCAGACGCACAACGTTGTTGTTGGCAATTGGTGAATACTTCACCAGGATCTCACCCACTAAACCAACTTTCGGCTTACGCACTTCGTTGAGCTTAACGGTGTCGAAGTCCTGAACGATTTCGTTGACGTTTCGTTTAAATTCTTTGAAACTGCCCTTTTCGATGGAAGGCCGAACCAATTTGAGCCAGTCTTCGTGCATCTGATCGATCTGACCAGGAGTCGTTTCGTATGGCCGGGTACGGTAAACCACCTTTTCAAACAAATCACCATACAGAAAGGCAATGGCAACCCGTCGGAGCAGCGGCAGGGTCATCTTAAACCCTGGTGTCTCTTCCACACCCTGGTTTCCCAGTGACAGTGACACAACGGGTACTTGACCAAAGCCAGCGTCTTTCAGGGCTTTACGGATCAACGGAATGTAGTTCGTTGCCCGGCAGCCGCCACCGGTCTGAGTCATCATGACAGCCGTATGGTCCACGTCATACTTACCGCTCTGGAAAGCTTCCACCATTTGGCCGATAGAGATGATTGCCGGGTAGCAAGCATCGTTGTTAACGAATTTTTGGCCCACATCCACTGACTTGCGGTCGTTCATTGGCAGGTTGACCACGTTGTAACCTGAAGCCTTTAACGCCACGTCAACCAGTCCATGCTGATGAATTGGCGACATCATCGGCAGGAGCAGCGTGTAACCCTTTTTGTGCATTTCTGGCGTAAAGTCCACCGGTTTAGGACTATCGTGCAGTTTCATTGGCAAGATCTTCCGGTTTTGCCGTTCCTTAACAGCGGCTTTCAGAGACCGTAATCTGATCCTAATCGCACCCATATTGGTGCCCTCATCGATCTTCAGTGACGTATATAGCCGGTTGTACTGATTCATAATTTCTTCAACCTGATCAGTATCAATAGCATCAATCCCGCAGCCAAAGGAATTAAGCTGCACGAATTCCAGTTGAGGGGTCTTGGCAGCCACTCTGGCAGCTGCGTACAGCCGTGAGTGGTAAACCCATTGATTGACCACCCGCAGGCCTTTAACGTCGCCTAAATGGGCGATGGAATCTTCAGTCAGCACGTGGAAGCCTTCAGCCGTCATGATTTGGGAAATCCCGTGGTTAACCTGCGGATCCAGATGGTATGGTCGACCCGCTAGTACAATACCGTGTTCACCGGTGGTCATCAGCATCCGCATGGTATCTTCACCGCGGTCACGAATTTTCTGCTTAAAGTCTTCCAGCGCTTTATAACCCGCTTCAAGGGCCGTCTTAATTTCGGAACGGCTAATATCAAACTTGCTCAGGGCATCAACCAGGTTATCAGTGGTGCCTTTTTTATCGGCTAAATTCAAGTATGGTGAAATCAAGTCCACTTTGCCAGAAGTAATTTCGTCCACGTTATTACGGATGACGTTCGGATAAGACTGCACGATCGGGCAGTTGAAGTGATTATCCGCCGCTTTATTTTCGGCGACTTCGTAGACCACTGCTGGATAAAAAATCGTCTTGTAGCCCCCGTCAATCAAGGCTTGAATATGACCGTGAACTTGCTTAGCCGGGTAACAGACCGTATCGGAAGGAATCGTCTCCATGCCCTTTTCATACTGTTTAGCATTTCCTTTAGGCGACAGCTGCGCGCGAATGCCCAGGTTGCGGAAGAACGTTTGCCACAACGGGTAATTTTCGTACATGTTCAGCACCCGCGGGATTCCAATAGTACCCCGATAAGCTAACTTTTTACGCAGTGGCCGATAGCTAAAGAGCAGCTTGTACTTTTCGGCAACTAAGTTGATCTTGCCGTTATCCTTTGGTACCCGCTGCTTCATTCCACGGGCTTCACCACGTTCACAGCGGTTACCCGTAACGAATCGCCGGCCGTCATTGAAGACGGTGATGGTCAAAGCACAGTTGTTTTCACAAGCGCCGCAATGCATGTATTCTTTGTTGAAGCTTAAATGATCCATTTGATCAACGGAGAGCAACGTGGTTTGATCACCGGTCTTGTAACCTTCCTTGGCAATCAGGGCAGCACCGTACGCGCCCATCAACCCGGCAATGTTTGGCCGAACCACATGAGTCCCAGCAATTTTTTCAAAGGCCCGCAGCACCGCTTCGTTATAAAAAGTCCCGCCTTGGCAGACGATGTGGCGGCCCATATCGTCTACCTGACGCATTTTAATCACTTTAAACAGGGCGTTCTTAATGATCGAAACGGAAAGTCCAGCGGCAATGTCGCCGATCGTGGCACCTTCTTTTTGAACCTGCTTAACCTTCGAGTTCATAAAGACCGTGCAGCGTGATCCCAAATCTGAAGGGTGCTTTGCCAGCAAAGCCGCCTGAGCGAAGTCTTCGATTTTGTAATTTAATGAAGTGGCAAAGGTTTCCAGGAAGGAACCGCAGCCGGATGAACAGGCTTCGTTAAGCTTAATCGTCGATAAGGCGTCATTTTTAATGGTCATGGCTTTCATGTCCTGACCGCCGATATCTAAAATGAAATCAACCTCTGGATCGAAGTAGTGAGCAGCCTTGTAGTGGGCAACGGTTTCCACTTCACCGATATCGACCATCAAGGCATTTTTAATCAGGTGTTCGCCATAACCGGTAACGGCCGCTTTGCCGATCGTCACGCCTGCCGGAATTTTACTGTACATATCCCGGAGGATCATCTTGGTTTTCTCCAGCGGATCACCATCGTTATTATCGTAATAAGTGTAAAGAATCTTATTATCGTCGCTCATCAGTGCCACTTTGGTGGTGGTTGATCCCGCATCGATGCCTAGGAAGGCAACGCCCTGATAAGTCGCCAAGTCACGGGTCTCAACCTTGGCCTGGGCGTGACGTTTACGGAATTCCTGCAATTCATCGTCGTCTTCAAATAACGGCTTCAAAGAAGAACTGGGGTGCATCCCGGAATCGTCACCGTTACGTAATTGATCCAGCAATTTTCCCAGTGTCGTTTCCGGTTGATCAGAGGCGTACAGTGCAGCCCCCTTAGCCACAAACAGCTGCGGATCTTCTGGGAAAACGACTTGTTCCGGCTTCAGTTGTAACGTTTCAATGAAGCGGTAGCGCAGTTGATCCATAAAATATAAGGGACCGCCTAAGAAAGCCACGTTGCCGCGAATTTTATGGCCGGCAGCCAACCCCGAAATCGTTTGGTTGACCACGGCTTGGAAAATGGAAGCCGCAATATCGGCCTTTTTAGCACCATCGTTGATCAGCGGCTGAACGTCGGTTTTAGCAAACACCCCACAACGGCTGGCAATGGGATAAATCGTCTCGGCATCCTTAGCCATAACGTTTAAGCCGTTAGCATCCGTTTTGAGCAAGGTCGCCATTTGATCGATAAATGCTCCGGTACCACCGGCACAGCTACCGTTCATGCGTTGTTCCAAGGAATCGCCAAAGAAAGTGATCTTAGCGTCTTCACCACCCAGCTCAATGGCCACGTCAGTCTGCGGAATCAGTGTTTCCACCGTCTTCGTGCAGGCAATCACTTCTTGAATAAACTTCAATTGAAGTAAATTAGCCAGCCCAATACCGCCTGACCCCGTAATTGTGCAAGCAATTTTGACATCAGCTCCCAGCTCAGAAATTGCTTCTCGCAAAATCTTTTCACTGGCCGCTTTAACGTCTGAGTAGTGACGCTCATACCGCGCGAAGACGGTTTGGTTGTTTTGATCCATGACCACGAGTTTGACCGTGGTTGAACCAACATCAATACCGCCAAAATACTTTGTCTGTGCCATTTCTCTCACCTCTCCTTATCTCTTAAAACAGGTTGCGAGGGCCGGAGCCTGTTCGCTTATTTATCTACCGATTAAATACCCTCCACTTAAAAAGTAAAGTGACTACTCACTTAGAGTAACCCATGGATGGCAACAGTTTCAATAGCATATGCAATTATTAACTTTATAGGTAGATAAGGTGGAATTATTTAGCGGAATATTACCGGAATATTATTCCTAACAAAAAATGAGGCTGTGACATAAGTCTCTTAATTCAAAAGCAGGTAGTTAAAAATCCAATGATTTTTAGCTACCTGCTTTTTTGATATAATGACAGAAAAAAAGAGTACCGGTCGCACCCGATACTCAGAAATCATCCTCGAAAGGACAATCCAACATGACAAATTATAACATGGATCAAACAATTTTACCGCTAACTACTGACTATACCGTTCAAAAAGATAATCCGGCTTACTATATTAATGAACTGGTTGAGTCACTCTCAATCAAGGAGCATTACCTATTCGGTCGTCCTCGAGAATATGATTTGGGTGCCATGATGAAGCTGGTTCTTTTCGCATACACTCGTGGTGTCTTTAGCAGTCGCCGAATTGAAACCTTCGCGGTTGAAAATTTAACGGCTCGCTGGCTGACTCAGGAACAGATGCCCACTTATCGCACCATCTGCCGTTTTCGGATTTCCGATGAACTGGAAACTTTGATCCATGACGGGTTAGACCAGCTGGTTGACTACTTGCGTCGTCAAAATTTAATTGATGACGTCACCTTTATTGACGGCACCAAGATTTTAGCTGATGCCAATAAATATAGTTTTGTCTGGCGCAAGAACACCATGCGGTTTGACCAGATGAATCGGGAGGCAATTCAAAATATTTTGGCTGAAATTAAGCAAGCCTACGGCGCAGCTTTCGTTCCTGAGGGGACTAATTTAACACTCGAAATGATGGACGAGGTGATCACCCGGCTTGAAGATCGACTCGATAAATTGAATAAGGAAATTGAACAACAGCCCAAACTATCGCCCAATCCAGCTAAGCAATCAAGACGGCATATTAAAAAAATCAAACGGCAATTAATCCAGCGTAAAGTGAAAATGATTGAACATCAGAGTCAGATGGAAACCTTTGGTGACCGTAATAGCTATTCAAAAACCGACCAGGATAGCACCTTTATGCGCGTCAAAGAAGATCCGATGATGAATGGTCAATTGAAGCCAGCTTATAATTTACAAATCGCTACCAATAATCAATTCGTGCTAGGCTTTGGTTTATTTCAGCGTCCAACCGATACGAAAACTTTGATTCCATTCCTAAATACCCTATCAAATACCAACAAGTTAGCTGAGAACATCGTAGCCGATGCTGGTTATGGATCAGAAGCTAATTACCGCACAATAGAAGATAACTATGAGGGTCATCAAGCCATCATTCCGTACGGAACGATGTTAAAAGAACAAAGTCGTAAATGGCAGTCTGATGATCGTAAAGTTATGAATTGGCATTACTTCGCTGATGATGACTATTATATTGACCAACAGGGTGTTAGATTCGACTTTCAGCGTTACAGTACACGCACTGACAAGAATGGTGTCACGCGTGATTTCAAAATCTATCGGGCGGAAAAATTCAATGCAGATCATCAATCTGTCCGGGCGGCTTTAACTAGAACGGGTCGAACCCGATATATCAGTGTTAATCCCAGTTGGGAGTACTTTAAAGCCCAGCAACGAGAGAGACTAACTACTGAAAAAACAGCAGGAATGTATGCCCGGCGTAAAATAGATGTAGAACCAGTCTTCGGTAGAATGAAGGCTTATTTAGGGTTCAAAAGATTTATGGTCCGTGGTTTAGCGAAGGTTACTAAGGAAACTGGTATCGTCATCATGGCCTTAAATATGGCAAAAATGGTTAAAGTCAGGGGATAAAATCCCAATTTTGACCAGAAAAAAGGCTTATCGAGAAATCAATTCTGATTTCTTCGATAAGTCTTTTTTGAAAGCTATGATTTATGACTTATGTCACAGCTTCAACTATGATAAATACTATATTATCTCCAATGATTTTTTAGAGCATGTATTATAAGCTCTTTTAAGCCATTCTATCTTACTCACGTATATTTATATTCAAGTTATTTTAAAACGTCTTAGAACGTCTCTCACGGCTTTAAAATATAAGATAAACCACCGCCCTAATTCAGGGCACATCTTTTAAGATGCCCCCAACTTTGGGGAGATGTTCATACCAAAGGGTATTTTGTCTATTTTGACCTGACGTCGCAAAACGCGACCCCTAGATCTTGTTTAACTTGCGTCTACCCTAATGTATCCATCAAAAACAACTGATTTTATTAGTTACAATTAAGTGTTCCAGTGGCGTTCTTAGGTTACCCTTCTTATCTATATCATTGAGAAGTTTCTGTAATCCTGATACAGTGTTAAAAAGACCGTCTAAGAAGGTACCCTCAGCTCTTCTTTGGATGGTCTTTTTTCTATATACCAATTTCTACTTTACATATTCACGGTTATTATTTCTTTAGCCAGATCCAGTTTTTAGCTGATGGGGGAAAGTTATTATAGCGAAAAATATGTAATTTATTATTGACTCCTTCAACAGCAAACCCATGGTTAATTCCCTTTGCTGTTGAAATGTACCCTACATCAGTAGTATCTACAAAAAAATGTATTTTATAGTGTCTAATCTTATCTGTATACCGATTTTTAACAAATATCTTTTTATGAGTAATCTTAAAAGTATAATGCTTATTATGCCATGTCCCTATAATCCAATTGGTTGAAATACCGTTCGCTGATGCATTAGTTGGATTAATTACATACCATCCTATAAACATCGCTGCTATAACAACCAACAATGAACTAGCCTTAATCCACTTGAACAATGTACAACACCCCTTCTGATATTGTTAAATTAACTATACCACTTTTTACTTTACATAATGCGGCTTATCCCAAGTAACCCACATTCACCGCGGCACTTCCACATTCCGTTATTTTTTGATTGTGAACTTGTCCAAAAAAGAAGTGGTATAGGTCGCAGATTGGCTTTAATT
>NZ_RHNN01000046.1 GCF_003946245.1 Levilactobacillus cerevisiae
TTCATGGCCTTTTTGACTAGTCTGAATAAAGAACTGGTCTAGTAGAGCAGGTGTTGCACTTCAATTTTAAATCGAGGACTTATATTTGACGTGATTTGTGCGATAAAATTATTTACAGCTTTGTCGGCCTCACGTTCGATGCGCAGGTTACTCCATTTTTTATCGGTGGAACGGTTAGCATTTTTGCTGTTTGAAAAATTCAAGTATTTGTTGCGAAAGTCGGTAAGGACGCTACTGTGATCATTAATGTAGGCTTCTATTTCAAAAGTATTCATGATGATTTCCTCCGTAATTAGCTATTAATTGAGTTGGTTAAAGTGAAGCAGTGGTTAAGCCAATTTTAGCGCAAAAAGGAACACATGTTCCTGAAAATGGAGAAATACGTTGCATTATTTTGTTTTTGTCAGCCGCTTACGGCTGGCTAGATTGCGGACCGGTGGAGGCGGTCGGAGGCCTGAAATCTATTTTCCCTTATTAAAAGGATACGGGAAATTCCTGTACGTAGTCATTTGTGGCTATATATGTGGATAATACGATTAGCCACTTTAATCCGAGCAAGTACCAAAAAAGCTCCGGCAATGCGCATGTTATCCTGGCATTGACCGAGCTTATCAAGGCATTAAAAGTTTGTGGTAAACACCCTTTTAAAGGAATCTAGTTTTTTTAAAAGGGTGTATTACTAGTCCACCACATTACATTTTTATTTGAGTTGGTAATTTCACTAGAATCAACTGCTTGTTTTAATGCAGGTAAATATTTCTTGTCTGTGTACTGCCAGAGATCAGTCTTTATAGTCGGCTTTTTTGTGTAGTTTGCAATCCACTGACCATTAAATTTTTTCCGTGCATGATTAGCATATTTCATTGCAAATTCTTGATATGAATAAAAAATTATTTTTTTTGATGTAAACTTTCGCATTTCTTTATACCAATCGCTGACAGCGGTGTTAGTAATTCCATATTTCATATTATTTTGTTCATAATCTAAAACATAAAATTTAGTATGCTTATTAGAACGATAATAGAATTCTCTAGCCTCTGATTTAGCTTCTTGATAATTATGAAAAGTAGCAAAATCATATTCACCAAAAGGAATATGAAATTTTTGATACAGCTTCGTATTGCTACTGGCAAATTTATCTTGCCGATAAATACCATATTGGCGACGGTTAATAATAAATGAAACTTGTTTTTTTAATTTTCGAACCTGGCTTGTTGATAGTTTACCTTGCCATTCTGATATATCTGGAATGGCCAATGAGGATGCGTAGGCTTTATCTATGCTGAAAATTGATATTGCAATGAAAAGACTAATAATAAGAGAAAAAATCTGAGGGGTTTTAAATTTTATCATAATCTTAGTTAATGCATCTCCTTATTCTTAAAAAGTACCATATCAAATATTATGAGTATTATTTGATGGGAATCCTATAATTAGACTGGATGGAGTCCAAAAATTCATTGTGTTTTTTAAAGTAGCAATGGCTAACTTTAATTAGGTACTACTTTTTACATTTTTAACATGGTGCGGTGTTCCTTCAAAGGAAGACTAGCCTCAGTCAGATAACAATTGAATAAATTTGACAAATTTAAAATAAGCATGTTCCATTATAAAACGTAGCGATTACTATTTAAAGACAAAAATAAAAAAACTTACGGTAGAGGCAGTTTGGAAATTTAATCCGAATTTTTGTTCAAATTGGGCAACATAACCTGATAAGGTGTTTGCCAGTTAAGTATTTTAAGCGGTCTTTGGTTCATTTGGAGTAACGTCGTCGTTAAATCTTGAGCACTAATGTGATCAAACCGAGTTTCTTTAGGAAAAAAATAACGTAAGTTCCGATTAAATCGTTCATTACTACCACGTTCAGCTGGCGTATAAGAATGGCAGTAATAGGTCTCAGTACCACGATCCACAGTAAAACTGTGCTCAGGACCATTAAAAGTTGTTAGGAACTTAGTTAGGGCTTCATTAACAGTCACTGTCATCCGATATTTTAACCGGTATGCCCAAAGGAACCGTGATTTGTGATCGATTAAAGTTAATAAAACTGCCTTACTATGCCCCTGAAGGCCAACGACTGTATTTAGTTCAAAATCACCGATGCGGTTACGTTGATTAACGACTATGGGCCGCTGCTCAATTGATCTAGCCTAATGGTTGATTATATTTAGAACGTTGGTTCAGGTAGATCAAATCAAGTTTCCCCTGATTTAACCAATTATAAATAGATTGAGTAGCTAGTTTGAATTCGTGAGCAATCATTTCTGGTGACTAGCTTAAACGTAAATGGTTTAGAATTATTTGCTTTACTTCGGCACTAAGTTTAGTTTTTCGACCACATTGTGACCGCTTATATTCGGCATCTGTTTGTGCTAATTCAGCCTGATAAGGTTTACATCGAGATACTTCATAAGAAATTGTGGACGGTGATCGGTTCAGCCGACCACCCATTTGGATATTGGACAGACCCTAGACAAAAGATCAGCTCCTAAAAGATGGGTTTGTGGTAAACACCATTTTAGAGAAGGCTGATCTTTTTGTCCGAACAGCGTTCGGATTAATTTTACAATCTACCTCTTAAGCAAAAAAGCCTGTGATAATGGTGATTACTTAATAAAAAATGTAATAGTCAGGTTGAGTTAAAATTTGTGAATTACATTGACAATATTTTTTTTTGGTATATTCTAAATAGTAATTGTTACTCTTTAGAAAAAGGAAGTGATCTTTTGGCTACACCTGCACACCGTCAATCAAAATCCCGAAAGCTGAAGCGAAGAGCAACACAGAAGTTAACATTACCGGCAATTCATTGGGATAATCAACTCCAAGATTATGTACTTTCACATCATGTCTCATTGAAAGGTTATTGCCACGGAAGACAGATGATCCATAAGTTGGCCAAATAACATTTGTAGCAACAGGAATTTTAGTACGGGATTTTTAGATCATAAACAAGTAAGTTTTGTAATTTCATCAGCTGATGAAATTGATATACATGGTCTATTAAGTGCTTATTTTTTGTAAATTCAATAAAAGGGGTGAAAAAATGCGAAAACAAATTATCTTGGCCAATACAACCACGAAGGAAAGACTATATTTGACAAGTAAGAATCCTAAGAACATACCTCAGAAGATAAAATTGAAAAAGTATTCTCCAAAGCTAAAATGCAGGATTTGGTTCACTGAGGTTAATTAGAGTATAAAAGGAGATCAGAATGGCAAAAAAATCAAAAATAGCTAGATATGAACGTCAGAAGGAGCTAATTGCCAAGTATGCTTTTGAGCGGAAGCAAGCAAAGGCACAGGGCAATTACTTAGTACTTTCTAAATTTCCCAAGGATTCTAACCCAATTCGATTGCGAAATCGTGATAGTTTGGATGGTCGTCCACGAGGGTATATGCGTAAGTTTGGTATGTCTCGATTGAACTTTCGCAAGTATGCCTTGTTAGGCCAAATTCCCGGACTACATAAGGCTAGTTGGTAAGAAGACATCTATGGAGGAGATATTGTGGAAAAAGAAAATTTATCAAGTGCGTATAGGTATTTGAAAAGTACTAATCGTAAGACTAGAAAACGCGCATTAAAAATTATTAAAGAAGCGAAAAAAATGTGCAATAAGTCATAGGCAATTTGAAAATGTGGGTCAATACGATTGGGTCGAGTTAAGCTAATTAAGGACTTGAGGGAATGGTTAACAATAGAATTCCTCTTTGGAAGCAACCGCTAGTTATATTACGCACCATCATTACGATTGGTACTATACTTATCGTTTGTGATCTGGCTGCGCAGTATTTTTGTGAACCTAAAATAACGGCACAAAAAATTAACTTTTTCATATTTACCGCCCTATACAGAACATATTTGGTATGTATAAAAGATAGGTTAGCCACTAGTCTTACTATTGCTAATCTTAGCAAGAATCTATTGAATTTTAGGAGAGCCTTTTTGAGTTGACTAATTTTTTACGCTTGCATATAGTGTCAGCCGTTGCAAATGCACAAAAAATGTAAAATGACAGATAATTGCTTAAACGCAATTTTATTTTAGAAGGGGAGTAGCTTTAATTGTTTAGACATTTAAAAAAGGTGATATTACCGTTAGCATTTCTAATCTTGGCCGTTGGAGTTGCTGGTTGTTCAACTAATAAGACAACTCAACAGAGTAACAAAATTAACGTAGTGGCCACTACTGATTTTTATGGAGCAGCTGCAAAGGCTGTCTTAGGAAATAAAGGAACTGTCACTTCCGTCATCAATAATCCCAATGTTGACCCTCATGATTACGAACCAACTGCTAACGTTGGTAAAGAGGTGTCTAAAGCAAATATCGTTGTGGCTAATGGAATTGGGTATGATGGATGGATGGATAAGCTTGCCAAGAACACTAAGGAGCAAATTTATATCAAAGTTGGTGACGATTTACTAGGAAAAAAGGATGGCGATAATCCTCACCTTTGGTATCGGCCGACTACCATGCCTACTCTGGTAAATCAGTTGGTGAAAAAATATACCAAACTTCAACCTAATAACAAGAAATACTTTAAGAAAAATGCTCAAAAATATATTCTTTCACTCAAACCAGTCAATCAGGAAATTGACAAACTGAAAAAAATGGCTCGTAATCAGAATAATAAGGCAGTATATGTTAGTGAACCTGTTTTTGATTATGCACTGGAAGCAATGGGATTTAAAGTAGCAAATCACAGTTTTGAAGAAGATACCGAAAATGACGTTGATTATGCTCCCAAAACTATAAAGCAAATGCAAGCTGGTATTGAAAACCACAAAATTTCTCTGTTCGTCTTCAATAAACAAGTAGATTCTAAAACGGTTAATAATTTTGTGAACCTTGCCAAAAAGAATAAAATCCCCGTGTTGCCAGTAACTGAAACGTTACCAAAAGGTGAAAATTATAAGTCATGGATGCTAGGTCAGTATAAACAGCTTTACAGTATATTACAATCCGGAAACAATTAGTCTAATGTTTAATTTAAGCTAGGATCGGTGCCATTGCACTGATCCTAGCTTACTATTGTTGTAAAAGTTGACCTTCGAAGTTCACTATGTGGGTTAGTCATCTTCTATGCGCAATAGGTTGTTTGTGATATACATTGAAGAAATTATTCTAGTTATCCAAAAACAGTATGCTATGTAAAAAATAGGTCCATAAAAAGGTAATATCTGGGCCAACAGTATTTCGTTAATTCAGAGCTTTTTGAGATGTTGACATATATAAATAATTGTCTTAGATTGACACATTGCAGCTTTTTGTGTTGTTATCTAAAGGTTGAAAGTACGAAAATAGCCCTCAGCCCTTATCACGAAAGGCCTGAGGTCCAAAATAATACTTTCCCAGCTTTATCCAGCACTGCCTAGTAGTCTCGCGAGACTACTAGGCAGTGCTTTTGTGAATTCTTCAAAAATGGTGTCCAGGGCTTCTGAAGACATGCCCATCTTTCTACCTAGACCACTAAGAGTTCTCATTCAATATCCCGAAGACGTGAAGCTGTTTGCCGAAATGGGCTTCAAGTGCTTCCGGACCTCGATTGCGTGGTCCCGAATCTTCCCACAGGGGGACGAATTGGAACCCAACGAAGCGGGGTTGGCATTTTATGATCGGTTGTTTGATGAGTGCCTGAAGTACCATATCGAACCCGTCGTCACGCTCTCGCATTTTGAGATGCCGTACCACCTGGTCACCAAATACGGGGGTTTCCGCAGCCGGCAGGTCGTGACCTTCTTTACCCGCTTCGCTCGGGCCGTCTTCGAACGCTATCAGGATAAGGTCAAGTACTGGTTGACCTTTAACGAAATCAACAACCAAAGTAACTACGATCGGGCCTACCAACTCGGGTATCAAAATCGAACCGGGGGAGAACGCCGAGGCCGTGATGTACCAAGCCGGCCACTACGAGGTCGTTGCCAGTTCCCTGGCCGTGCAAATTGGTCACCAGATCAATCCGGACTTCCAAATCGGGGCCATGATTGCCATGTCGCCGGTGTATCCCGCCACGGATAAACCCAGCGATGTGCTGAAGGCGCAACGCGCGATGCAGGCCCGGTTCTGGTTCTCAGACGTGCAAGTTGAAGGGACTTATCCGACCTGGTTGACCCAGTACTTCGACGCCAAGGGCTACGACCTGGACATCACCAAGGCCGACCTGGCCAACCTCAAACGCGGCACGGTCGACTACTTGGGCTTTAGCTACTACATGTCCTTTGCGACCGCGGCCAGCGACCACGAGGACCCGCAGTTCTCCTACAACGAATCGACCGACCTGGTCACCAACACCTACGTGCCTCAATCCGACTGGGGCTGGCAAGTGGACCCCGAGGGTCTGCGCTACTCGTTGAACTGGCTGAATGACCGGTACCATCTGCCCCTGTTTATCGTGGAAAATGGGATTGGGGCCATCGACCAACTGACGGCCGACCATCACGTCCATGACGACTACCGGATCACCTACCTGCACGACCACATTGAACAGATGGAGCTAGCTATGAAGGAAGACGGCGTACCGGTGATGGGGTACACACCGTGGAGTGCCATCGATATTGTTTCGGCTAGCACTGGGCAACTGTCCAAACGTTACGGGTTCATTTACGTTGACCGCAACGACGACGGGTCGGGTAGTCTGGCCCGGTACAAGAAGGACTCCTTCTACTGGTACCAACACGTGATTGCCACCAATGGTACCGACCTTGATCCCGTAGGAGGTGTCGCGCATGACACAGTTACCACCGACTGAACCGTTACTGGTCATTGACATTGGCGGCACGACCGTGAAATACGGCGTGTGGGCCGACCAGCGGATTCAACGCAAGGGTCGCTTTGATACGCCCAAAAATTGGCCCGACCTGTTGGCAACCCTGTTAACGGTGCGTCGGCGGTATGACCTTGCTTTTCGGGGCGTGGCCATTAGTCTGCCGGGGAGTGTTGACACGGTTGCCGGCAAGATTTCCGGAACCAGCGCGGTCAACTACCTGAATGGCTTCCCCATCAAGGAAGCCCTCCAAACGGCGCTGGGATTGCCCGTCAGCATTCAAAACGATGCCAACTGTGCCGGCCTGGCCGAAAGTTGGCGGGGCAACGCCCAGGACGTTGACGCCGTTACTGAGGCCTTCGGATTCTGCAATGTCTTCCGGCGCCACGATATCCTTGACCACGGGAACCCCGACCAGTCCGTTATAGGTGCCAATTAGACTACTGACCACATCCAGGGCCAGCAAGAGGCTAAAGATGGGCCAACTGGCGGGCCGACTCATCAGGCCACCGACTAGCAGGTAAAGGCCGCCGAGAATCAGACGGTTTTTGAGTTGTTGCTGAAAGTGGTTGGCCGTCTGGTCGGCAAAGTACCCCATGACGATCATAAAAACCATGGGGAGGGTGGCCAGGATCGAGGCGATGATTACGGCGAGTTTGGGGTCTGGCATGTGCCGGGCGTAAATGACAAAGACGATGCTGAATAACGTGGATCCTAGGCCACTCAGCGTACCAGTCAAAAAGTAGAGACGGTAAAGTGAATTATGTATGAGCACTGACATGGTGCGGTCGCTTCCTTCTAAAGAATGCCCCCAGCATAGTCCCAACCGGTGCCCAGGGGGTCAACTTTCGGGTAGCTGGGAATGTGACCTACCATACTGTGTGACACAAAGTAGTGGCTGCTAGATAAGGCCCGACTGATTAGTGAAGGAGGTGGCGTAGTCAGCGAGGGATAACTTGAACCCCCAACCGGTTTATTTTCTGGTTAAATTGAGTGGTAAAGGTTGGCAACTGGTGAAATTTTCGGGTAAGGTGGAATTAACGATAAACCCTTAAAGGAGTGCAGACAGGATGACAAAAACTTGGCAAAAATTAGCAGATATTACGGCGGCGTTGGCTGCGACCAGTTTGGCCGGTGTGCTGGCGGGCACGGCGGTGGTCTATAACGTGGGGATGAAGTCCTTTGCGAAGGGCCGACAAAAGTCCCGGCAACGGTCGATCACGGAAAACACGGCTGCCGACAACGCGTGGTATCTGATGCAGCAACCCCGTGAATGGCAGATCACCAGTCAAGACGGCCTCCTGTTGCGGGCGTCGTTTTTGAACAACGACCAGCAGGTCCATAACCGGGTGGCGATTCTGGCCCACGGGCTGGGGCATTCCCGCGAACAAATGGTGCCGTACGCCCGACTCTTTGAAAGCCTCGGGTACAGCGTCTTGATGCCCGATGCGCGGGCCCACGGTGAAAGCGAAGGCAACACCATCGGTTACGGCTGGCTGGACTGGCGCGACTACCAGCAATGGATTCAGCGGGTGATCGATCTGCGGGGGGACGACGTCCAGATTGTCTTGATGGGGATCTCGATGGGGGCTGCAACGGTCCTGGCCGTCTCCGGTGAAAATCTGCCGGCCAATGTTAAGGCGGTCATTGCTGATTCCGGGTACGCGTCCATTTATGCGGAGGCCCGGTTCCGGTTACACCATAAGTACCACGTACCGGCTCGACCGACCATGGACCTGGCCAACCAGTACTCCCGGTTTGACGCGGGCTATCGGCTGAAGGACGGGGACATTGTTGGCCAAGTCCGGCAGACCCACTTACCGATCTTCTTCATTCAAGGGGCCAATGACCAGACCGTCCCCGTTGAAAATCTGGACGTCCTGTACCAGGCCGCGGGCGGCCCGAAGCAAAAGTACCGGCACCCGAGTGCGGCGCACATCATGACCCGCGCGGCAGATCCGGCCGTTTACGACCAAAAGGTGGCCGCCTTCTTGGCGCCGTACGTTGATTAGGACAATTAAGAAAAAGATTGACAAACTTTCAAAATCCGATAAACTGGTAAATGGTAATAGTTATCATTTACAGAATTTTAAGACGGAAAGAGATGGATCTTGTACGGCGCAGAAGATGGCTAACGGTGGTTTTGCTGGTAATGGGGACGTTGTTCCTAATGCTCAGTGGTTGCGGAACGACCTCTCACCAACGAACCACGACGAAAACGACTGGCATTCATGTCGTAGCCAGCCTGGACTTTTATGGCGAAGCGGCGCAGAAAATTTTAGGCTCGGCGGGGACGGTCACCACGGTGATCAATAGTCCCAGCATCGACCCGGAGAGTTTTGAACCCGATATCGCCACGGCCAAGACGGTCGCCAAGGCCGACGTCGTGATTCAAAACGGGCTGGGGTATGATAGCTGGATGGAACGGTTGGTCGCGGCCAACGCCCATTCGCAGATTCACACCCTCACGTTGGGCAACCTGATTGGCCGCAAGATGGGGGACAATCCGCACTTGTGGAGTGACCCGCAGCTGATGATCACCATGACCCGCCAGCTGGTTAAACAGTTCAGCAAGCTGGACCCGGCCCACGCGGCCGATTTCAAACGGCGCGGGGCGGCGTACGAACGCCAGCTACAGGTCCTGCCCCAGCTGGTCCAACGGATTAAAAAGCAATCCCACGGACAGACAGTTGCCGTGAGTGAACCGGTGTTTAGCCTGGCGTTAGACGCCATGGGGTACCGCGTCAGCGATAACCACTTTGCCCAGGCAATCGAAGAGGACAGTGATCCCACGCCGGCTGACATCACCCAGTTGCAGGACCAGATCAAACACCACAAAATTGCCTTTTTCGTCGAGAATACCCAAAATTCCAGTAACAACGTGACGACCATGGTACGCTTGGCGCACAAGTACCACGTGCCGGTGGTCAAGGTCACCGAGACCATGCCGGTGCACACCAGCTACCGCGACTGGATGGCGGGCCAGTATCGGCAAGTCTTACGGATTCAACAGGAAGCGAGGACGGCTGAATGACCACGACACAAGCAATCTTAGAACTGAAACACTTGGGGATGACCTTTCCGGGCCACCCCGTTTTTAACGATCTGACTCTGACGGTGCGCCCCGGTGAATTCTGGAGCATCGTTGGGGAAAACGGGGTCGGGAAAACGACCCTGATGCGGACGATTCTGCACCAATTGCGCCCCACCACGGGCGAGGTCGTCTATGACCCCAGCCTGCGCATCGGCTACGTGCCCCAATTTCGGAACATCGATGCGGAGTACCCGTTAACGGTCCGCGACTTCGTGGGCCTGAACCTGACGGGCTGGAAACTCCCCTGGCTCAGTCGTGACGAACGGCAACGGGTCACCAAGATCCTGGGGGAGACCGGGCTGGAAAAAATCGCGACCCGGCCGATCGGTCAGGCGTCTGGTGGGGAAAAGCAAAAAGCCTACCTCGCACAGGCCTTGGTGGAAGCGCCCAGCCTGTTGATCCTCGACGAATCAACGGCTAGCTTGGACCCCGTGACCAAGACCGAATTACTCGATTTGGTCCAGTGGTTGAACCGCGAACAGGGCCTGACCGTCCTGTTCGTCACCCACGACATTCCGTTGGCGCGCAAGTACAGCCAGCACTTCTTGATGTTGACGCCGCAAGGCACCGAACAGGGGCCGATTGCGACACTGACGGACGAAAAGGTTTGGAGGGGTGAACGTGTTTAGTTACGAATTTATGCGCAACGCGTTTGCGGCCGGGACGATTATTGCCATTATTTGCGGGATTATGGGTGTCTTCGTGATTGCCCGCAACATGTCCTTCCTGACCCATACGCTGTCCGAAATCGGCTTCTCCGGCGCGGCCTTCGGGATTTTTGCCGGGTGGACGCCGTTGAGTGGGATGCTGTTGTTTACGGTGGTCAGTTCGGTTATCGTGGGCCAACTCAGCGTCCGGGCCGAACGGCGGGAAGCCGCGACGAGTGCCATCTCGGCGTTGTTTATTGGGTTGGGGATCCTGTTCCTCTCGTTGGCCAATAAAAACGCCAGCTACGCGACCAACATCTTATTCGGGAGTGTCATTGGGATCAGTGCCAGTGACGTGACCCAGATGTTAGTCCTGTCGATCCTGGTTCTGCTAGTGGTACTGGTGATTTACCGGTTCCTGAAGTTTGACTCATTCGACCATACCGGCGCGCAGGTCAAGGGCCTCTGGACCAACGCCTTATCGATTACGTTCTTGGTTCTATTGGCCTTGAGTGTCAGTGTGGCGGCCCAAATCGTGGGGTCGTTACTGATTTTCATTCTCCTGACGTTACCCGCGGCGACGGCGAAGTACTTCGTCCACACGGTGGGCGGTATGATGGGCTTGGCGATTGTCCTGGCCCTGGTCGGCGTTTGGAGCGGGCTGATGCTCAGCTACGTGACCAACTATCCCGTGTCGTTCTTCATCGCGGCCATCGAAGCCGTGTTTTACTTCATCGCGCTGATCTGGCAACATTTTCAGACGGCGGCAAAATAACGTGAGCGTTGTGAGAGCTTGGGACCGCCGTCCCGGGCTCTTTTTTGCGCTGTAGGCATGGTGGGAAAGTCAATATAATAAGCCGGTCCGGGTCTTTTCTAAAATACGACTGCTTGGCCACTGAGTTAACTTAAAAAAGGAAATTGCTCAGTTTGAGCAGTCCCCTAATAGTTTTGGATGTTAAAACGATGCTTATGAGCTTAACTCGCGTAGCCGTTCTAATGACTGACCGGACACCACTAACGACATAATGTGTCATCCCCGTATGCTAGACTTAGTCGTACCAATTCTAGAAGAAAAATCTGATTGGATGAAACTAAAATTACCTCGATTTAAAATTGAAGTGCAACACCTGCTCTACTAGACCAGTTCTTTATTCAGACTAGTCAAAAAGGCCATGAA
>NZ_RHNN01000047.1 GCF_003946245.1 Levilactobacillus cerevisiae
ATTGATTATATTTGGATCGTTGGTCAACGTTACGCCGTTGGCGTACGCCATGTTCAGGTAGATCATTCAAGGAGAAATCAATTCTCCCCTGATTTAGCCAATTATAAATAGATTTAGTAGCTAGTTTAAATTCGTGAGCAATCATTCCTGGTGACCAGCTTAGACGTAAATGGTTGAGAATTTTTTGCTTTAACTCATCGCTCAGCTTAGTTTTCCGACCACATCGTGATCGCTTGTATTCGGCATCTGTTTGTGCTAATTCAGCCTGATAAGGTTGACATCGAGATAATTCATAAGAAATTGTTGACGGTGATCGGTTCAGCCGAACGCCCATTTGGATATTGGACAGCCCTAGTTCACAAAAGGTTTCGATTTTAATTCGTTCGGAATAGGTTATACTAGACAAAAGATCAGCTCCTAAAAGATGGGTTTGTGGTAAACACCATTTTAAAGGAAGCTGATTTTTTTTGTCCGAACAGCTCAAACCGGACGTTGCCGTTCTGGATATCGAGATGCCCAAGTTAACCGGATTGGATGTTGCCGATAAGATTCATGACAGTGAGTTACCAACAAAAGTCATTATTTTAACGACCTTCGCACAGAAGGCTTACTTTGAACGCGCCATTGCTGCCCAAGTAAATGGTTATTTGCTCAAAGATAGCCCCAGTGATGATTTGATTGACGTTATTCGAAAAGTGATGACGGGCCAAACGGTTTACGCCCCGGAATTAGTCACGAATATGGTGACAGCTGAAAGCAATCCCCTCACCGACCGCGAACTCGCTGTTTTGGCGGCAGTCGCCAGCGGCTTATCGTCAAAACAAATTGCTGCCTCGCTATTTCTCTCAGAAGGAACCGTTCGTAACTATTTGTCCGCTATTTTCAGTAAGCTCGGTGTTCATAATCGAATTGAGGCCGTGCAGATGGCTAAGAAGAATAAGTGGTTGGAATGACTGTTTTATCAAATCAAAATTGCCCTTTTCTCAACAAATTGAGAAAAGGGCAATTTTGATCTGCTTTTCGTTTTAGGTAAAGCTTGAGAGGCGTGACTTATTTTTGTAACACCTTAATACGACTGAACTGTAGCCCCAATCAGCCCTGGCCCTGTATGCACGCCCAATGACGGTGAGACCTCACCAATAAAATCAACTGGCCGACCAGTCGCTTCACGAAGTTTCTCTGCCAACTTTTTAACTAAAGATGGGTTTTGCCCGTGGGCTACTCCTAAACGATAGTGGGTGCTTTTTAAACAATCCTGTTTGACTTGTTCAACCAACTTTTGAATCGCTTTTTCTTCAGATCGCGCCTTAAAAAGAGGGTAGTAGACGCCTTCTGGATCACATGAGATCACCGGTTTAATGTGCAAAACCGAACCGACAAGGCCTGCCACTCGGCCGATTCGACCGCCGGCACTGAGGTACTTCAAGGTTGGCACGTAGAAATAAATCCGACTTTTGACGATTGAGGCACGAACTTTTGCAATCACGTCCTGAAAAGATTCCCCTGCATTGATCAATGATGCGGCATAGGCTGCTTGGATGCCACTGCCAATGCCGATGCTTTTTGTGTCAAGAATGGTTACGGTGTCAGCGGGAAAATCTTGCGCGGCCAATTGAAAGACGTTGTTCGTCACAGACAACGCGCTCGAAATTGTGATACCGAAGATCTGCTGATAACCAGCCGCGAACAGCGCATCCATCGCTTCTTTGGCAGCTTGTGGTGACGGACTGGACGTCTTCGGCAAGGTTTCCGCCGTTGCTAACGCCGAATAAAATTCATCCGGTGTGATATCAACTGCATCAAGGTAATTATGCCCATTCATAGTAATATTCAGCGGTACGACTGCAATATTTTTATTTTCATCAAGAACACTTTGAGGGACATCAGAACCCGAATCAACGACAATTGCAATTTTTTTGGTCATGTTCTGCCTCCTTGCGGCTTTAATAACCATATTATATGGTTTCTAAGACTAGATGTAAATAGGTTCACCACATATATCTTTTTTCGTTCATGTGAATATTCAGCCAGTTTTGCCAACAAAAGTCGCTTCCACAGCAAAAAGAGAGTCAACCAGTCACGGTCAACTCCCTTTTGTCCTATTTCCGACGAAGTTTTGTGGTTACATCGCAATATCCCCATTCTTAGAAACTTTCATGAAGATTAGCAAGGAAATCACTGTCAACGCGGTCAAAATCGTTGATAGTGCAGCTGCAACGCCGTAATTTCCACGAATAACTTCGGTATAAATGGCTACTGTCATTGTCCGAGTCTTGACGTTGTACAACAGAATGGATGTGGATAATTCTGAGATCATCGTGACCCATGAAAGAATGGACCCATACTAATCCCTCGTTTTGAATGCGCTTACGCATATCAAGCTTACACGAGCCGATCTGTTCTGTCAGGCATGGCGATTTTTATGGACTTTGTTCCGGGCGATTTGGCCGCTTATTAAAGCTTCTTAACCAACACCAAACAAGGATTCCAAGCATCCCATAATGTCGGGAAAACTTCCAATCGCTCAAATCCCACTGACTCGTAAAAACGGATGGTTTGATCATATTCAGGACCTCAATTTATCCGTAAATAATTTATCAACGTCTTTTAAAGCCGCTAACTGTCGATCTAAATGTTGCTCCTTGGAACTCACACGCGCATAACCGATTTTAGCCATTTCCAGTTCTCCTTTTGGACAGTTCTAATGAACACTTGTAATTCCTAGTATAGCACAGAAATAAAAAAGACCAATAGGGTATACCCTAGTGGCCGTCACGTTAACTTATTGAAAATAGAAAGATTCTACTTTCCCTAAATGCTCTTATGTCAATAAATGCCCACCATCATGTGTTAAAATCACTTGCTGGTTGCTTTCTAGATGAATTTTCGGAACGCTAAACATTGGAATCCCTCTCTTCGATTGATGGTTGTGGTAACTTCAATCTAACAGATTGGGGTTCTTTTTTTATCACCCAACAGGTGAAAAGTGAAAACATTAGACAACGTTGATACTACAGTAACTGTCGTAAATTTTGGGATTTATATGAATAATTCAGGTTTAGCTTATCAAACAAAGGATTCCTGTAATTGCATGTTGTATTTGACTTGTATCAGGCAATTCTTGTTCATCAATTAGGTAATTAAAACTACCCAGAATAAGTGAAGTTAATAATGACATTTCAAACTTATCAGGTTTTTCCTCCAGCATACTTACAAGATTGTTTCTTAAAACCCTTTTTATCTCACTACTCAAATCTTTGCTATCCAATTGAATAGAGCGCAATGCTAAAATCTTTTCACGTTGTTTGATTAAAAGATTTTTTATATCAGGTGCCAATATGGATGTAATGCTCAAAAAGTTTTGATTTTGTTTATTTAAATTACTTCTTTTCTTCAATACTGAATCATAAGTCGACACAAAATCCTGAATCATTTTCGCGGCCAAGTGATACTTATCCTGATAGTGCCTATAAAATGTCTGACGATTGATCAAGGCTTTATTAGAGATATCAATTACCGATACATTATTAAATCCCTGTTGTCTTACTAATTGTATAAAAGAATTTTCAATTAACATTTCTGTTCTCTTATTTCTTAAATCAGTCATAAGTTCCTCCTTTTCTCCAAACATCAGTATAGATCCATATGTAACTTAAGTATACACAAATAACATTTTGTATGCCTAAGTGACGTTTCAAAAAAAGTTGTCTATGTCTTTCCAAAATAATGTCCACTATTATTAGTACTTAGCTTAAAAGGGAGGAATATCAGATGTTCGATGTAATTCGTAGTAAAAGATATTGGTTAGCATTATTGCTTGTTGGAGCAATTATTGGAATAGTTTCATTTGCCTTCATTGGCATACGTAACTCTGTCAAAGTAAAACAAATTCCTGTAGCACTTGTCAACGAAGACAAAGGAGCTCTCAGCAATAAAATTGAAAGTAAGTTGCGAAAGAAATTCAATGGAAAAGATTCAAAAATCAAATGGGTATCTCCACAAAAAGATGGTTTTAATGATCAAAAGTATTATGGGGCTTTCATTATTAGATCAGGATTTTCAAAAGAGTTACAGCAGCAAAATGAATCGCTAAAGGCCCAAATTATTAGCCAAAAGCTCACTACTCTTCAAAAAAAGGAGAAATTACCAGATTCTGCAAAATCAAAATTGCTTCAAGCTAAATTTAAATCACAATTGCTTCAAGCTAAATTTGTTACACAGAAACCCGTTCACCCTGCACAGATTAAGATCAGTATTAATCAAGGAATGAATGCTCAAATATCGCAATTGCTATCCCAAGCACTTCCTAAGATTGCAAATGCGCTTTCATCACGAATTAGCGCACAGCAACAAAGTGTTCTTAGCAAAAATAAGATTAATTTATCCGCAAAATCTTGGGATTTGGTTTCGACCCCTATTAGTGTATCTACTCATGAGTCTAATAAAATTGAAAAGAACACGGTTAATGGCACAGCACCCATGCTTCTAGTGGCATTGGCGTGGTTTAGCGCTTTAATTCCCTCTCTTATTTTATGGCGCGAACACACAAAAAGAAGCGCTTCAAAATTTTTAAATGCTACAACAATAACTAGTCAACTAATTACCGGTTTGGTAGCAAGTATTCTTTCAGCAACAGTTGGGTTCTTATTTGTTAATGTATGCTTTAACCTAACAATTCCAAACCCAATTAACTTTATCGGATTAATGTCTATTAGTATCTTTGTCTTTTATCTTATTATAACGTGTGTCCTGGATTGGTTGGGATTTACTTTCTACCCATTACTACTCGTAGTCTGGCTCCTAGCAATTTCCGTGATATCTTATGCACCGGAAACCCTTGATCCTTTGTACCGAAAGGGAATTTACAGTTGGGTTCCAATGCGATTTAGCATGCAAACACTAACAAATACTTTGTATTTCCATAATGGATCGAGTACCACCATGTCATCATTATTAGTCTTGTTAATAATTGGATTTGTCGCTGCTATCTTGATGTATAGTTCAGGATACTTAAAACACTATTTGTTCACGGTTCGCCCACACCGCAAAATTAAATAATTAAACAAAACATGAAACCCAATTATTCATATCATTAAAAATAGCCAATCAATTGATTGACTATTTTTTGATGATCCATTTAGCAACAATTCCCTCAAAAAAAAAGAGAGTGTGAAATATTTTGTGTAAATGTATATAAAAATTCTGAATTGTATAGAGGCAGAGAATGTTCTTGAGGTATACCCTATTGGCTAATCACACATAAAAGCTTTCTTATATCATTATTTTTTTGGCAGGTACTGTGTAGGTGGAAATGAACGAATGCTTTAATAGTTTTGTGTCACAAAATAAATTTTGGAGATTTTCAGCACTCCAGTAGTTCAATGATTCCTGGCATATTCCATCAGCAAGTTTATATATTGCGTCTTTTAACAATTGGAGCTTACTTTCAGAAACTACATGAACTTTAAAGTTGGTATGTGCATCTGAAGCAAAGATGATAGAGGGGTGGAAAATAATGGAATAGAAAGTTTGACTCTGATATTTTTCCGCAAACCAATTCGAAGATGTAGTTATTTGTTCTACATCACCTTTAAAGATTTCATCACTAGCTCGTCGATTTTTATCTTCTATGACAATCTGTGTGCTTTGATCCAGCCAAAGATTATCAGGACCGCCTTCTTTGATAGCCGTTTCTGCCTCAGGCTGACTAGAATCAAATCCTAATAATTCTCCTAATCTTTGAATGCTTGCTCTAAAGTTTGTTTCGTCGGCATAGTTTGTATAAAGCAGGTCATCATTAATAGCTCGAATATGTGTAGCTAAATCATTGCTATCTTCGAAGTCATACTTTTTTATATATGGTAGATTGCAAGAATTAACCGAACACTGCGAACTGCTGAAAAACCTTTCGTGGTGATTGCCAATTGAGTGTTTTCATTGGTCTTGCATTAATCCAATGATTAATTTGATCTAATTCTTTGGCGCTAACCGTCTCAATTTTTCGCTCCTTTGGTATGAATCGCCGAACGTATCGGTTTAATATCTCATTACTCCCACGTTCTTCTGGTGAGTATGGGTGTGCAAAGTAAACTGGAATGCCTAGTTTTTGCTCGATTTCATCATATTTTACAAACTCTCGTCCTCGATCAACAGTGATTGACTTAGCATTCTCGATCCCTTGAAAAAAATGAATTAATACTGGTGTCACTGCCTGACTATTGCGACCACTAACTTGCCTCACAATATGTTGCCGACTTAATCTTTCTGTGATTGTGACAAGCACTTCACCACGTTTCTTACCCGATTGCATCGTATCAACTTCAAAGTGACCAAAATCCTGCCGTGCTTGAACACTTTTGGGTCTTGATTCAATTGAACGGCCGTGAACAAATACTTGACGTCTGCCATCAGACTGACGTTTTTGACGAATACCTTTGTCAGGTAAATCAGCTAATGACAGTTTGAGTCGGCCAGCATTGAGCCAATTATAAATCGTTTTGAAAGGTAACCCTAAAACATGAGCAGCAGTTTCTGGTGACCACTTTAAAATGCCAATGTGCTCATTCAAAAAGACAACGATAGCTGGTGTTAGTGTGTGATGACGGCCACGTAGATGACGTTTTTTCAATGCCAATGCATGAGCAATATCAGCTTTATAGGGCGTGACTTGATGAATTTCAACAGAGACCGTCGCAGGTGATCGGTTAATAAAACGCGCGATGGCACGAATCGAATAATTCAATTCCAGCAAAGTTTGAATGACAGTACGTTCTTGAGATGATAAACTAATCATGAGTCGCAGTTCCTTTATGGTTGTTTTGGACAATTACCATTAAAGGCACAATTCACATAGGGAGAAGACCATTGAAATCCACCATTTTACTAGTCGAAGACGAGGCGGGCTTAGCCGACTCACTCAAAACCGAATTTGAGCTCGAGAACTTCAATGTGTTCTGGGCCAATGACGGCCTAATCGCGCTGGACATGTTCCGGCAAAACGAGGCCCAGATTGATTTAATCATTTTGGACTGGATGCTGCCGCACATTCAAGATCAAGAAACCCAGCTGATTACTGTATTGATTGGCATTGGCTGGATCGCGATGGTGGCGATATCGCGGGTGTATCTGCGCGACCACTACCTCTCTGATGTGCTCGCCAGTGTCTGCTTAGCTAGCGGCTGGTGGTTGCTGGTCACACCTGCGGAAGCCTTTATTCAAGCTAAAATGCGGCAGTTTTTACCGGAAGGGATGTTGAAATCATGGCCACATCAAAATTAACGATTGTTGTTCCTGCTTACAATGAAGAAGAGGTGCTGACGTCCTCGGTGCAAAAATTACTGGCCGTTGAAGACCAAATCGCCGCGCAAACCGTCCTCGGTCAGCGTGCCGACATCCTGATCGTCGATGATGGTTCCATGGATCACACCTGGGACATCATCGAAAAACTGCACGCCATGAATTCTCGCGTGCGCGGACTGCGTTTTTCCCGCAACTTCGGCCACCAGTCGGCGCTGATCGCCGGCATGAGTGAAGCCGTGAAAACCGCCGATATGATTGTCACCATCGATGCCGACCTCCAAGATGATCCCGACAAAATCGGCGACATGGTGGATGCCTATGCGGATGGCGCCGACATCGTCTACGGCGTCCGGAACAACCGGGAAACCGACAGCTGGTTCAAGCGCACCACGGCCCAAGGCTACTACAAGACACTCAAGCTGCTGGGCGTCGAACTCGTGCCCAATCACGCCGACTTCCGCCTGATGTCCAAGCGCGCCGTTGAAACCTTCCTGCAGTATCCAGAACGCAACATTTTCATTCGCGGCCTGATTCCTAAGCTCGGCTTCAAAACTGCCGAAGTCTTCTACAAGCGCACGCCGCGCATGGCCGGCGAATCCAAGTACCCGCTGAAAAAGATGCTGGCTTTTGCCTGGGACGGCATCACCAGCCTAACGATTGCGCCGGTGCGGCTCATTCTCATTCTGGGTACCTTGTCTTGCCTACTGGCGGTGGGCATGGTGGTTTACGCCATTGTCATGAAAATGCTGGGGCTCACCGTGCACGGCTGGTCGTTGTTGATGGTGTCGCTGTGGTTCGTTGGCGGCATCCAAATGATCAGCCTCGGGGTGATTGGTGAATACATCGGCAAGCTCACCACCGAAGTTAAACATCGCCCGCGCTACACGGTGCAAACGATTCTGGATTGAGGTGAGGGTATGAAAAAGATTAAACCCGCCTTTCTGCCAGCAATTTTAATCCTCTGCCTGCTCATTGGCAGCATCGGTAACCTGACCAGTGTGCTCGGGGTGCCGGCGCTGTTGGTGGTAGTGCTCCTGGGCGCGGGGCTTTACTTCGGGGCGCCCCGACTTGACCATTTGTCTACAAGGCAGCTGCGCTGGGGCATTGGCCTTGGCTTACTGGCGATGCTGATTGCCCAGGTGGTCGTGTTGCACGTGATGCCCAACACCGTTTACCACGATCCGTACCGGGTACTGTCGCAAGCCGACCAGCTCGCCGCCGGCCACATGACCTGGGATATCACCTACTTCTGGCGCTACGCCAATAACGTGCCGCTGGCTTATCTGCTCTCCCTGTGGTTGCGGCTGACGCAACTGGTGGGCTTAAGCACCAATCTTTCGGTGCACCTGCTGAGTATCTTGGTGTTGGACAGCTTTATTGCCCTGGCGCTGCATACGATTTGGCAGCTCAGCCAGCGCGCCAGCCTGCTGGTCGTGGCCTTCGGTTTCTTTGCCTTGTCGCCGTTTGCCTACACCTACTACCTGCAAGTCTTTTACTCCGACTTACCGACGATGCTGGTGCTGCTCATCATCATACGCAGCCTGCTGAACTGGTCGCAGAAAACATCGCGCCAGCGCTGGTTTGCCGGCAGCGGACTAGTTGTTGCCGTGATGCTCGGCGCCATGCTCAAGCCTAATCTGGTGGTCTTGTTGCCAGCTCTGCTGATTGTCGGCCTGATTCTGGCCCGTCAGCACCTCTGGCGACAAGCCAAACTGACCCTGCCCATCCTCTTGATTGTGCTGGGCTTCGGGCTGAGTCTGCCGGCGACCAAAGTCTTTGACGTGGCAGCCAATTATCAACCCCGCACCGCCTTTTCGTTCCCGGCGACCCACTGGATCTTGATGGGCTACAACCAGCACAGCAACGGCGGCTACTCCGGCAAGGATGTCGGACGTGCCATCAAGCAGCCCAGCCAAGCCGACCGCCAGCGGTACAATTTGAAAACCATCCCCAAGCGCATCAAAACTCTCGGGGTGGTTGGCGTCATCCGGTTGTGGGTAGTGAAGTTAGGCATCGTGCTCAATGTCCAAGGCATTCAGCGCTGGTACAACGGCGGCTTCCGCGCCGCGCCTAGTTGGTACAGTAATCATGCTGGCTTCTATCAGGGACTGACCGTGATTGGCTATGTGGCCGCGACCCTGCTCATGTGGGGCGCACTGATGCTGAAGCTCTTGCGGTGGCGGCCAGATCTGACCGACCCGCATCAAATCCTTGCACTGCTGGCGGTGACCACTGCCCTTGGCTACCTGGCTTTCCACACCCTACTGTGGGAAGTTGAACCGCGCTATGGTCAAGCCATTTTGCCGCTGCTCTGGGTGGCTTTGGCGGCCATCCCGCGTCAGGCCAGCCAGTCGCGTCCCCGCTGGGCGAACCAAGCTAGCCTCCTCAATGGCGCCACTGCTTCACTCGTCGCCTTTGGGGCCGCTGGTGTGCTTGGCGCTCAGCTGCCACAAAAGCAAGTGATTGCCGCCCAGCGCAGTCAGCTATCCGTGCAGTATCACGCCAAGCCCAAGACCGTGACGCCAGGCACCGTGCTGGCAGAGGTGGTCGATGTGAACGCGCCAGCGAACTATTTTTCCGTTCAGATTCATGCTGGTAGTCAGGTGCAAGTCACCCTCACTAACCTTGCCACCGGGCAACATTATCGGTTAACGATGGCTGGCAGTGTGGCCCGCCTGCACCGCCAGCTCGCCGCTGGGCAATATCGGATTACCGTTCAAAACCTCACCACCCGCGGCCAGCAGGTCGATGTGACCCACACCTACCATTATCAGCTCGCTGCTCACCCGCTAACGGTGAACGGCCAATCGCAGCCCACCGCCTCGTTGATTTATACCTGCATGCAGCGCTGAGAAAGGAGCCTTTTTATGGAAAAACCAATCACTACCCTTTACAGCAAATACGATACAGCCTTGCGCTACCTGATTGTTGGAGGCCTCACCACCGGCATTAATGTGGTGCTGTTCTTCGGCCTGACTCACCTCGCGATGCCGTGGTTCTGGGCGAACATTATCGCCTGGGTCCTCAGCGTGCTGTTTGCCTTCATTGCCAACAAGAAAGTCGTGTTCAACTCCGCCGACATGACCTTCCGGACTGTGGTCAAAGAAGGCGCCAGCTTCTTCACCTTGCGCGGCGCGTCACTGCTGGCGGACACGGCGATTTTGTTCATCGGCCTCACCTTAATGCACGGTTCGCCGCTGATTGTGAAGCTGATCGACCAGGTCGTCGTCATCGTGCTCAATTATGGCTTCAGCAAACTAATTTTCGCTTAACGTAAAAATGGTCCCAGCAGTGGAAACTGCCGAGACCATTTTGCTTGGCTAGCCAAGCTTGATGCCGGCATCCGCCAGCGCTGCGTCGACCACGTTCATCACAGCCAGCGAATGCGCCATCCGCTGCTTGGCGGCAGCCAAATCGTGATGCGCAATCATCGTTTCGAACGCGACGAACTCTTCGTACATGCGGTGCCGGTCAGCTACCATACCTTGATCGACAAAATTTTCTTGCACATATTTTGTCAGTAATTCTTTCTGTTCGGATTCACTTAATTCTACCGGTAAAGCCACGTTAAACTCTTTTGCATACCGTGAGTTTGATTTACGATCTTTC
>NZ_RHNN01000048.1 GCF_003946245.1 Levilactobacillus cerevisiae
GACGTTACTCCAAATTAACCAGCGACCGCTTAAAATACTCGACTGGCAAACACCGTATCAGGTTATGCTGACAAATTTGTCCAAAAATTCGGATTAAATTTGCAATCTACCTAACTAATTCGTTATTCGACCCTAAAAAAGGTATGACTGTGAATGAAAGATCATTTTGTTCACGGTCATGCCTTTTTGTTGTCCATTTAGTTATTGATAATGACCAGCAATGTCGTCTGGACTAAAATCCTTAGTGAATTGACGATCATAGGCCTTTTCATAGGCAGCAACTTTTTGTTGGTAATCAATTTGGCGCATCTTTTCGGCAGCTTCCCGCTGTGATGTGGCCGACTTTTCGACCGCATCCGGATAAATTGGCGGTAACACATGGACCGTATAATTGATGCCATGCGGATCCGATTTGGTCGGGGCGTCAACCATCGAAACAAAGCAGGACACGATTGGCACATTCAATCTAACGGCGTAGTAGTACGCTCCCCGTTCAAGCGGCCGCGGTTTGCGATAGTTGAACCACATTTCCCGTTCCGGATAAATTAGAATTGACTGTTTGCGTGCCAAGCTACTTTGCAAAAGGGCAATAAACCCCTTGCCCATGTAATTGACGCTGTCGCTGACAGGTATCGTATCAGCGTATGTCATAAAAAATCCCAGCATCCCGGGCATTTTAAGGTTGGTGAGCTCAACGACAACCGACAAATCAGGTTGATTCAGGGCTGATCGAACCAGCAGGTTGTCAATCGGGCTAAAAAAGTGGTTACAGGTAATGATTGCCGGCCATTCCAATGCCTTTAAATTGTCAGTCCCCTCAACTTTTAAATTGGGATTCATCATCCTCGCAGCCATATTCATGACCGACCGGACTTCGGCTGCCCGCCAATGATAACGTTTAGTTTGGTGAAGCTTCAAGAAGTGGTCCAACACCTCATGCTGCTCGGTAAGTGTCAGTACTGGATCATGTAGTTCGACTTTTTGATTAAATTTTCCCTGACGGACGTTTTCAGCAATGTTTTGAATCACTTTGTCACGCTCGCCAAGCTTTACCGGTGTAAAAGTCATAGGGCAATTTTTACTCCTTGCTTGGCCATGGCGTAAAATGTCGTTGGGGTCTTAATAATATCAACGGCTAATTGCATCAAATCGGACTGATTCTTCTGATCACGGGCAACTTCTTTAGGATTCATATCTGCGAGCTGCTGTTTTAACATGGTCTCGTAATCGGTTTGTTTGGCATAGGTCCAAAAATAGCTTTGTCGAGGGGCATCATCATAGCGCCACGGCTTGGCAAATAAGTTATAGTGAATCAGCCAGGGGTCAACATCCTGTGGCGTGGTGATTTGGATGTGCCATGACGGGTTCAAATAATAAATTCGATTTCTCGCGATGGCATTCATGTAGTCCTGATCCGGGGCCAAACACTTGAAATGGTACTTGTTCAAGAGCTGCAAAAAGTGTTCAGCGAATTTTAAACGGCGCATTTCAGCCAGGTTCATCAACAACACGCCGGAACAAACGTATTTCTGTGAATCAATCCCAACGGCTTGTTCAGCATAGTCAATCATTTCCGGAGTGTGGCCGATGAAGTGATCCGGCACTGCGCCAACCAGGTTATCCCCCAGCTGGGTATCAAATAATTCACCCACGTCCTTTAAAACCACCGTGTCCGCATCCAGGTAGAGCGCCTTATCCAATTTGGGGAACAATTCAGCAATAAACAGCCGGAAATAAATTGTAAAGGTAAAGTAGTCACTGCGTAGTTTGTTATTCTTATCAGTAATTTCTTGCTTCAAGCGATCATTAATTGAAACAAACTGAATTTTGAGGTTGTCCGTTTCAAAGGCTTTAAGCCGCCCTTGATTGTCGGTATTGAGATCATCACACAACACAATCACCTGGTAATGCCTGTCCGGTGATGTATGCGCGACCAGTGAAGCCAGTGAAACTGCCAGATAAGGTGCATAATTGTCATCGACAGCGTAAAAAATTGGCACGGTTTGATTTTCCATAATGAATCCCCCTTAAATTAATGTGATTGATGCTGGTAGGTCATAAATGACACGTTGCTTTGGTGACTGCGGGTCACCATTTGGGCATGAATCTGATCGTGGAGTTTTTGTTGGCGTTGTTTACGCGGAAGTGACTTGTCCGGCATAAACAGACCGTCGAAGTATACCACCTGCTTGGGTCGGCTCAACAGTCGGCCTTTTTGATATGTAATCGTCATGCTGTAGCTGGGCAGGTCGGCAGCGACTGGATAATGGAATGCGCCAACTGGAAACGGACGAATCTTGGTGTAATACGGCCAAACATGGGCTTCGGGATAGATAAACACTCGTTGATGCTGGTCCAATCGAGCATTCATCGCCCGCTGGAATTGGATCATTTGTGATAATTTCGCGGGTAGGATCAACGCACCACCCATCGTCAAGAGACGACCGACGATTGGAATACCAAGGTTGGCAGGTTCCGCAATCGGATACGCCCGCCGGGGTATTGCGACCAGCATCGGTAAAAGTGCATCCCCCAGCGGCTGGGTATGGTTGGCATAAATGAAGGCGCCCCGTTTGCCTTGGGTGCGCAGACACCGTTTGTTTCGAAAAGACGTCCGCAAATACAGCCGACAATAAACGAAGCTGACAACAACCGCCACCCAGTAGACGACCGTCGCCGTTACGCGGTAAAACCAATTTTGATGCAGCCAAATGTAGCCCTCAGGAATGGTGGCATTTTGATTTTTGGTAAAGACCACGTCATCATCAAAATCATGATACGTAAACACTTTTGATGTCCGTTTAGTCATTACCAATGTCATCCTTTCTTCCGAGAAGTTAAAATCATGAACAGAACCATTCTACCCCAAATATGACATTATTTCATCATTTAAAAATGGCAATTCACTAAAAATCGCCCTTTAAATGATGAAATTGGTGTAAAATTAAGGCTTGCTATGCTAGGATATTTGGGATAACAATGGATGTATACACATCATTAGAAGAATTTAGGGGATAATTTTGATGCAAGCTCAGTCCAAGAACAATACCAAGTTTAACTTTAAAACATTTATGGGCCTAATCAACCGAATTCACCCCCGTTACTGGCAACTGCTGCTTGGCTTTTTTCTAGGAGTTGTCGCAACGGCGATGCAATTGATGGTTCCCGGCATCGCCAAGGGGATCATCAACTCAATCGGTCATTCAATGGATGTCGGCCTAATCGTTGCCGTCATTTTACTATTCGTTTTCAGTACCATTATTGGAGCCTTTTCCGGCAGTATTTTAGGCTTCTTCGGTGAAGACGTCGTCTATAAGCTGCGAACAACACTTTGGGATAAAATCTTAACCCTGCCGGTGGGTTATTTTGACCAAACCAAATCTGGCGAAATAACGTCCAGGTTGGTCAATGATTCCACACAGGTCAAGGAACTGTTGGCCAATTCGGTTCCCAAAACCGCAACTTCGATTCTGCAACTGGTTGGCGCATTGGTCTTAATGCTCATCATGGACTGGCGGATGACTATCATTATGTTTATCGCCGTTCCGCTCGTCTTGATCTGCCTGCTGCCAATTGTCCGCCAATCCCAAAAAGTTGCCAGAGCGAGACAGGACGCACTGGCAGATCTCAATGGTAAAGCCGGTGAAATGCTGGGCGAAGTCCGTCTAGTCAAATCGTCTACCGCAGAAAACTTAGAACGAACAGCCGGCGATAAACGGATGTATCGCCTTTATCGCATCGGGTTAAAAGAAGCGATCTATGATTCAATTGCCGGACCTGTAATGGGCATGGTCATGATGGCCATGGTCCTGGGAATTCTGGGCTATGGTGCGATCCGGGTTCGGGAAGGTGCCATTGATATTGGGACCTTATTTTCATTTCTGATGTACCTGGTTCAAATGATTAGTCCATTTGCGGTTCTCGGCCAATTCATGTCTGATGTTGCCAAGGCAAGTGGCTCAACCACTCGAATCCAGGCATTATTGCAAACTCATGAAGAAGATCGTCTGACTGGAACGGATTTGGATATTGGCGATCAAACACTTCAGATGAACCACGTCAGTTTTTCTTATGATCAGCATCACCCCATTTTATCCGACGTGTCGTTTACGGCAGAACCCAATTTGGTCATTGCCTTTGCCGGACCATCCGGCGGTGGCAAATCAACCATTTTCAGCTTAATTGAACGTTTTTATGAACCTAACGAGGGCAGCATCACGATTGGCAATACCAATATTACTGATATTCAACTTGCCGATTGGCGCCAGCAAATCGGCCTGGTCGGCCAAGACGCTGCGATCATGTCTGGAACGATTCGTTACAATTTAACCTATGGTTTGCCGGGGCATTTTTCCGATGAACAGCTTTGGCATGTCTTGGAAATGGCTTACGCAACGCAATTTGTCCAGAAGATGCCTCGGGGCTTGGACACGGAAGTCGGTGAGCGTGGAGTCAAGGTATCGGGGGGCCAACGCCAACGATTGGCGATTGCCCGGGCCTTCCTGCGTAATCCAAAAATCTTAATGTTGGATGAAGCAACGGCGAGCCTGGATTCTGAGTCCGAAATGATGGTCCAAAAAGCGCTGGACCAGTTGATGGCCAATCGAACAACATTGGTGATCGCCCACAGGCTAAGCACAATTACCAACGCCGACGAAATTTATTTCATAGAAAACGGCAGGGTAACGGGCCAGGGAACCCACCAACAGTTAGTGAAAACGACTCCTTTGTATAGGGAGTATGTGAAAAATCAGAGCGCGACGAGCAACGGGTGAGGCGGTTTCTAAGGGTACTTTGATTGAAGTCCCTGGGTTTGGGACTTTAATTAAAGTGCACTTAGAAGTTAGCCTCAGTTGCGTCGGAGCGTATTTTAAAGGCCGGAGGGATCTCAAAATCCCCTAACCCCACCAACCAATCGATAATTCTTCCACTTCCTGCACACCAATCCAATCAAGACAAAATATAAAAAGAGCCAATCATTCCAAAAACAGGAATAATCAGCTCGTTCATTAAGATTCTAAGAGCAACACATCTCGCATCGCACCCTCACTCAGTTTCCAATTCCCCTTCAGCATCCAATTCAGCCATAATCTCCTGATACTCGGCTAAAATATCATCATATTCATGCAAATGAAGTTGCTGGTGAACTTTATCAACTTCCCAAGGCTTGACCGAAACCGTGTGGACGATCGGCCATAATTTCCAGCGGGTGGAGAAATGCTGAAAAACGGTGTCAGATTGAACATCCTGTTGCTCATTGTATTTTTCAGGGGCAAAAGCCTTGTGCTTGGCCAGCTTATTCATCGCGGACTGGTCCGGCATAATCATCGGCCATTTTCGGCAGCATTCCCGGCAGCGGGCCAGTAATTTGTCTTGTCGGATCATATCCAGGTTCATCAGGAGCATCCCCGAGTTAATGTAATCAAATGCTCTCTGTTGATGATGGAAGAACCAACGACCGTAATGATCCAATACGCCAACAAAATCAGTTCCTGCCAGTGATTGATGATAAAAATCTTCAAACGGCCGGCGACACACAACGTCAGCGTCCAAATACAGAATCCGATCGGAAAATTGCGGCACCAAATCACTATACAGCCGCAACATACTATAGGGCGTGAATAACGTGTTGATGTTCGCCTTGGGCAAATCCGCCTCAAACTGAGTGGTAATGTCAATTTTGGTAACGCCACTATCGACATTTTCCCGCTTGACCAGTTGATTCAAAAAGGCTGCGTGATCGTCAGTCAGCGCTTGAAATTGCTGATGACGATTATACAATTGTCCAGTTAAAATGTAGATGTTGAGTGGTTCTTGCGCGTGTTTTGTCAGTGAGAGGATTGAAATAATCAACCCCGAAAACATGTGGTCATCTCCACAGTATAAAATATCCAAACCGCATTCATCCCCCAATTCGTGTCTCATCAATCAAAGTGTGTCATATTTCCAGAGAAATGGCAACGGCGAATTGTCAAACTAAGTGCAACGGTTTGTCAAAAAATACTTCATATGGGGTTTCATAGTTTAACACTTTGCGAGGACGTTGATTTAACTGCTTTTGGCAGTGTTCAACGTCCTGTTCTGTATAATTATCAATATCTGTTCGCTTGGGAAAATATTCCCGGATTAATCCATTTGTATTCTCATTTGTTCCACGCTGTTCAGGCGAATATGGATCGGGCCAATAGACAGTAACACCTAACCTTTCGCTGATTTCATCAAGATGAAGAAATTCGGTCCCATGATCTGGTGTAATAGAATGAACAAATTCTTTAGGAATGGCCCCTAACAGTTCAACTAAGCCTTTATTTATCTCCTGCGAGTCCTTTTGCACAACCTTTTTGATAAGCGTAAGCCGACTAAGCCGATCGACAATCGTTAAAAGGATGGAGTGACCCGTTCGACCAATCACAGTATCAATTTCCCAGTCACCTATACGTTGACGCTGGTTGATAAAACCAGGGCGCTCATGGATCGAGATATAGTCGGTCTGTACTTCTCGATGTCGTCTAGTATTCTTTGAATGCCGAGTCCGATGTTTATGTCTGAGATGGCGCTGAATACCGGTATCACCACGTGAGGAGTACTTCTCACCTAAATTGTGTTGATAGATATGACGGTAAATTGTGTTGTAGCTAACACACCATTGATGTTCCTTATTAAAGCGAGCGGTAATCTGCTCTGGTGACCAGTGCAGATCTAAGATGTAATGAACAATTTGACGGCGTAATTGTGGATGGCTGTCTAATAGCCGCTTCTTGTGACAATTCTGCCGCTTTTGATGATAGTCATTATCTGCTTTGCTTGGGGAATAATTACCTGCACAACGTTTTAACTCCCGTGAAATAGTGCTTGGATTTCGCCCCAGCCGTAACGCAACAGCCCGGATAGATAACCCCTTAGCTCGTAAAAACATAAGTATTTCACGTTCTTTTATAGTAAGATGTTTATAGCTCATACCGGATACCTCGAATTGTTTGATTTGGTCGTTAAACATATTCTACCCGGTATGGGTTTATTTTTTTACTTTGTGTTGCATTTCAATTGTAAATTCGCCATCTAAAAAAACAGCGCCCCCTCCCACGAATGGTTCGTAATAATTTTTAATTTTTGACGGCAAATAACGTTTTATCTCTGGTAATAATTGTCGCTTTCCCCCAGCCCATTTGACAAAGGGCTTAACTAAAGGATTCTTGTGTATTGTCATTATATAAGTTCTCCTTTAGATTCTAATTTTTAATTTAAATACTAATTAAAGATGCGACCAACTTCCAGTAGCATCATTTTTAAGCATTTGTTATTTTACGCCTGTTTCAGGGCTTCTAATCTATTCTGATTATCTCATGTAAACCGGTTCAATGCACATCGAATTTCTTTCGGTATCTGATAAAGGTTGTCCGTTTAATCCCGGTATTACGGGCAACATCTACATCACTCATGCCCGTCTGGTAAAGTTTAAAAGCATGTAGTAAACGGGGATCATCTTCGGCATATTGAGGTTTCCGACCATGATATTTACCCTGCTGTTTAGCGAGGGCAATCCCTTGTTGCTGCCGTTCAATGATCCGCTTACGTTCGCTTTCAGCTTGATATTTATACAGTTCAATAATGAGATTCGTCATGAGCTGGCGTAAATTAGGATCCGCAATCCCTGTCATGGACGGCAAGTTTAACACATCTAGGGTGGTCCCCTTATTTTGAATGGTGTTCATGATCTTAGTTAAGTCCTGGTTGTTTCGGCCTAAGCGATCTAATTCAGTGACCAGGACAATATCACCCTCGCGAACATAGGCGAGCATTTTTTGCAATTCTGGCCGCTTAGTGTTAGCCCCACTTAATTTATCCGTAAATAATTTATCAACGTCTCTTAAAGCCGCTAACTGTCGATCTAAATGTTGCTCCTTGGAACTCACACGCGCATAACCGATTTTAGCCATTTCCACCTCTCCTTTTGGACAGCTCTAATGAACATTTGTAATTCCTAGTATAGCACAGAAGCAAAAAAGGCCACTAGGGTATACCCTATTGGCCGCTTATTTGTCTGTTAACTATTGACTTGCGTCTTGGTTATTGAAATCTTGATAAAGTTTGTCGAAGTTAATTGTACCAAGTCCGGTTGCTTGATTATATAAGGTTCCTGGTTGACCTGTATAGAATAGATTATTGTTATTATTGGCGTCGTTTAAAGGATTGAATGGTGTATCTGTTTGTTGTGCAAATTTATAAATTTGTGAATTCCAGAAACCGATTGACGTCGTCCGGCCGCTGTTCATGATGGCGTTAGCTGCCGCCATTTGAGGAGAGGTATAACTGGTACCACCACCGATGAGCCAATATTTTTTCAAAATGGGCTTACCTTTTGAATCCGATCCGGTAGACATGTCACTGGAAAAATAGGTGGCGTATCCGGTTTGCTTGTCCGCATTCCCAGAGACATCCGGTAAATTTCGGCCAGTATGCGTACCTGTCAGAATCTTTGGATGAGGATTAATGGTGTAAAGATGGGTTTGGGGACGGTAATTTAACAAGGTAATCGCTCTAAAGGTGTTTACGCCTGGAATACCCTGTTGGTAGCGTGGTGTTGGGTTTAATGCGGAAAAGCCACCGCCACTCCCATGGAAAATCCCCTTTAGGATCTCGTAAAAACCGCCAAAGAAGGGTTCGGATGGATGGTCAATATCGCCTAATGCCCGTTCCTTGGTAACTGTAATCGTTTTGTGATGGATCTTCTGTGTGTATGGTAAAGTTGTTCCACCAACAATTACTTGATAGGGGGATGTAGAAAAGGAATGTTGTTCTTTTAGTCCGCCCATCGCATATGGTCCTGAATCGCCACTAGCTTGAAAAACGGTAATGCCCTCGGTTGCTGCCTGCTCAAACATTAAATTTAGCGCATGGTTGTAGTTGGCAAGGGTTGCACTATGATCATCCCAACCGCCAAGAGACTCTATCGCGGGCGAATAACTGGTAGAAATTTGATGATCAAGGTCATTAGAAATCGCCTGCATAAACGATGTGTAATAAGCGCTTGGAAGGCTGGTCAAATTATTATTGGAATAGCCACTGTAGATATCGATATCGGCTTTGGGTGCCACAGAGCTTGCAGATTCAACATCAAGGGCAGCCTCTGTTTTGGGAATAGTTCCACCGATTTTGGATTCTTTTTGCATTGCTTTTCGATTATCAATTGTATAGATACGGTGAATTCGGTTTGGATTGTCATGGATACCGTTTTGTGCCCAATAGATTTTTAAATCCTGATTGTGAACAATACTATCACTGATAATGCCGATACGCTGTCCTTGACCTTCAAGCCCATTATCGTAAAGGTTATTTAATTGGTAACGGTCAGCGAACTTAAGGGCACCGTATTTTTTAGAAAACGCATTGCCGGTGACATTAGTGTTCGGCTTGTTATCGCTGACGGGAACATCAGCACTTTTTAAAATTGACGGAATATAAGCTGCTTTTTTTGCCGCTTTCTTTTTGGCAGGTGTTTTCTTGGCTGCTTTTTTGGTCTTGGGGTTTGGTGCGTAAACACCAATTACTGCAACTACTTGCTTGGACAGCTTACCTGGCAGTTTATAGGTTGTTTTTGATTCATGACCCTTTTCTTTGACATATTTAGCTTTAAAAGCTTTATTGACATTAGCTTTGGTTCCCCGAATCTTTAGGGAAAGATTACCGGGGTACGTATAAGTTCTTAGATGATATCGATTTAAATAGCTTTTAAATGATGAAATATAGCTATCGGATTGACCGAATTTTTGAGCAAACTCACTTGGTGACAGATACTTATGATAGTTGGCTGAATTTGGATCAACCGTATCATAAACGTAATTGGTTAAGTCGGTTTCGTTGGATACTTTAAAAGCAACGTTAACGACGGTTGATCGATTGTCTGCTTTCTTGGCCTTGGCATTAGCGGTAAAACCAGTTCCCAGAACCAGAAAACCGCTTAAGGTCGCAATAATAAGTTGTTTTCCCCTCAAAATAATCACTCTTTTCTAAAATAATCTAGTTTCCTCAATTGTCAAATCAAGTGCAACACTAAGAATCTATTCTTAGAAGTGGTCTAGTTGCTAAGCTAGTTCAGGCATT
>NZ_RHNN01000049.1 GCF_003946245.1 Levilactobacillus cerevisiae
CATTCTTTGATTATACAAAAATATCCGTTGCCAGTAATCAAATTCATTTGATTACCAACAACAGATATTTTAGAACCAAAAAGAGCTCGAAACCATTACCGGTTTCGAACTCTTCTTTGCGTTAGTCACAAGTGTCAACACTTAACTTCTGATCGAGTTAGGCTTGAACGTATTGGTCTAAAATCTTTTTTAATTGGTCTTTGGAATGGTAACCCACGATGGAATCAACCACTTGGCCATCCTTCTTAACGAGTAAGGTAGGAATACTCATGATACCAAAGGATTGTGGCGTGTTCGGGTTCGCGTCAACGTCCATCTTGTTGAACGTCACGTCACTCATTTCTTCAGATAATTGTTCAACGACTGGTGATTGCATCCGACAAGGACCACACCAAGTTGCCCAAAAGTCCGTCAAGGTAACGCCAGTGGCGGTATCTTGTTCAAAGGTCTTATCAGTTGTTTCTGCTACTGCTGCCATTAAAAATCCCTCCCAATCAAAATCAATCACGACTTCATATTCTCAAGTGTACCAGAACATTTCGAAATCACAACTAAATTGCTTACAATTTATTAGTATTGCGGTGCTACTAACTTGATGACGACTACAACAAGCAAGTCCGGTTTAACAAAAGATTCAACGCCGAATTACCTGCAACAGTCGCAAGGCTTAATCAACGTCAGGCGGAAGCCTGGTGAAAATGGGCCAAGCCGTGGGAATTCTCTTAGTAGCGCTTTTGCTACTTAGAGAATTGGTACCTTTGAGACGCGCTAGCGGCTCAAAGTAAGTCTAGAGACCGAACTTTGGCTCTAGACGTCCGCCCACAGCGATCCGGTCCCATTTTCACCAGGCTGGAGGCGTAGGTAAAACCCTATTTAAACCGAACGACGGTTGAACCGTCGCCACCGGCGTTGGCTGGTGAGAACCCAAAGCTCTTAATCCGGTTATTCCGTTTCAGATAATCGGTCACCCCTTGACGCAGGGCACCGGTTCCCTTCCCGTGAATAATCGTCACGGATGGGTACCCAGCCAATAAGGCAGAGTCAATGTAACGGTCAACCTCAGCCATGGCCTCTTCGTAACGGTGTCCGCGCAAATCCAGAGTTGGCGACATGCCACTGGAACCACTGCGTTTCACACTAGCCCGCGGCTGCTTAGCGGACTTGGCTGGATCCTTCGCCTTTTCCAGGTCGTTGTTGGCAATCTTCATCTTCAGGATGCCGAGTTGCACTTCCCAATGATTGTCATCAAGTTGCTGCATCAGCACACCAATCTGCCCATAGGATTTCACCAGGACACTGTCGCCCTTATGAAAGTCCAACTTGGCTTTTTCGCGCCGTAAGACCTTGTTCTTTTTGAGCTTGGTATCCTGTTGCAGAGCGTTCAACGCACCCTGGGCCGCAATCAATTCGTCTTCCTTAACGACACTCTGACCAGCAGCCAACTGTTTCTTGCGCAAATCAGAAATAATCTGGTTGGCGCGTTTACGAGACTCGTCGACCAAACGATTGGCATCGCGTTTGGCATCCGTCATCAACTGATCTTTCTGTTGTTGATAACGATCGAACTGTTTCTGCAACTGATCATGTAACTCGTCAGCCTCGGCCAACTGCGTCTGCAAGCTCTCAGCGTCATGGTCCACCCGCCGCTTTTGTTCGGTCAGGTCAGAAATCATAGCGTTCAAGTCTTGACTATCTTGATCCGTCAGGCCCCGCGCCGCATCAACCACTTGCGATGGCATCCCCAAGCGCGCCGCAATGTCTAAGGCGTTACTACGGCCAGGAATCCCAATCAACAAGTGATACGTTGGCTGCAGCGTTTCACCGTTGAATTCCATGCTGGCGTTAATGGTTTCCGGACGATTATACCCGTACGCCTTCAATTCCGGATAGTGGGTCGACGCCATCACGTAACTGCCCAGCGTCCCAATTTCATCCAAAATGGCAATGGCGAGCGCGGCCCCTTCTTGCGGGTCGGTCCCGGCACCCAGTTCATCGACGACAATCAGGCTGTGTTCGTTGGCCTGTTTCAAAATTGCCACGATATTTTCCATGTGACCGGAGAAGGTACTCAGGCTCTGCTCGATGGATTGTTCATCCCCGATGTCAGCGAAAATATCATCGAAAATCCCAATCACACTGTTTTCGTTAGCCGGAATAAACAGGCCGGATTGTCCCATCAATTGTACCAGTGCCAAGGTCTTCAACGTGATGGTCTTCCCACCAGTGTTGGGACCCGTCACAATAATGGCCTTGTAATCCTTGCCAATCGTGATATCGTTAGCAATCACTTTTCGTTGGTCAATCAACGGATGACGGGCTTGACGCAAGCTTACCTGATTGTCCACGGACAACTTCGGCTCAGTGGCCTTCAAATGATGGGCGTACTTAGCCTTCGCGTTGATAAAGTCAAAGTGACCCAAAATTTCTGAGTTCCGTAAGATTTCATCCTGATATGGGTCCAACAACGCGGTCAGTTCCGCTAAAATTCGTTGTTCTTCATGTCGTTCATCAATTTGATTCTGCCGCAGTCGGTTGTTCAACCCGACCACTGCTTGTGGTTCAATGAACAACGTTTGGCCGCTGGCACTCTGATCATGGACAATCCCACCAAAGTGCTGCTTGTATTCAGCGCGCACTGGAATCACGTACCGATCATCCCGAATGGTGACGATGGTTTCACTCAGATATTTTGCATCCTTACCCCGGGTGTACTGGTCCATCGACCGCCGAATTTCGGCCTCCGTTTGGGTAATGTGCTGGCGAATCTGTTTCAAAGCCGGTGAGGCCTCGTCCGTAATGTGGCCGTCGCCTTCCAGGGAAACGCGTAACCGCCGCGTGACATCGGGGAGGGTTACTAATTCCTTCACCACCCGGTCCAACCGCCGGAGACTAACTTCCTTTTCAGCGAGGTCGTGGAAAAATTTTACCACGGAGCCCGTCGTCCAGAGCACGCGACTAATCTGCGCCAGCTCCAAACCATTTAACGCGGCTTCCATTTCAAGCCGATGTAAATGGGGCCGAATATCGTCTAACTTGGGCAACGGAATGCCGCTTTCGAGCCGGTAAATGTCGGCGCCATCGCGGGTTTCATCTAACCAAATTTGTAATTTCTTCGCATCGTTGGTCGGTACCAGTTCACTCAACTCGTGTTGACCAGCCGCCGACACCAAGTAAGTCCGTAAGGCTTGCTTGATACGATCGTATTCCATAATTCTTAATGTTTTTTGATTCATCGGATTCTCCTCACTCCCGAATCAAGTTAATTCGATTCATGCTCCGTCAGCCACCAGTTGAACACCTGCTTTGACAGCACGGGTGTTTGTTTCACAATCCACTGGGCGACCGGGGAGGCTTGATAACTGTTTTGAAAGCCCTGAATTGGTAACAGGATCAGTAAATTTAACGTTAAAAAAATGACCACGTAACGAATCACCAGGTTGATCAAGCCACCCGCTAACGAGTTCACTTGGTGAATCACTGGTAACCAGGTCACCTTGTTGATGCCATGGGCCAAGCGGTGAACGATAAAGTACCCCACCGTTAGAATGGCCGAAAACGCCAGCCCATTTAAAAAGAAGCTGCTACTTTCAGCGGCCGTCACGGCACTGGACGAACTGTTGAGGGAAAGGTTCCCCACAAACTGACCAATGCCACTTGCTAACGGCTTGGCCGCCAGCCGGGCCACGATCCACACGATGAAGTAACCAATCGTGCTGATAATCTGCAAGACCAGCCCCCGCCGGTAGCCCCGGCGAAAACCAAAAATGAGAACTGCGAGAATAATTAAGCTTAATACCAAACTATTCCTCCGTTTCTGTCGAATCCTTTGTGGAATCAGTCTGATCGTTAGCCGCTGCCATCTTTAATTGATCAGAGACAGCGTTGAACGCCATCAAGATTGCCGCGTCTTCTTTGCTAATATTAGGTGACAGCTCTTTAAGCTGGGTAAACTGCTCGTTCAGCACCGCCGTCACCGCCCGCATATGTTCATCCGTCGCTTGCCCAACAATCGTGTAACTCTTGCCAGCAATCACGGCTTTAAAGCGGTGTGTTTCTTCAGTCATTTTAAAATTCCCCCTGTTTTGCGCAACATCTTATTTTACCATTAAACGGTGGCCACACATACAGTTTGGCACTTAAATTACCGCTAAGATGTTGCTTGGCGACATTGGCTAAACCTGCCGGCTTACCGTTCGCAAAATTTAGGCCGGAACGCTGTGGGTAGGACGCTGACAGTCTGAGAAACGGTCTGCCAGCTCGCTTTGAACCGCCAGGCCTGCGTTTCAAAGTCGCCATTTTCCAAGCAACCCACTTGAAAAATCCCACGGCTGAGCCTAAATTTTGTTCACTCACGCCTACATTGCCTAGGTCAACGACTAATGATTAAACGTCAGCGTAGAGGTGAATTGTGTCGCTACTTTTGGTAAAACCCAGTCTTATCCGAAATCTCTGGCAGCCACATGTTGTCATTCTCCACCAATCTAGTCGCACTAATCCGGATTAGCCACAACATGCCACAACTATCCACCGCCCCACTTCATTTCTCAGCGTACAAAAAAGGACGGAAATATTCCGCCCCTCGTTGAAACTGACTAGTCTTTTTTACCAGCGTTGGGATCAATCGTCCCGTCGGCCAGGAAAGTGTTCAGTACGGATTCAACCATGTCCCATTCTTCGTCGGACTCAATCAATTGCAAGTCGCCGCCGGATGGGTTAGCTGGATCATCGTCTGCAGGTAAAGCATAGGCTTGGATATCAACTTCCTCGTCGTCACTCTTGCCTGAAGGGTAAATCAAAATGTATGACTTACCAAAGTCGTCAGATTCAAAGGTAAACAGGACATCGTACAGTTCTTCGTTACCATTTTCGTCAACTAATGTAATTTGTTCTTGGTCTTCGTTCATGGGAAACCTCACTTTTCTTGAGTTAACTTGCCGTGACGGTCCAAATAATTTTGGAGAATCAGTCCGGCAGCTAATTTATCAATAACTTTTTTGCGTTTGCGGCGCGATGTGTCCGCTTGTTCCACTAACATACGCTCCGCCTCAACGGTTGTCAACCGCTCGTCTTCAAAATCGACGGGTAGCTTAAACCGCTCAGTTAACATCTCGCCGTACCGCTTAGATGCCGCGGCCCGGGGACCTAACGAATTATTCATGTTCTTGGGTAACCCGACCACAAAGCCTTGGACTTCGTGGGTGGCAACCAGTTCAGCGACCCGATCCAACCCGAAGATTTCTTCCTCTTCTTTGATTGGAATGATCTCAATTCCTTGTGCCGTCCACCCGAGCGCATCACTAATGGCGATACCCACGGTACGGGAACCTACGTCTAAACCCATTAACTTCATGAAGGCTTCACCGGTCCATTCTGATTCAGGTAAAAGCGAACCAGTTCCTCAATAATCTCGTCGCGTTCGTGCTTGCGAATCAAATTCCGTGCATCATTGATGCGTGGAATATACGCAGGATCGCCAGATAGTAGGTACCCGACAATCTGATTAATTGGATTATAACCCTTTTCCTCTAGTGCTTGATAAACCGTTACCAGCGTATCATGAACGTCCTTTGGTTGGTTAGCCCCAAAGTCAAAATACATCGTTTTGTCTAATGAACTCACTATAAAACACCCCCGCACTTCCTCGCTTAGACTTAATTTTACTCGATTACCGGTCAAACTACAACGCACTTCGCCAATGTAATCTATTCGTAATACTGTTGGCACCAAGGGAGCCACTCAAATCGAGCCGCTCCCTTTTGCTAAGCATTTTAGTCGTATCATTTATCCTTGCAAGTGTCTGCTAAACTACGAACAGTGTAACAGACCAGCGTCAACATTCAAGTCAAACGGCTTGGCTTAGTCTTGTTCTGCCAACCAGTCTGCGGCTGCGGTCATCGCATCTGGCAGTCCAGCAGGATTCTTCCCACCAGCTTGGGCCAAATTAGGACGACCCCCGCCACCACCGTTGATCTTCGGTGAAATGGCCTTGATCAAATCGCCGGCCTTGACTTGCTTTTGCTTGTCAGCACTAACGGCCACAATCAAGTTTGCCTTGCCATTGACTTCGGCACCCAGCACCAATACGTCAGAGAGTGCTTGTTCACGCCAAGTATCGGCTAACGCCCGTAACTGGTCCATCTTGGAGACTTGGACAGTCCCACTGATCAACTTGTAGTTTCCGGCAGTCGCAACGTTATCGAAGACAGCACCAGCCTGTTGACCAGCTAATTTGCCTTCTAAGGCCGCTTGCTTCTGTTCTAAGCTCTTCACTTGCGCTTGGAGGGCAGAGACCTTCTGTGCAACTTCACTCACTTGAGTGACCTTTAAATCAGTCGCTACGGCGTGCAAAATGTCGTCATGGTCATGCAGGTAGGCGTAAGCTGCACCGGAAGTCACAGCCTCAATCCGCCGAACACCGGCACCAACCCCAGATTCTGAGGTGATCTTGAACAGGCCAATTTCGTTGGTATTCTTCACGTGGTTCCCACCACAGAATTCAGTGACGAAATCACCAGCACTAACTACCCGAACGACCTTGCCATACTTTTCGCTAAAGAGGGCAATCGCGCCCATCTTCTTGGCGGATTCAATATCGGTTTCCACCGTCGTCACGGGCATTTCAGCAAAGATCTTTTCGTTCACGATGGCTTCAGCCTTGGCTAAATCAGCTGGATCGACCTGACCAAAGTGGGTGAAGTCAAAACGCAGGTAGTCGCCTTCAACCAGTGAACCGGCCTGCTGCGTATGTTCGCCAAAGACTTCACGCAACGCCTTGTCTAACAGGTGCGTCGCGGTATGGTTCTTTTCGACCTTGCTGTGGAAGACCGTGTCAACCTTCAGCTGGTAGGTTGCGCCCTTCTTCAGCGGTGCAACCACCGTCAACGTATGCAGGTTCTGACCGTTAGGGGCGTGTTGGACGTCAGCGACGTGGGCAACCACGTGACCAGCTTCATCCAAAATGTCTCCCTTGTCAGCAACCTGGCCACCCATTTCAGCGTAGAACGGGGTGGTATCAAACATGGCTTCAACCGTGCCGTTGTCGGCTTCATCGGCTAACTGGTCATCAACGACCAGTTCCGTCAGTTTGCTAGTTGTTTCCAATTGGGTGTAACCCACGTATTGGCTAGGCGTCTTGACGTTGATTAAGAGGTCGTGTTGCAGGCCCATGGCCGTTTGCTTGCCCCGCGCGTTGCGGGCACGATCCTTTTGCTTCTGCATTTCTGCCTTGAAGCCGTCAACATCGACCGTAATGTTCTGGTCGTCGGCGTATTCTTCCGTTAATTCAACAGGGAAGCCGTACGTATCGTAGAGTTTGAAGGCATCGGGACCGGCAATCTGACTCCCGCCCTGTTTCTTCAGGTCAGCAATCAGACTGTTCAGTAAGGTCAGCCCACCGTCTAGCGTTTCGCCAAAACGGTCTTCTTCGGAACGGACAACCTTGGCAATGTAATCGGCTTGTTCCAAGACGTCTGGGTAGTAGGACTGCATGATGGTTCCCACAACGGGTACCAATTGATCCAAGAAGGCCCCTTCAATCCCCAGCTTTTGACCGTTAACCACGGCCCGCCGAATCAGTCGCCGAATCACGTAGCCCCGGCCTTCGTTACCAGGCAAAGCACCGTCACCAATCGCAAACGTAATCGCCCGCGCGTGGTCGGCAATCACCTTGAAGGACACGTCGTCTTCCTTGTTGGCACCATATTTCTTGCCCGCGCTGAGTTCAGCGGTCTTTTCAATGATTGGCAGGAATAAGTCGGTTTCAAAGTTCGTCCGAGCGTTTTGGAAAATGGAGACGACCCGTTCCAGGCCCATCCCCGTATCAATGTTCTTCCGGGGTAATGGCTTGTAACTGCCATCGGGTTCATGGTTGAACTGGGAGAACACGATGTTCCAGACTTCCAGGTAACGTTCGTTTTCACCACCAGGATAGTTCTCAGGATCGTCATCGGCCAGGTTGTTAAAGGCTTCACCACGATCGTAGAAAATTTCAGAATCGGGACCTGAGGGACCTTCACCAATATCCCAGAAGTTGTCTTCGACCGCGATGATGTGGTCGGGCGCAACACCAGCAGCTTCCCAATCAGTCTTCGCATCGGTATCCTTGGGGTAAACCGTCATGTACAGCTTCTCCGGATCCCAACCAAACCAGTCTGGGGATGTGAGGAGTTCCCACGCCCAGTTGATGGCTTCTTTCTTAAAGTAATCACCCACGGAGAAGTTCCCGAGCATTTCAAATAACGTGTGGTGACGAGCAGTCTTCCCAACGTTTTCAATATCGTTGGTCCGAATACTCTTCTGTGAACTGGTCAACCGTGGATTCTCGGGCACAACTTGGCCGGAGAAGTATTTCTTCATCGTGGCAACCCCGGAGTTGATCCACAGCAATGAGGGATCATCCTTGGGAACTAGGGATGCACTAGGTTCAATCGTGTGGCCCTTCGACTTAAAAAAGTCGAGGTACATTTGCCGAATTTGACTACTTGTAAGCTCTTTCATCTCTTAAATACCTCCAAAAAATGTCAAAAACACCGTTGCCCGTAGAGACGCCGAAGCGCGGTACCACTCTACTTGCAACGATGTTTTAATCGTTAACCTCTTAAACTCATAACGCTGAGTCGCGATGTTACTGAGGGAGCGCCACTGATTGCATGAGTCGTTTTTCACAGCTACCAAAACGTTTCTGAAAGTCACGGCATCAGGGTATATCCTCGATAGTTTATTTAAATGTCCACTTGAAATTATAGGTGTGGCGCGCTGCCTTGTCAACTAAACGTTTTGCGTTCGTTTGGGGATTGGGATTTTAGGGTTGGTGGATGGGATGGGATTAGCTAATGGAATTGAACTTCGTACGGGATTTGCTTCGTAATACTTTAAATCACACCGTGGCGCTCAGGAGATTAAGGACATCCCAGACCGTTTTTGGTCTTTGTTGGCTCTACTGAGTTAGTTCGTTAATCTTTCTCTCGCCTTGATATTCTGGTCCTGGCGGCCTCCGAAACGTGTTCTACAGGGCAACTGGTTCCGCTTAACACCGTAACGGCAACGACCCAGGACCCGGGTCATCACCGTTACGCCGTTAATGCTCGCCAGCTGACCGCCCTGCGCCACACTCTTGCTACATGAGCCAGACTCCTCCGCTTAGAAAAAACCTTACCGGAATTCAAAATTCTTTTGAGTATCCCAGGGTTTGCCGAGAAGACAGTAGTTCGCTTGATTGGCGAACTT
>NZ_RHNN01000005.1 GCF_003946245.1 Levilactobacillus cerevisiae
ATGAGTAAACAAAAAGCACATTCACCGAAGTGAATGTGCCGTTCAAAATCTCCACCAATACGATTTGACAGAGACCCGTTGTTGCTGGTATTGAAGAAGAAGGTCTGAAGGCTCGGGTCATTAAGATTTACCGGACTTCCGATGTTTCATTCTGTGGCGCCGAAGCGGATGATTTATCTGGTTCCGGCATTGCCATTGCTATTCAATCCAAAGGGACGACAATCATCCATCAGAAGGACCAAGAACCACTGTCCAACTTGGAACTCTTCCCACAAGCACCAGTGATTGATGGCGATACTTATCGGGCAATTGGGAAAAATGCTGCCGAATATGCTAAGGGCATGTCCCCAAGTCCCGTTCCTACGGTTAACGACCAAATGGCTCGGGTTCAATACCAAGCTTTGTCAGCCTTGATGCACATCAAGGAAACGAAGCAAGTAGTTATGGGTAAGCCCGCAGAAGAAATCGAAGTTAACTTTAATTAGGAGGATCCGGTTATGAGCGAAATTGATGACTTAGTAGCAAAAATCGTCCAACAAATGGGCGACACGGGTACAACCGCCACAACTGCGGCTCCCAAAGCTACGACAAGCGAAAAAGAATTAACTAAGGAAGATTATCCTTTATACAGCAAGCATCCAGAATTGGTTCATTCACCTTCTGGTAAGGAACTGAAGGATATCACCTTGGACAATGTTTTAAACGACAAGGTTAAGTCCAACGACTTACGTATCACCCCAGATACCCTGCGGTACCAAGGTGAAGTTGCTAATGATGCTGGCCGGGATGCCGTTCAACGGAACTTCCAACGGGCATCTGAACTGACCTCAATCCCTGATGATCGGTTATTGGAAATGTACAATGCTTTACGGCCATACCGTTCATCTAAGGAAGAATTGTTAGCCATCTCTGCTGAACTGAAGGACAAGTACCACGCTCCAGTTAACTCAGGGTGGTTTGCCCAAGCTGCTGACTTCTACGAATCTCGGAAGAAGCTTAAGGGCGATAACTAATCCGTAACCTTAAGTAAACAGTTCGACTGAAAATTAAGTATTGTGTTAATTGAATTTGGCATTCTGCAAGCCCTTCACGGTTCACGCTAACCGGTTATTGGAACTAATTTCCAGCCGGAGGAGGCCAGGCAGAGAGCAGTGTGAGTGAGTTAGATGTGTCAATTAACTTACTCGCACTGTCATGCCTGGAATCTGTAGGCAACCAAATTTTTCACAATAACGTTAGGAGTCTTCGTATGCAAAAGGTGATAGGTGTTGATATTGGTAATTCATCAACAGAAGTAGCCTTGGCAGATATTTCTGATCAGGGTGCGGTTGACTTTATCAATTCAGACATTGCAGAAACCACTGGAATCAAGGGGACTAAGCAAAACCTGATTGGGATCAAGAAAGCCATTACCCAGGTGCTGAACAAAAGTCACCTAGAGCTAACGGATATTGATTTGATTCGGATCAACGAGGCGACGCCGGTTATTGGGGACGTGGCCATGGAAACCATTACGGAAACCGTGATCACGGAGTCCACGATGATTGGCCATAATCCTAGTACACCAGGTGGTGTCGGCACGGGTTCCGGGTATACCGTGAATCTCCTGGCACTGCTTCAGGAAACGGACAAGGATCGTCCTTACATTGTCTTGATTCCCGAACAAGTTGACTTTGAAGATGCTGCTAGCCTGATTAATCTGTATCAAAGCCATGGCTATCAGATTACCGCAGCCATTTTACAAAATGACGACGGGGTTCTGGTAGACAACCGGTTGGAAAAGAAGATACCGATTGTTGACGAAGTAGCCTTGTTAGACAAAGTACCTTTGGGCATGATGGCTGGGGTCGAAGTTGCTGGCAAAGGCCAAGTGATTTCACAGCTGTCTAATCCTTATGGTATTGCAACACTATTCCACTTAACTGCCGAAGAGACTAAGAACATTGTTCCGGTCTCACGGGCATTGATTGGAAACCGCTCGGCGGTGGTCATCAAGACACCCCAGGGGGACGTTAAGGCTCGGGTTATTCCTGCAGGGAGCATTCAGATTGAAGGCCCCAAGGATTCAGCTAAGGTCAACGTCGCTGCCGGTGCCGATGACATTATGGCTAAAATCAACCAATTTGACCGCATCCAAAACATTACGGGTGAGTCTGGAACCAACGTGGGTGGCATGCTAGAAAAAGTTCGTCAGACGATGGCGGACTTGACTGGCAAGCAAAACAGCGCAATCGCTATTCAAGATCTGTTAGCTGTTGACACGGCGGTACCAGTCAAGGTTCAAGGTGGGTTAGCTGGTGAATTCTCGACTGAACAAGCCGTTGGAATCGCTGCCATGGTTAAATCGGACCACCTGCAAATGCAACAAATTGCTGATGCCATTCAAGATGAACTTAATATTCATGTTGAAATTGGTGGGGCAGAAGCTGAAGCAGCCATTCTCGGGGCGTTAACCACCCCTGGAACCACCAAGCCCATTGCGATTTTGGACTTGGGGGCCGGCTCGACCGACGCTTCAATCATTAACAAGCAAGATGATATCGTCGCCATTCATTTGGCCGGTGCAGGAGACATGGTGACCATGATCATCAACTCCGAATTGGGCTTGGATGACATTTACTTGGCGGAAGACATTAAGAAGTATCCGCTTGCTCGCGTGGAAAACCTTTTCCAGATTCGTCACGAAGATGGTGCCGTTGAGTTCTTTGAAGAGCCTTTGCCTTCAGAGATTTTCGCAAGAACGGTAGTCATCAAACCGACTGGCTACGTGCCAATTCCGGGGAACATGGCGATTGAAAAGGTTAAACAAGTGCGGCAAACGGCTAAGAAGCGGGTATTCGTTGAGAATGCTCGGCGGGCGTTGCAACACGTTAGTCCCACCGGAAACATTCGGGACATCCCGTTCGTTGTCATCGTTGGTGGCTCGGCACTGGACTTTGAAATTCCACAATTGGTTACGGATGAACTTTCCCACTACAACTTAGTGGCTGGGCGAGGAAATATTCGGGCCGTTGAGGGACCAAGAAATGCGGTGGCTACCGGGCTAATCTTATCGTATGCCAGAGAGAGAAGGGACACCTATGGCAAGCGCAATGGATAAGCCGGCAATCTTCATTGCCGTCCCAAATGCTGATTCAACCGTGCCGGCGGTGCTCCAGCCTCTGTTCAACGGTATCGAGGAAGAAGCCATTCCGGTGACGACCAAGGTCATTACTGAGAATGACGTCACGGCTCGTGCCTACCAGGCGGCTTTAGCCTCACGCTTGTCTGTTGGCATCGGTTTTGATGGACAGCATATCGTGGTTCATTATCGAAACCTGAAGGCCGACCGACCGTTATTTTCAATCACCGTGACATCGGATGAGCAAATGCGGCGCTTAGGTGCCAACGCTGCCCGTTTGGTGAAGGGTGTGCCATTTAAGAAATTAGAGTGATAGGTGGTTAAGTAAGATGGACGCAATTGGATATCTAGAAACTACCGGGCTGCCCAGCGCAATCGTGGCGGCAGATAAGATGCTAAAGACGGCGGCAATCGGGCTGACCGGATTGGAAAACACCAAGGGCGGCGGCTGGGTTACCGTGGGTATCCATGGGGATGTCGCAGCCGTCTCAGTTGCCATCGAAGTGGGCCAACAAATTGTTGGCGATGCTTACGTTAGCTCAGTTGTCTTGGGTAATCCGGCGCCGGGCGTTCGGGAGCTCAGTGAGACGCCGGTGTTTACATCACGGCCGGAAGTCGTTCCCGCTGAGGAAGCTGAAGTTGTTCCTGAAGCAGAGACTGAAATGACAACTGAACCAGTCACCGAACCAGCTGCTACTACTGAAACTGAGTCGGCGCCAACGGAAGTTATCTTACCAACGGCACCGGTTAAACCCGTTTCGAAGGAGCCAGCTCCGGATAAGAAACAAAAGAAACAGAACAAGGCGACTTGTAACCTCTGTGGCGATCCGAAATGCCCACGCAAATTAGGTGAACCGCGGAAGAAGTGTATTCACTACTCGGAATTATTTGACAAGTGATGAAACCGCTTCAAGTGAATGAACAACATCATAGGAGGAATTTATAATGAATAACGCATTAGGAATGATTGAAACCAAGGGTCTTGTAGCATCAATCGAAGCCGCAGATGCAATGGTTAAAGCAGCTAACGTTGAAATGATGGGTCAAGAAAAAATTGGTAGTGGCCTGGTAACTGTTATGGTTCGTGGTGACGTTGGTGCCGTTAAAGCTGCCGTTGATGCTGGTGTTGCAGCCGCAGAAAACATTGGCGAAGTTATGAGTTCATATGTTATCCCTCGTCCTCACTCAGAAGTGGAAAACATTTTGCCACAAAGCAACAAGCCAGCAGCCAAGTAAAGGTTTCGGGATAAGCTAGTCAAATGTGATGATGATCATCGTCTTGCCGAGTGTTTGAACACGCGGCGAGTACGACTTTGAACCTTAGCGGGTCCTGTACCCGGGGGTTAAGATTTAAAGTCGTGCTCACCGCGTTCTGGCCGGAAGAGGTCGGATCTGCGCCATGATTTGTCATCAGTTGACAGTTATTCCGCCACAGTGAGGAAGGTAAATTAGATGGACGAAACAGCATTACGTGAGATGATTCACCGGATCATCAAAGAAGAAATGGATCCGAACCGGATTCCTATTGGTGTGTCAAACCACCATATTCATTTGACAAAGGAAGACTTCAACGTTCTCTTTCCCAACCAAGAAATGACAGTTTTAAAACCTTTGAAGCAGCCGAAAGAGTTTGCTTCTAAGCAAGTTGTCGACATTGTTGGGCCTAAGGGTAAGGTTGAACACGTTCGGGTTCTCGGACCTTGCCGGAGTCATTCACAAGTTGAAATTGCCCGTTCAGAAGCCTTACGAATCGGTGTTGACGCACCTATCCGTTTGTCAGGTCATTTAGACGGTGCCCCTTCAGTTAAGCTGGTCACGCCAGATGGTGAAGTCACTGTCCAAGGTGTCATCATTGCCAAGCGGCACATTCACATGAGCAATCAAGATGCCAAGCGCTTTGGCGTCAAGCTGGGTGACACGGTTGCCGTTGAAATTCAGTCAGAAGATCGGCGGACGGTCTACAACGATGTGATTTGCCGGCCACGGGAAGACTTCGTATTGGAAATGCACATTGATACGGATGAAGCCAACGCTGCGAACGTTAACGGTCAGACCTTTGGGAAAATCGTTAAGACACAGTAAGAGCAGAAAATAGGTGGTGAACGATTTGGAACAGTTAGTGGCTCAGGTCCTGGATAAGCTCAGGCAACGTGAACAGCAAAGCTATGACTGTACCTATGAGCAAACAGCCACTGTCCCGTCAGCACAACTCTTCTTAGATAATGCTAACGTGACTGTTGAAAATGTTTCAATTGAACTTATCACCAGTCTCTATCGATTGGATTTCAGTAATCCCTGGGTGGCATGGTTACTCCAAGGAATTGATTATCAGGTTCATTTACAACTGGTCATCAACGAATTGGCAATTAACTTTGTTCCCCGGAAAATGTTACTGGACTGGCCGATACAGATTGTAACCACCCACCAGCAACCGTTGAACGCACTTCATGGTCATCAACTTTCGCGAGTTGCGTTAGCAGCCTTGCCAGATCAAACGATTTTGGTTGTGACGCCGCAGCAACGGTTGACGGCTGAAGCCACTGATGTGCTTGCCGTGAAGCAGATGAAACTACAAATGAGGACTGATGAAGATTGTATATGGCAAAAGTAGTCGGGAGTATTGTCTCGACACAGAAGGACCCTTCACTGATTGGTCGTAAATTAATGATTGTCCAGCCAGTCAATTCTGATGGTCAGTCGGTTCGTCATCAAGAGGTAGCTGCGGATTCGGTTGGTGCCGGGGTTGGTGAGTATGTCTTGCTGGTTCGCGGTGCCGGCGCACGGCGGGCTAACCGAGCGGATGAGGTTGCACGTGATGTGAACGATTGTTCCATCGTGGGCATCATTGACCGCTTCGACCGGTAGGAGGGAGATGGCTATATGGCGATTTATACTAAGGGCGGCGACAAGGGCTCAACGAGTCTGTACGATGGTACGCGGGTAAAGAAGAGTTCTTTACGCGTTGAAACGTATGGGACCTTTGACGAGCTGAATGCCAATGTCAGCCTAGCCGATAAGTTCTGTGTGAAAGCAGAGAATCAAGAAATTCTTAAAAAGATTGAATACAAAATGTTCTTTCTACAAGGAGAAATTGCCACCCAGGAGGCACCGAAGTTTAATGCCAACAGCCGGGTGATTACGGATGAAGACGTCCATGAGTTGGAGAAAATTATTGACCGGTATACGACAGAATTGCCACCAGTCACCAGTTTTATCTTACCAGGTGCGAGTTTAGCCGGTGCGCAATTGCACGTCTGCCGGACTGTCTGTCGTCGAGCTGAACGGTTATTCGTTCGCTTCTCAACCGACGTTGACGTTCGACCCGTGCTAGAGCGGTATGTCAATCGACTATCCGATTTCTTCTACATCATGGCCCGTTCTGAGGACTATGAATTTCAAATCAATGAGCTGACAGATCGTGTGATTAAACGGTACGCTCAAGCAGTGGGGCGATAAGAATGAACGAAGAACAAATTCAAGCTATTATTCGTGAGGTTTTGGCCAAACAAGGAGGAAGTACAATGAACTTATTTGATCGTCACATGATGGAAAAGGTAATTGATGCAGCAGTTAACCGTGCCGATGAATTAAAGGTTGGGGTAACGATTTGCATTATGGATCAAGCAACCACACCACAAATGATGTACCATATGCCAAATGCTAATTTGGTAAGTTCAACGTTGGCTCCTAAGAAGGCTTGGTCAGCAATTGCCATGAAAGAACCAACCAAAGACATCAGCAAGGATATCCAACCCGGTGCACCACTTTACCAAATGGAAACGATGTTAGATGGTAAATTGGTTTCCTTCCCTGGCGGTATTCCATTAGTTCTGAACGGAACGGCTATTGGTGCCATTGGTGTTAGTGGCGGTCTGATTGAAGAAGACCAATCAATTTGTGAGGCAGCCGTGGCCGCCTTTCTAAAGGAGAGTAAATAGGTATGGAGACTGAAAACATTGAACAAGCCATTCGTAAAATCCTTAGCGAGGAATTAGGTAACCAAACCTCGACTACGGGGAGTGCAGCAGCTGGCAGTAACGGTATTTTTTCCACCGTTAACGAAGCCATTGCTGCAACCAAAGCAGCACAAATTGATTATGCTGATCAACCAATTTCAGTACGGAACAAAGTGATCGAAGCTATCCGTGAAGGCTTCCGTCCTTACATTCAAGAAATGGCAGAACGGATTCATGAAGAAACGGGTATGGGGACTGTGAGTGCCAAGGTTGCGAAGTTAAACAACGCCTTGTACAACACACCAGGCACTGAAATTCTTCAACCAGAAGCTGAAACTGGCGACGGCGGTCTTGTCATGTATGAATACGCCCCATTTGGTGTTATTGGGGCCGTGGGTCCAAGTACGAACCCTTCAGAAACTGTGATTGCCAACGCCATCATGATGTTAGCTGGTGGGAACACGTTATTCTTCGGTGCCCATCCAGGTGCCAAAGACATTACTCGTTGGACGATTGAAAAGTTAAACGAATTTGTTGCTAAGGAAACTGGCTTACATAACTTAGTGGTTTCGTTAGAGAAGCCTTCAATTGAATCCGTTCAAGAAGTTATGAAACACCCTGACGTTGCCATGCTTTCCATCACTGGTGGCCCAGCAGTTGTTCACCAAGCCTTGATCAGTGGTAAGAAGGCTGTCGGTGCTGGTGCTGGTAACCCACCTGCAATGGTTGATGCCACCGCTAACGTGGCTTTAGCAGCCCGGAACATTGTCGATTCCGCTGCCTTTGACAATAACATTCTGTGTACCGCTGAAAAGGAAGTTATCGTTGAAGCCCCAGTCAAGGATGAGCTGATCAAATTAATGCAGGCTGAAGGTGCTATCTTAATTACCGATTCAGCTGACATTGACAAGTTAACCAAGATGACCATTGGGCCTAAGGGCGATCCTGACCGGAAGTTTGTTGGTAAGGATGCTACCTTTATCTTGGATGAAGCTGGGATTCGTTACACTGGCAAGCCAACGCTGATCATCTTAGAAGCTGCTAAGGATCACCCATTGGTTACGACAGAAATGTTAATGCCAATCTTACCAATCGTCACTTGCCCAACCTTTGATGCTGTTCTGGCAACGGCTACTGAAGTTGAAGGCGGCTTACACCATACCGCTTCCATTCACTCAGAAAACTTGCCGCACATCAACAAGGCGGCTCACCGTTTAAACACCTCAATCTTCGTTGTAAATGGTCCTACTTACTGTGGAACTGGTGTTGCAACGAATGGTGCCCACAGTGGCGCTTCTGCCTTAACGATTGCTACGCCAACCGGTGAAGGAACTGCTACCTCGAAGACCTACACCCGTCGTCGCCGTCTTAACTCACCAGAAGGGTTCTCACTACGGACTTGGGAGGCGTAAAGCATGGAAAAATTTTCATTGGCGACTGCCATTTACTCTGGCAATGACAGCCTAGAACGTTTGGGCTTACTCAAGGGAGAAACAATCTTCCTGGTCTGCGATGCATTTTTACCAGATACGCCAACGTTGAAAAAGATTCTTGGAGAAATTGACAGCAGCAACCAAGTCACAATTTTTGCTGATGTCAAACCAGATCCACCATTAGCCAACATTATCGCTGGTGTGAAGCAGTTTGCGCCAGTTGCACCAACGGTTATGATTGGGATTGGTGGCGGTTCTGCAATTGATACGGCCAAAGGGATTCGATTCTTTGGCGACAAATTGCGTAAGACCGGAATCAAGAAGTTCATTGCCATTCCAACGACTAGTGGAACTGGTTCAGAAATCACGCAACACTGTGTGCTTTCAGACCCAGAAAACCATCGCAAGTACCCAATCATGGAAGACTTCTTGCGGCCAGATGAAGCTTTGCTGGACCCACAATTAGTCATGACGGCGCCTAAGAGTGTCACGGCTTATTCTGGCTTAGATGTTCTGACCCACTCGTTGGAGTCCCTGGTTGCTGTTGATGCCAATATGATTACCGATGGCTTAGCAGAAAAGGGTGTGGACGTCATCACCCATGATTTGGTAACGTGTTACCGTCATGGTGAGGATGAAGCAGCTCGTAAGCGGGTACATGAAATTTCTTGTGCCGCCGGAATTGCCTTCAGTAACGCCGGTTTGGGGATTTGCCATTCATTAGCCCATCAATTAGGGGCTAACTTCCATGTTCCCCATGGTTTAGCTAACGCCATGCTCTTGCCATACGTTGTTGCTTACAACGCTGAACATGACAAGGTTGCTTGCGCTAAGTATGCCCAAGCTGCTCGTAAGGCTGGTTTGGCTGCTAACGGCATGGGTGACACAGTTGCTGTTCACCGCTTAATCAATTGCATTCGGCAGATGATGCTCAAGATGGATTGCCCACGGACGTTACAAGCCTTTGGGGTTGAATTCAAAGATGCTGTTGACATGACCGATACGATTGTTGCCAACGCACGTTTGGACGCGACGTTCCCTGGGAACCCCGTCGTCCCAACTGACGCTGATCTTGCCAAGATTTACCAACAAGTTATTAAGTAATGCACCTGTTATGTAACTTAACGGTCGCAGTCCTTATAGAGTGATAGAAATGGGCTAAAACGCTGTGAATACGATTTTTGGCTCCTGATGTCGAGCTTCAAATTTCGCTTTTGCTTCGGTCGGGGAGTCATTCTCTGCCAAGCAGAACAGTGTTTTGGTCCATTTTTAGTTTCCTTGTCGCGAGCCTACTACTTCAGCCCTGGGAAGATTACCCATTTAGAGAGAGGAAAATGAGTTTATGTCACAGAAAATTTTAGCAATCAATGCCGGGAGTTCTTCCCTGAAATTCAAGCTATACACGATGCCAGATGAAAAGGTGTTAATGAGCGGTCAGATTGATCGCATCGGGACTAAAACCAGTGAATTCAGTTACGTGATTGCTGGCAAGCGGAGTAAAATTGTTGCGCCGATGGAAAGCTTCGACACTGCAATTCAAAACGTGATTGACACGTTATTAACCAGCCACGTCATTCAAAGTAAGAATGAAATTACCGGGGTTGGTCATCGGATTTCTCATGGTGGCCGCTACTACTCTGCACCCGTCCTGGTTGATGAAGATGTGAAGTCCAAGATTGATGAATTGGCCGTCTTATCACCACTGCACAATCCAGTGAACCTTTTGGGAATTGAGGCGTTCGAGAAATTACTGCCGCATGCACAAGAAGTGGCCGTTTTTGATACCTCGTTCCACCACACGATTCCAGCCAAGGCCTACATGTACGCGTTGCCATACAGTTATTATGAAGATCATGGCATTCGGCGGTATGGGTTCCACGGGCCTTCGCACGAATACATTGCGCAGCGGGCACCGGAATTATTTGGCAAGGAAAAGACGCACCGCATGATTTCCTGTCACTTGGGTAACGGGGGAAGCCTGACAGCACTGCTCGACGGTAAATCCGTAAACAGTTCAATGGGCTTTACGCCGTTAGCTGGGATTGTCATGGGGACGCGTTCAGGGGATATCGATCCGGAAATTATTCCTTTCATTGAAGAAGAATTCCACATGAGTTCTCAAGAAGTACGGAATATGCTGAATAAGGACTCCGGCTTGCTAGGAATTTCTGGTCTCTCTAATGACATTCGGGACCTGGACAAGGCTGCTCAAGCTGGCAATAAGCGCGCACAACTAGCACTCGATGTGTACGTTCACCAGATTCAACAATATATTGGTGCGTACACAACGGACTTGGAAGGGCTAGATACGTTAGTCTTTACCGCTGGTATCGGTGAGCATTCCGCTTTGATTCGGCAGATGGTTTGTGACCGGTTAGGCTATCTGGGTGTTAAGCTAGATGCAGCGAAGAACGATGCAAATGAACTGAGCATTGAAGCAGCAGATAGTCGCGTGAAGGTTGCCGTTATTCCAACCGACGAAGAGATTATCATTGCGCGTGATGTGATGAGCGTATTGGGATTGAATTAAGGAGGCGCCAATATGGGGCGACAAATTGATCGCACAATTCAAGAGTATGTCCCGGGTAAACAAGTCACACTGGCTCACATTGTGGCTAACCCGACGGCAGATATTTATGAGAAATTAGGGATTCAGACACCTAAAAATGCTTTGGGCATTCTCACGATTACCCCGAGTGAAGCGTCAATTATTGCTGGTGACGTTGCCACTAAGTCTAGCAATGTTGAACTGGGATTCATTGATCGTTTTAGTGGTTCCGTTGTCGTCGTTGGTGAAGTGTCAGAAGTTGAAGCAGCGCTTCGCCAAGTCATTGCAACGTTAAGCAGTTTACTCGACTTTGACGTACCAGAAATTACGCGGACTTAGGTAAGGTGATTAACATGAGTGGAAGAAATAAATTTGACCGGCCAACCAAGTTGTCACAGCTGACACTTCGTAATGGCTACTGTCTGGCACCGTTGTCGACACGGACAGCCCTATTTGATGGGGAGGTCAGTCGCAATGATTGTTACTTTCATCAACTGCATGCGCAAAACGTTGGCTTGGACATTGTCGGGTCCGCCTACGTGCAGCAGAGTGGGTCGACCACTTCTGGATCACTGAGCGTTGCCGACGATAGTAAATTACCGGGTCTTCGGCAACTGGCACAGACGATTCAAAAGCAGGGGTCTAAAGCGATTTTGCAACTGGTTCATGCCGGCTGCATGACTAATAAAATAGCCACCAACGGCTTGCCAATTCTGGCGCCCAGCGCCGTGGCTGCGCCTCATGGTAGTGGCGAGCTTCCGGAGGCCTTAACCACCAGCCAGATTACTGAAATCGTGGATTGCTTTGGTGCCGCGACTCAGCGAGCAATTTTGGCGGGATTTGACGGTGTTGAAATTCATGGGGCAAATAGCTTTTTACTGCAGCAATTCATGTCTCCGTTGACGAATCAGCGGACGGATGAATTTGGTGGTTCATTGGCTAACCGGGTCCGTTTTCCACTAATGGTAGCGCAACGCGTCTTACAAGTGGCCAAACAAGCCCGGCGACCATTCGTCGTGGGTTACCGAATCTCACCAGAAGAGATTGCCACTGGTGGGCTGCCATTGTTGGATAACCTGGTCTTGATGCGGTTATTAGCCGGCTTCAAGATTGATTATCTGAGCTTGTCACTTCATGATTATCAGCAACAACCGGTCACGATGGCTAAGAGCCAGACGGTGAGCGAAGTCATTAAAGCTGAGCTTGGTGACTTACCGTTGATGGTGGCAGGGGGCATTAAGACTCTAGCCGATGTTGAACGGTTGGCGACCACTGCCGACGTTCTGGCGATTGGTCGCCAGCTGATGGTTGACCCCAAGTGGCCCAACCGTTATCGCAATCCGGCACGGTTGACTTCGGCTAAGCAATTAACCGCCTGGGATACGGGATTACCGCAACAATTATTTAAGTATCTATGATAGGAATGATGCATTTTGCCTGAACGAGTCTTAAATCTTACTGGTGGTTTTAATTTTCGGGACCTAGGTGGTTATCAAGCGAGCGATGGGCGGGTCACCAAGTGGCATACGCTGTTACGAACCGCGCACTTAGCCAATCTAACAGACGAAGATTATCAACAACTCGAGGATTTGGGCGTTGGCTTGGTTGTTGATTTGCGCTCAACGGCAGAGGTTAGCCAATTCCCAGACCGGATGGGTGCAATGAAAGTCGTTCACCTACCTGTCTTTGATTATGACGAGACGGAGAGTGCAGCCTCAAATGAAGAGCTGCAACGGCTGTTCGAACGCAATGGTCGGTGGGGCTATCACCGGATGATGCGCGTCTATCGCCGGCTGGTTGGTAATCCACATGCCCAAAAGGCTTATCATGACTTCTTCCAGTTGTTGTTAGCGTGGCATGGCAAATCCGGTGTGATTTTTCATTGCTCTGCTGGCAAGGACCGGACAGGGATGGCTGCGGTGTACTTGCTTCGGGCTTTGGGCGTTTCTCCAGATACCGTGTTGGCTGACTACCTGATGACAAATGCCGCTTCAACTGAGCACGTTGCCGAGCGGATTGCGGCAATTCCACCGGGAACTGGTCGTTTGAATTTACAGCAATCCGTTCATGATTTGGCGACGGTCAACGAGGATTATTACCAGCAAGCCATGTGCTTGATTAATTACGAATACGGCGGCATGATGGCTTACTTGCGTGAGGTATTAGGCGTAACTGAGGATGATCAATATCGGTTGCAACAACTATATTTGACGTAGAGCATTGTCTGGAAGCCCATGAGAGATTCCACAATAGCCAGCGCGTCGTAAAAGTAGTGGCAGGGTAACCATTGGTTATATTGCCACTATTTTTCTATCGGTTTGAAATAAACGAAAAAGGGTGAGATAAATTATGCAAAGGGCAATGTTTGTTGGCGCGATTGCGTGTGGTAAGACGACACTATTACAACGCTTAAAAGATCAAACGATTCATTACGATAAAACCCAGTCTGTTGAGTTTTATCAAAATATTGTGGATACACCAGGAGAATACATCGAGCATCGGCGGATGTACACCAACTTAGCGACAACTGCTATGGATGTTGATATGGTTGTCATGATTCAGAGCGCAACGGATCGGCGGCTGATTTTCCCTGAGGCCTTCAGTACGATGTTTGGCCGGCCAGTCGTGGGCGTGGTGAGCAAGATTGATGTGGCTAGTTCAGACGAAATCAGTTGGGCAACGCAACAGTTAAAACGCGCGGGTGCTAAGCAAATCTTGCTGGTGTCAGCGTTGACCGGTGAACACACGGAAGACCTTCGCGTGTTGCTGGATAAATAAAACGAGAGTTATTTGACGTTTCAAAGTGAATTTCCCTTAACCTTCGGCCCCAAAATAGTGTAATCTAGTAACTAACAAATCTTTTTCGACTGGGGGCTGATTCACGTGAATAAATACCGTTGGCAAGCCAGTGCGCTGGTTCTGGTGGCGTTTATGCTGGGGTGCAATGAATTTATGGTGGTCGGGGTAATCTCGGACATCGCGCGTTCGTTGCGGGTTACCGTGGCGACGGCGGGGTATCTGGTGACCATCTTCGCCATCGTCTACGCCGTTAGCACGCCGGTAATTACCCTGTTAGCGAACCGCTTCAACCGCTACCGCACACTGATGGTACTGATGCTGATTTTCTTGGTGGGCAACACCTGGAGTGGCTTTGCCAATAGCTACGGGTGGTTCCTGGTGTCGCGGATGCTGACCGCCGCTGTCGCCGGGGCAATTGAATCGTTGATTATTCTTTTCGCCAACGACATTGCGCCGCGCAACAGGCGGGCAGTACTGATTTCTTGGCTCGCCGCTGGTTTCAGCATTGCCTCCGTCGTCGGGGTGCCCATTGGGACAGCGATTAGTACCGCCACTAGCTGGCACGTGGCCTTCCACCTGATTTCGGTGCTGAGTCTGTTAACGTGCGTGGTGATGGCGTTTCTGTTGCCGCGTGATTTACCCCAGACACCCGGTGGCATCAAGGATCAACTGGTCTTACTCACGGACAAACGCATCTACCTGGGAGCCGTGCTGATTCTCTTCTCTGCCGCAGCGCTGTACGCCTATTACACTTACATTCGGCCGCTGCTGACAACTGGCCTGGGTTTCAGTACGACCGCTTTAAACTGGCTGTTATTTGCGCTCGGCCTCATGAGCATTTTGGGCAACCGACTTTCGGGCACCGTCGCGGAACGCAGTGGACTGACCACCATGCCGCGGTTTTACGTCGTGGACATTATCTTGCTCTTATTATTGCCGGTTGCGATGACGAATCGGGTGACTGGCTTTGGTCTCTTCCTCATCTTGACGTTAATCATTTCCGTGGTGAACTCACCGATTCAGCTGCACTTCCTGGACGTGGCCGAAGCGGACTACCCGCAGGCAACGCTCCTAGCGTCCTCGTTAAACGCCATCTTCTTTAACATCGGCATCTCCCTGGGGTCAGCCACGGCCGCCCAGGTCCTGACGCACGGTGGGTTGTTCAAATTAGGATTTGGCGCCGCAGTCTTCGCCGGCTTATCCTTAATCGTGGCCGTCATTTTAAACCGGGTGGTTGCCGCGCATCACCGCGAAACCGCTCTCGAAAAATAATTTTCAGATGTAAGGGATTACTTGAGTCGTTCCCCTAATAATTTTCCGGGAGATAGTGTAATCTGGTAAGTAGAAATCTAAGGGAAATCAGAGGAATTGCAAAATGAACAAGTATCGTTGGCAGGCCATTGTGTTTGTCCTAGTCGCATTTATGTTGGGGTGTAACGAGTTTATCGTGGTCGGGGTGCTCTCCGACATCGCCAAGGAATATCAAGTTTCGGTGGCAACGGTGGGCTACTTAGTCACCATCTTTGCCACGGTTTACGCGGTGAGCACGCCCTTCATCACGATTTTGACGAACCGGTTTAGCCGGTACAAAACGCTGATGACATTAATGGTCATCTTTTTAATCGGAAATACGTTAAGCGGGTTAGCCATGAACTATCCCGTGCTCCTATTGTCCCGGGTGGTCACCGCGATGGTTGCCGGGGCTATTATCTCGTTGATCATGACGTTTGCCAGTGCCATTGCTCCGCGCGAAAAGCGGGCTAGCCTGGTCTCGTGGATCTTCGCTGGTTTCAGTATTGCCTCCGTCTTCGGGGTGCCGATTGGGACGGCGATTAGCACCAATTACAGCTGGCATGACGCCTTCTACCTGATCACCGTCATCAGTGCCATCACCTGTGTGCTGCTGGGCTGGCTGTTACCGCGCCAGGTTGAACAGGTCCAGGGGAGTATCAAAAATCAGCTGGTCTTACTGAAGGACCGCCGGATTTACGTCGGCATCGCGCTGGTGCTCTTTACGGCCGCGACCATGTATGCTTACTACACCTACATTCGGCCGCTGTTGACCACCGCACTAGGCTTTAGCACCACCAGCCTCAACTGGTTGCTGTTCCTGATCGGGATTATGAGCATTCTCAGTAACCGGTTCTCGGGGATGCTGGCCGAACGCAACGGGCTGCGCATCATGCCGCGCTTTTACGTCGCCGATGTGATTTTACTGGCGCTCTTGCCGTTTGGTTTGAATAACAAGATTGTCGGCTTGGCCTTTCTCCTAGTCTTGAGCCTGATTGTTACCATTTTAAATTCACCCATTCAAATTCACTTCTTAAATATTGCGGAACAGGATTATCCCCAATCAGCGGTGTTGGCTTCGTCCCTGAATTCCATCTTCTTTAACTTTGGCATTTCACTGGGGTCCGCCACCGCGTCCGGCATGCTCGGGTCGGTCGGTTTGACCCACATCAGCTGGGGCGCCGCAGTCTACGCTGCCATTTCGTTGGTGCTGGCCGTAATCCTGAATGCGGTCATCAAGCACCACGGCGAAACCAAGTTTGAGACGGAATAGTTCACATTAGGTTGGCTTTGGCGTAGGCTGAATGTATTGTTTACGCTCGGCGCGGTGGTTGTCCGTTGTTGGAAGAAACACGAATTAGTAGCGACAGCAATCGGTTGAAGAGGCTATCTAATAGGTAGTTAACTAGCGCGAGTTGAAAGAAATCGCTAAGTGTCAAACGGGAGAGTACCCAACAGTGAGGCTCCCACGCAGATAGACTTAGTGCGCCCGTGTCAGTGACCAGAGGCGAGTCAAGGTGCCCAGCTGTGTCGATGGCATTAGCCGAGTGATTTTCTCGGCTTAGGCCATGGGTCGACCTTTGAGACTGGTGATTTTCCAGGCTTAAAGTCGAGGTGGAAGCCCGGTCCGCAGGCTGGAACCGACCCCACAGCAGGGAACCTTGAACGCGCCGCCGGGAACGAACTTTCCGCACGTAACCGCACTGAACAAAAAATAATTTGGAGGCTTTCTGATGACAAATGTACCTGCACTCACGTTAAACGATGGCAACCAGATGCCCGCCATTGGCCTGGGCACCTTTCAGATTCGTGGTGGCCAAGGCGTTAATCAAATTTTGACCGCCATCAAGGACGGCTACCGCAGTTTGGATACCGCCACCAACTATGACAATGAAGGAGCCGTTGGTGAAGCCATTCGGCGTTCGGGCTTGCCCCGGTCTGCTTTCTTCGTGAGCTCCAAGCTCCCTGGCAAGTATCACCAGTACGCCGACGCCACGATGGCGATTCAGGAATCCTTGTATCGCATGGGGCTCGACTATTTCGATTTATTCTTGATTCACTGGCCGTTGCCCAAACGCGACCACTACGTCGAGGCGTGGCAGGCAATGATTGATGCCCAGGCCCGCGGCTTGATTCGTTCCATTGGGGTATCCAACTTTGAGCCGGAGCATCTCGATCGACTCATCACCGAGACCGGCGTGACGCCCGCCGTCAACCAGTTGGAGATCCACCCGTACTGGGTTCAGGAACGGATGCTCGCCGCTGACCAGCAACGCGGCATCGTCACCGAAGCCTGGAGTCCACTGGGCCGTGGCAGCGCCGCCTTACAGGAACCGCTGATTCAAAAGTTGGCGCAGAAGTACGACAAAAACGTGGGCCAAATCATTCTCCGCTGGCACGTCCAACGGGGAATCGTGCCCATTCCGAAGGCACGAAACCTCAACCATCAACGCGCCAACTTAGACATTTTTGATTTCAACCTGACACCGGATGAGATTCAGGCCATCAACGGTCTGAGCAAGCCGGATGGTCGGCTGGAAAATCAAGATCCCAACGAATACGAAGAATTCGACTAAGTGACTTAGCCGTTGACTAACTGAAAACCTGGAACGCGTAATCATTGTGGTTACGCGTTTTTTGTCGGCCAAATTGCGTGGTACCAGTCGTAGTGAGTACTGGCGAGTACCGTTCGTCAATGAAACCCCAATTTCAAATGCCCGTTGTGGTGGCCGGTCTGGTTAACCGGCGCATTTGAATTTTTTCCTTAACCCCTGCGTCAATCGCGGACCTATAGTGAAGGCGAGATGTGAAATAGTCCGAAATAAATGATGCGTGTGACGGCGGACGGATTGGAGGAATAAGCATGCGCAGAAAGATTTTACGAGTTATTGGTGGCTTGCTGTTTGCCGTGACCGTCTTGCTTGCCGGGGGACTAGCCTTTGGCGGGGTCACGGCCCACGCGATGGCCATCACCACGGCCGGACTTAATGGCAGTGATGCAACGATTACCGATACGAATGGCAAACCAATTGAAAATGGATCCAGCCTGGATAAATGGACGCACTATTCCGTTGAGTACAAGTGGTCGATCCGGGACGGCGTACCCATTGCAGCCGGCGATACCGCGACGGTAGAATTACCAAATGGGTCGACTGCCGCACAGGATACCACGGTCGCCTTACTCGATGATGCTGGCCACGAGGTGGGGACGTTTACCATCAAGGCTGGCGAGACGACGGGGACGATTACCTTTAACGATTCCTTAGCCGGCGTCGGCACCAACCGCAGCGGCACCCTCCAGTTCTTTGTGAAGGGGACCTCGAATAACAATAATTCCGACTTTGATTGGGGTCTGAACAAGATCGGCTGGGTCGCTGAAAAAGACGAGAACGGCGTCCCAACAAAATTAACCTGGAACATTGCGTTTAACCCTAGTGGTAGCAACGTGGGTGACACGGTCGTTACCGATACCTTGGGGCCGCACCAAACCTACATTCCAGGCTCCGTTTACGCGGAAACCGGGGTGTACCAGACCAAGGCCACGTTCGTTGCCAACGGGACGATTACGCCGGAAGTCAGCCAAGATGGCAACCAGATGATCTTTTCCTTTAGCAACGTGACGACCGCAGTCAACTTGACCTATCAGACCAAGCCGACCGAGCTCGACAATAGTGGCTCGTGGAAGAACCAAGCGACCTGGGACGGCAAAACGGTCGGCTCACAAATTGCCTGGGGCGGTAATGGTAGTGGCTCCGGGAATGGTGCTGAAGACAAGGAAAATGGCGACGTTATTTTAGAGAAGCGGGCGCAGAAGACTGGTGAGGCCTTGGGCGGTGCCGTTTACCGGCTACAGAAGACCGATGGTACCGTGATTGCCAACGAGCTGGTCACCAACGACGACGGTCAACTCACGTACCGGGATTTGGTACCGGGCGATTACGAATTCGTTGAAGTCATTCCACCCGCAGGTTTTGCCTTAAATGACACGCCGATTCCCTTTACGATTACAGCGAATCAAACGGCGCCCGTTCAAGTTTCAGCTGAGGATGAACGGGAAAACAGTGGCGGTACCGGCGTGCCCGGCGGCGAGAACCCTGGTGGCGGTGACGGTGGTGGCACCCCAATCAATCCGGGAATACCCGGTGGTGGCGACAATGGTGGTACTATCACGCCGCCAACGACACCAACCACGCCGACGGATCCGATTAAGCCAACCGAACCAACGAGTCCGCAAAAGCCAACTGAACCGACGAAACCCGTGAAGCCGACAACACCAGTGAAGCCCGTTAAGCCAGTCAAGCCAGTGAAACCCGTTAAGCCAACGAAACCCGAAGCCACGGTTCCCGCGACCCAGCAGCCAGGAAGTTCGGTTGCTGGTCAGCAGACCGTGACGGGTGGTAGCGGTGCAAATGGCAGTGTCGCTGGGCAATCGCCAGCTGTTGGCCAGCAGGGGACCAGTGGTAGCCATCACGGCACACCAGCTGCGGCAAGTGGTAGTCAGTACAACGGCCACACGTTACCGCAAACCGGTGAACGTTCAAATACGTTCGGCGTTTGGCTGGGGCTGTTCCTGTTGCTAGTTAGTGGTTTAGGCATTTACGACCGTCAGCGGCAACATTGAAATTTAACTGCAAGTGACTGAAGAAGACGTTCACTGAAAATGCGTCAGGGAACGTCTTCTTGTTATTGGTCATTCGGTTATGGGATTAGCTGTTTTAGGCAGAAACTGATTGGATGTAGTTGGACTTTCGGTAGTACACAACTGGATTAGACTCTGTCTGACGTAATCAATGGGTATTTGCACTCGTAATTTAGGCGGACGGACAAGTTACGCCGGGGGATGGCAGAAGACGCTGGCGGGTACTTTTTGGGGGATTAAGAGGCATTGGAATTTGTACGGGAACAGTCGGAAAACGACTAGAGGCCTCACGCACTATCTTTTACGATAATGGGTGAGGCCTCTAGTTAGTTATCAAAGGATTTGCTATTTGACGGGTTGCGCCTTCGCTTGTTTGAGCAGGGAGGCCAAGACGGTCGCCGTTTGCTGTTGCGCCTGTTGTTGGGCCGCACGTTCGGCCTTGGTTTGGACCGCCATGAGTTGGGTCGTCGTCAACGTTGGTTGGGCCTGTTTCGCAGCGAGGACCGCTGCCGTGACTGCCTTGGTTGTCGTCTTTTTAGCCGCTGCCTCCTTGCTAGCAACGGCCTTGGCTAACCATTTGGCCTGGCGGGTACTCAACGTCGACCAGGAAGTGGGCAGGGTGAACGTATTCTGCCGGCGAACCAGGTTGTGGTGTTGGCCAGTCCAGGAGAAGAGCCAGCGCCAGGCGTCATTGTTGTAAGTCCAACGCGTGGTGGCCGTGGTCAGTTTCGCCTGGCGCACAGCCTGGTAGCGTACCCGGTTACGCAATTTTACACTCGCAGCCGTGTGCCGTTGGGCCGTTTGACCAGCCAGTTGGTACACGTAAACGCGTTCCTTATTGGCTTGGCGAATGGGCTGGTAAACCAGCAGATTGACCTTATTGCTGGGAGAGATGGATGCAATCTTTACGGTCGTGGTCGTCGTGACCTGGTGCATTCCCCAGTGCCAATTATCGTTGCCAATCATCAGCGTGGCCATCGCGACCAGCAGGAGCAGGCCCAGACCGCCACCGATGAACCGTTGCCGCTTGGTTGGCAACAGAAGGAAGCCCACGATGAACAGGACGATTCCCAGGAGTAAACAGATCAAAATCATGCGGCCACCTCCTGTTCTTGATCTTGAGCCTGGCGTTTAACGAAGCAAGCAAAGATGAAGTCGATGATCCCAAATGCTGTCGCAACTAGGAAGGCGGCGTGAAATCCGGTCATCGCCGCGTTATAACTCTGGTTTTGGTAGGCCAGTGGCGCCTGACTTAACAGCGCGTGGGCCGGGGCATTTTGCGTGGTGACGTTAGCGAGGACGCTACCCAGAATGGCGGTCCCCATCGAGGTCATGACTTGTCGCATGGTACTGTTGACGGCGGTACCGTGGCTCAACTGGAGGCCTTTCAAATCAATCGAGCTGGCGGCGGTCAGCGGCATGGTGACGATGGCGACCCCGGTCATCAGGATCGTGTACTCACAGATGATGTAGCTGTAAGGCGTGGCCCGCGTCAACAGGGCAAATGGCAGGGTGCCGAGCGTCAACAAGAACGTGCCAACCAGCGCCAGTCGCCGACCACCCATTTGATCGTACAGATGGCCGCTGATCAGGCTGACCAGACCGTAAACCAATGCGCCAGGCAGAATCATCAGTCCGGAATGGAAGGGTGTGAGGCCGCGGACTTGTTGGAGATACATGGGCAGGACCACTTGAATCCCAATCATGGCGGTGTTAGAGAGCGCCGTGATGAAGGAAGCCACGGTGAATGACGGGATCTTGAGCAGACGGACGTTTAAAAATGGGTTCGCTTGGGGCCACTCGTGGCGGGCGAAGAGGCCAATGAAAACCAGACCGACGATGATCCCACCAATGACGGTTGGGGCGCCCCAGCCATTTTCACCGACCTCGGAGAAGCCGTACAGCAGGCTCCCAAAGCCGATGGTGGATAGGAAAATCGCCACCAGGTCGATCGGTGATTTTTTCACGGGAATGACGGGTCGGACGAAGAACAGCGTGAGGAGCAAGACCAGAATAACCGGCGGAATCATGATGCCGAAGAGATCACGCCAGGTCGCGTTATCCAAAATCCAGCCAGATACGGTCGGCCCTAAGGCTGGTGCTAGGCCAATCACGATGCCGCCCAGGCCCAGCATTGACCCCCGCTTATCCACGGGAAAGGTGACCAGTAGGACGGTTTGAATCGTTGGGAAGGTAATTCCCACCCCAACGGCCTGGACCAACCGGCCAATGAAGATCAGGCTGAAACTGGACGCGGTGTAGCTGATAATCAGTCCCACCAGGAAAAAACTTAACGCGGTCAGGTAAATGACGCGCAAGCTAAAGTTGTTGATCAGCCAGGCGCTGATGGGAATCATAATCCCCATCACCAGGAGAAAGCCGGTCGTCAGCCATTGCACGGTGGCACTAGAAATAGCGAAGCGCGTCATTAATGTGGGATAGGCGGTGACCAACATATTCGTGGTCAGTGCGGTACAGAACGTCCCGAACATCAGGGTGACCATCAGCCAGACCCGATTAAAGGGTTTTCCGTTAGTATCATTCATTTTAACTAGCCTCTTTTGAAATGGAGAAGACGCTTCCCCAAGTTGTTAAGAACATTATAAACTGTTATTTGAAATAAATAAACTACTTGAATCAGTTTATTTAAAATTCCTTTCAAGGTATAATGATTGAAGGAAACTAGAAGGATGTTAGTGAGGTAACGATATGGTAAAACGACGAACATTATCCAGGGAAAAGGTGCTCGATCAGGCCAGCGATATTATCGCGGGGGAGGGCTTGAATCACCTAACTATCAGGGCTTTAGCCAATCATCTCGAGGTGCGACCCCAGTCTATTTATAACTATGTAGATAGCTTAAACGACTTGCTCGATCAGGTGGGGACGGAATTTGTTAAGGAAATTGCCGATCGACTGATGCGGCGGTTGGTGGGGGTAGCTGGCAAGGAAGCCTTAATGCTGTTTGCTCAGGAATTCCGGGCGGGATGCCTGCAGCAGCGGCATTTAGCTCCAATCCTCTTGAACCCCAATGACCTGCAACACTTGACCGCAACCCATCAGGCACTTATTGATTTGTATAAGCAAATGTTCACCAGTCTTCATTTGGACGAGGCCGGGAACACCGCGTTGGTGGAATCCACGCTGTACCGCTCCGCTTTGTTTGGCTTTATTTTGCAGGAAATCGGGGGCTTTCTTCGGTTGCCAGCACGCAAGGTGGACGAGCGCTTCGAGCAGACCATGCAGCTCGCCATCGACCAGTTCACTACCATTCAATAGGCTTTGTGTTTGGTTCTTTGACGGCGCCTCCGGGCTGGTGAAAATGAGGCCGGATCACTGTGGGCGGGCGTCCAGAGCTTAGACGGTCGTGGCATTCGTTCCCGGCGGCGAGTTCAAGGTGCCCTGCTGTGGGGCCCGGCTCCAGCCTGAGGGGCGGTCTTCCGCCTCGCCTTGAAACCTCGCAAAGTTCGCGAGTTTCCAAGGTCGGCCCATGGCCTAAGCCGAGAAAACCGCTCAGCTAGTGCCATCGACACAGCTGGGCACCTTGACTCGCCTCTGGTCACTCATATGGACGCACTAAGTTTCAACGGGTGGTAACCGGCGCTGGCTCATTTTCACCAGCTCTGCGGCTGCCATTGTGTTAGCCCGTAGCGGATTGATTGGTAGTTGACGTTGGTTTTCTGACTTTGGCTGGTGTATGTTTGTCCAATTAAGGTTGTGGTGGCGGCTTTTAGCAACTTTCTGAGTGATTGGATTGGCGTTGATGGTTGGTGCCAGGTTGAAGAGCGGTCTGACTCGCTCCTGGTCACGCACTCAGGTGGTCTCAATGTCTCCGAGTCCCCAGGGGCAATTTCCAAACGGCAGTCCCACAAAAATTACACAGAATTATCTGAATCAGCGCCGCAGTTTATTCGTCATTTTATGGCGGCTGTAGGGCTGATTTTTAAATATAGGAGAAATTTAACTTTTTTCAAATTACCCCTTGCCTTCGAGTGTACTCGAAGGTGTTTACTAGTCTTGTAAGCAATTGAAGGAGGCGTCAAACGTGACGGAGAAACGGTATCGTATTGGTGAATTTTCCAAGTTGGTGGGGCTTTCGGCCTACACGCTTCGGTATTACGAGGACCAAGGGTTGATTCTTTCCCAGCGGGATGACAATGGCGTGCGTTACTACACGGAAGAGGACATTCGCTGGGTCGGGTTCATCCTGCATTTGAAGGGCACCGGCATGCGGCTGAACGACCTCAAACGCTACGTGCGGTTGCGGGCGGAAGGCGACAGTACGATTGCCGAACGCCGGGCGATGCTGCAGAAGGTCAAGGACGACGCCGAGGCGGATATTGCGGAGTTACAGATGCATTTGAAAGTTTTGGGCCACAAGATCGACTGGTACGACGGCAAGACCGCCCATGAGATTGACGACAGCGAAAGCTTCCATGATTATTTACAACAATTCAATGAATAAAGGGGTAATTGATAATGGCAAAAAATGAAGACGTTAAAAATGGTGTTATTTTTCCACTAGGCGATAAGAATGAAGCCTACCAACAATTTTTCACTGGTCAAAGCTACTTGGCTGGCTTGGTGAGTGATCCAGACGTGAGCGTGGGTGTTGGCAACGTGACCTTTGAACCCGGCTGCCGGAACAACTGGCACATTCACCACGACGGTTTCCAAATCCTGTTGGTTACCGGTGGCGAAGGCTGGTACCAAGAGGCTGGCCAACCGGCTCGGCGGTTACATCCCGGTGACGTGGTTGTGACCAAGGACGGCGTCAAGCATTGGCACGGCGCGACCAAGGACAGCTGGTTCAGCCACGTGGCCATTACGGCCGGGACGCCTGAATGGCTGGAACCCGTTGACGATGCACACTACGACGCTTTAGACTAGGAGGTCAATCTAATGGCTAAGAAACAAACAGCTGGACGCGACAATTTGGGTGACTTTGCCCCGAAGTTTGCCGAACTGAACGATGACGTATTATTTGGCCAAGTTTGGTCACGCGAGGAACAACTATCCGCGCACCAACGTAGCCTTATCACCATTTCCGCGCTGATTTCTGCCGGTAACTTTGAACAATTACCAGCGCATTTGAAAATTGGTAAGGGTAACGGCATCACCAAGGACGAAATTGCTGAAGTGATCACCCACCTGTCCTTCTACGTGGGTTGGCCCAAGGCGTGGTCCGCATTCAACATCGCCAAGGAAATTTTTACCGATTAATTTTAAAATTTATGACCACCGTAGTCGTTTTGACCGCGGTGGTTTTTTCGTTTACGTTTATAATAAAGGTAATAACGGAATGAAAGGGGCTTCGTACAATGCATTTACATAAAATTTTATTGGGATTGGTGGTCGTTGCTGGCTTGGCGGGAATCACGACCATGGTGGCGCCAACGACGACTGCGCAGGCGGCCTCCGCGACGACGCTGTACACCCAGTGGCAGAAGGCGTACGTGGGTGGCAAGACGCAGAAATACGTGAAATCTAACAACGGCTCGGGCGCCACGACGGCACTGTCCGAGGGGCAAGGCTACGCGATGTTGGCGACAGTGTTGGCTGCCAAGAAGGGCGTCAACACGCGGACCACGTTCAATCAGTTTTACGCCTACTACCGCGCGCACCGCGTTTCCAGCAAAGTGCCGTTGATGCAGTGGCAACAGACCAAGCGTAACGGCAAAATGACCAGCACCGGCCAGCAGCGCAACTCCGCGACCGACGGGGATTTGGACATCGCCTACGCGTTGATTTTGGCTGACAAAAAGTGGGGCAGCAAGCAGGTCAATTACAAGGCGGCTGCCAAGAAATTATTGACGGCAATTAAGAAAAAGGAGCTCAACCAGACCACGTACCTGCCAACCATGGGCAATTGGGCCACCAGCAGTTACGACGTCAGCAAGTTACGGACGGCCGATTTGATGACCGGCTACTTCAAGACGTTTGCGCGTTACACCAAGGACAGCACCTGGACCAAGGTTGCTAAACGCAGTCAGGTCGCGGTGAAGAAACTGAGTGCCCGGCAGAAAACCGGGTTGTTCCCGGACTTTATCTTGGCGACGGGATCCAGCATTAAACTGAAGGCGGTGGCACCTTACACGATTGAATCCGCGACGGATAACCAGGTCGGCTACAACGCTTGCCGGGTCCCATGGCGGCTGGCCCAGACGTACAAGCTGCAAAAGGACAGCGTCACGAAGAATGCCTTGAACAAGCAACTGAAATTCTTTAACAAAAAGAAGCAAATCACGGCCGTCTACACGCTGGGTGGCAAGGCCGTCAACAGTTACGTCAACACGGCCTTCACCGCACCGATTAACTTCGCGGCGAAGGTGATGAAGAAGACCGCGTTACAAAAGAAGACGGCTAAGCAGTTGCCGACGACTATCGAGAAGAAGAACTACTTCTCCGCCACGCTCCAGGTCGTCACGGCACTGAGCTAATCTTCTCTGGGGTTTGCGCACAATTTGACGCCTCCGGGCTGGTGAAAATGAGACCGGATCGCGGTGGGCGGCCGTCCAGAGCCTGGGAAGCGGTCTCTGGACTTACTTTGAGCCGCTGAGAGGCGCGTCTCAAAGATACCAATTGCCTAAGCGACGAAACCCGCCGCTAAGGCAATTCCCACGGCTTGGCTCATTTTCACCAGCCCTGCGGCTGACATTGTGTGAACCCGTTCAGATTGGCCGCGTCATTGCGTGACGATTGTCACGTTGTGTCTTGTTGGGTAACAGGGTAGTCCCAATTATGAAGTATAAAATGATCGCAGCATGCAAAGAAGGCGCAGACAACTATCGCATATGGATAGCGTCTGCGCCTTCTTTGGCTTGTTTAAACTTTTCAGATAACGTTGTGTGAGATAACCTCGTCGAAATGCATTTGCTGAGTGCCAAGGCATGGATACGCAATCAGCTGGATAAACACGTGAGTTGCAAGACTGGAGAAAAACCAGCCAATGGATAACACACGTTGAAACTTAGTGTATCCCTGTGAGTGACCAGAGGCGAGTCAAGGTGCCCAGCTGTGTCGATGGCATTAGCTGAGCGGTTTTCTCAGCTTAGGCCATGGGACGACCTTGGAGATTCACGGTTCTCAGTGAAGTTTCAAGTCGAGGCGGAAGACCGTTTCTTAGGCTGGAGCCGGGCCCCACAGCAGGGCACCTTGAACTCGCCGCCGGGAACGGACTTCACCGCAACCTAAGTTTCGGCTCCGGGCGGCCGCCCACAGCGGTCCGGTCTCATTTTCACCATCCCCGGAGGCGGAAACGCCATACCAATTTCACCAGATTGATAGTAATAATTGCAGGTTGAAGACGGTGATGACGGCTGTTAGGAAATAGCCCACCACCGCCGTAACCCGCCGATTGACGTGCGTTCCCAGCAGCGTGGTGATGCTGGTTAAGTGGATTAATGGAAACAGCGTGAAGGGCAGGGCGATACTCAAGACGACCTGCGCGTAGACAATCAGGCTTTCAAACGTGCGGTCGTTGAAGCCGACTAGCCAGCCGATGATAATGATGGGCACCAACGTGACGAACCGAGTCAGTAGGCGGCGTTGCCAGAGCGGCAGGCGCAAATGGATGTAGCCCTCCATGACGATTTGCCCGGAGAGCGTACTGGTGATCGATGAAATCAGGCCGGTAATCAACAACGCCAAGGCGAACAGCCAACTCATGATGGGGCTGGCGAGGGCGCCGACGATGCTGCTATCCTTGAAGCCATTGTACACGGCTTGGAGACTGGTCAGCTGCCCCGTTTTGCCAAAGAACAGCGTGCCGCCGAGGATTAATAGGAGGGCATTAATGATTAAAGCCGCAATTAAATGGACGGTTGAATCCCAGCGGGCAAAGCGCAATGCCTCGGTTACCTGGGCCGCGTCGTGTTCGTCGTATCGCCGACTCTGGGCCAATGATGAATGGAGATAAAGGTTATGCGGCATAATGGTTGCCCCGATGATCCCCACGCTCAGAATTAATTTTTCATGATTGGTCAGCAGACTGAGTGACGGGATGAGACCGCGGGAAATGGCCGCCGGTGAGGGTTGGGCCCGCAGAACTTCGACGGCGAAAATGATGCCCACCGTTAGAATGGCGACCAACACGATGAACTCAATTCGCCGAATGCCAAAGTGCAAGAAGAGCAGGACAATCAAGACGTCCGCCACGGTCAGGAGAATGCCGTAGACCAGTGGCAGGCCAAACAGTAATTTCAACGCAATCGCCGTTCCCACCACGCCGGTCAGGTCGGTGGCCATCATGGCGACTTCGTTTAGAAGCCAGAGGGTGATCCGCACGGGATGGGGCACGCGGGCCGCAATCGCTTGCGCTAAGTCTTGGCGCGCGACCACGCCCAATTTAATTGCTAAGTTCTGCATGAACATCGCCACCAGAATGGCAATGACCAGCACGGCCAGCAGTTGGTAGCGGTACTGACTGCCACCGGCCAGCGAGGTCAGCCAGTTGCCGGGATCCATGTAGCCAATCGCGACCAGGGCGCCGGGACCGCTGTAGGCCAGAAATTTTTGCACAAAGGAAGTTTCGTAAACGCTGGGGACCGGGACACTACGATTGACCTCGTCTAGGCTAGGCCGTTGAGGTGCTTCAGGCATCCGCATCACCAGCTTTGGTCAACTGGCGCTGTGCGAGGTCGGCCAGAAATCTGCCGAAGCGGGGATCGTCGTTCATGGGCGCCACCATTTGGTACCGGTCGCCGCCACTGGCCTTAAACGTTTGGTAATTATCGACGTAATCTTCCTCCAGAGTTTCCAAACAGTCGGCCACAAATGACGGCGTGACCAGCAAGACGTTGCGTTTGCCCAGTTCAACCAGCTGCATCAGCGTGTTCTTTAGGTAGGGCTTCTGCCAGGGCATTGGGCCAAATTTAGACTGATAAACGGTCTGAACTTTCTCACGCGGTAAATCCGGTAGCCGGTCGAGGACGCCTTGGGTGGTCGCCTGACACTCCGTGGGGTACGGATCGCCGTGTTTGACCATGGCACTGGGAATGCTGTGATAGCTAAACAACACGGTGTCGTAATCCGCCTGCTGATAGGCTTGCCCCACCTGATCGGCCAGAATGTCGAGGTAGCCGGGCTCGTCGTAGAAGTGGTGAACGGCCGTCACGGGGATGTTGGTCGCCGCGGCCTGTTGTAAAATGCCGCCGTGGGTGCTTTGCGTGTACTGCGGAAAGAGTGGCAACAGAACAATGTGGTCGCAGGTCGTCGCCAATTTTTCCAGAGCGGGACCGATGGCGGGTTGGCCGTACGTCATGGCGTAGGCGACCTGCCAGTCCGGCAAGCGTTGTTGAACCTGCTGGGCAATTCGTTGCGTGTAGACCACGAGCGGCGAGCCTTCCTTGGTCCAGATGTGCTGGTAGAAAGTGGCCGAACGCCAGGACCGGGTGGGCAAAATGATGCCGCGGAGGAGCGGTTGCCAAATGGCGGGCGACATTTCGATGACGTTGCGGTCACTGAGAAATTGTTGTAAGTAAGTGTGGACGTCCGCCGTCGTGGGTGAGGCGGGCGAGCCGAGGTTCACGAGTAATAAACCGTTCATAGATGAGACCCCCAAAAGTATGTAATATAGCTGTGAAGTCCGTTCCCGGCGGCGAGTTCAAGGCGCCCTGCTGTGGGGTCCGGCTCCAGCCTGAGGAGCGGTCTTCCGCCTCGACTTGAAACCTCACTGAAACCCGCGAGTTTCCAAGGTCGTCCCATGGCCTAAGCTGAGCAAAATCACTCAGCTAATGCCATCGACACAGCTGGGCACCTTGACTCGCCTCTGGTCACTTTACACGGATGTTCCTGGCTCCAGCGGGTGGTAGCCGTTGCCGGTTCGTTTCACCATCACTGCAGCTGACATTGGGCCAGTTTTTTCAGTAACTTGCTGAAAATGGCGGACTGAAACATATGGCCCTTAAATTAAGCGAGTATGTGCACAGCTTTGTAATAGGTTAATCATAGCATGTTAATCGCTTACACGTCAGCGTCCGGATACAAAAAATTTAAATTTTCCGGCACAAAAAAGGTGATCCCAACATCTGTCGGAATCACCATTTAGCTAGTTAGTTTAGTAAGTTGAAACGTAAGCCTTGTTGGCAGTCAGGTAATTGCCGTTCGTTAATTGGAAACGGTAAGCACCCTTGCTGTTCTTGGTGATGGCCTTAACGGCGACTTTCTTGCCGGCAGTCAACTTGGTGCTGCGTTGGCTGTTACTGAAGAGGGTCGTCTTGTATTCGTAGGCCGTCTTCTTTAACTTCACGCCACTCACGCCGCTAACACTGGTGTAGTAGCTAGCGCTAGTTGATGAACTTGAAGAAGAGGATGACGTAGCTGAACCGTCGAACCAGCTCTTAACCACGGAACTGTTTTGGATCTTGTTCAAGTCAACGTTGCCGCTGATTCCGGAAACGCTACCTGAACTGGTGTATTGCCACAGGTCGATTGACGTGCCAGAGACGGATGGCTTGGTTGAACTGTATTTGGCAATCCAAGAGCCGTCAAACTTAGAGAAGTCCAAGTTGTGTGCGTTGGCGTAGTATTCGCCGGCGTACATCACCAGTGGCTTGTCGGTCAGGCTCCGCATCGTCTTTAACCAGGCGTTCACGTAGGTTTGTTCTGAACTCGTAGCCGATGACATCCGCTTTTCTTCGTCCAAGACAAAGAACTTCGTGTGACTGTTACTGCGCTTGTAGAAATCCTTGGCTTCTTGTTGGGCATCCTTCACGCTGGTGAATTCAGCGAACATGTATTGGCCAAATGGCACGCCGTACTTGTAAGCCGCGTTGGCGTTGACGTTCCGCTTGGTGTCAACCATGTAACCAGCGTCGCCCTTGCTCCCATGTTGCACCCGGATGATGGCGTACTTTAAGTCTTTCGACGCCTTGCTCCAGTTGATATTCCCCTGGTATTGGGAAATATCCGCAACCTTAGTGCCGGCTGCGTTGGCAGTGGTGGTACTCAAACCAACACCCACAGCCAATACAGCAGCGAAAGTTGCAATGCCGGCGCCTAATTTATGTAACGAGATTTTCATAAATGATATCCTCCTCAGTCTTTGGTGTTCATTGTACACGGGTTCCCTTGCGAGGAGGTTACGCGAAATTTACAATTGATTACAGTTCTATTGCAAGGAAAAAAGAGTGAGGCCAAAGGCGCTTAGCCGGCGAGCATTAAGGCTGATAACCGGATAATCCCGCCCTTGGATTATCTGGTTATCAGGGTTAAGCGGAACCGGCTGCGTTTGGTCTCACGTTTAATCAATATGAAATGAGAGCCCAACCAACGCCGCCACTAAGCACAACCGAGGTCGCAGGTCACGTCAACTTTCATGCCCAACCAAGCTAAGTCAAAATGCCAAAACCATCGTTGTCAAAAACAAATAAACCTCAAAATAACCCAACTCCCAAATACGACCAACGAAAAAGGCCCCACAGAATCAATCCAATCCTGCAGAGCCCAATATTTAAAAGTTAATGCCTAATTCTGTTTCGTCGAGGTAATCCGGCGATTACGCATTAAGACGGCTGCGCAGAGACCACCGACGACCACAATACCGGCTGCAGTCAGCGTTACAGCCCGTGTCCCGTTAGCGTAGCCTTGCCAAACAATCTGCTGCAGGTCGTGCGCAAACGGCATTTTAGAAAGGCGTGCGCTGAAGGCAATGCCGTGACCGGAAAATGGTCCAGCGTTGACCAGGGCCTTGTGAATGGCCGTGGCCGCCGCATGCGGCATGTTGACCTGACCCATGTGCGCGGTGAGGTATTTTTCGTAAACGTTGCTTTGGACCAAGCCCATGCTGACAATCCCCAGCGTGACCCCAATTTGACGGAAAACGTTGATCAGCCCTGAGGCCATCCCCATTTCACGGACTTGGACACCCTCCATCCCCGTACTGTTCAGGAGTGGGTTGACCAGGCCGTTGGTGATTCCCATCAGGACCATGCCGGGCCAGAGTTCGGCGAAGGACACGTTGACCGTCATCACGTTGGCGAGCATCAGAAAGCCAATGCCACCCAGGAAGAGACTGCCACTGATCATCCATTTCTTGGAGTAGCGATTACCCAAGTAACCGGTCAGCGGCCCTAAAATTAAGGACCAGATGCTGATGGTCAATTGGCGCACCCCAGCTTGCAGGGCCGAATAGCCCATGTAATTTTGCATTAAAGCGGTTAAGTAAGTGTTGTAGGAATAAATCCCGGCACCCAGCGCCAAGGCGACCATGACCGTCCCCACGAAATGGGGATTCTTGAACATGGCCAGGTTGACCATTGGCTGTTTAATCCGGCCTTCCACCCAGATGAAGAGGGCAAAGAAGACGATAGCCGCGCCAAACCAGCCCAACATTTGCGGACTCGTCCAGCTCCAGTGTTGATGATTTTCCTTTAAAATTAAACCGTAAATGAGGGCAAATAAACTTCCAGCAGATAGGATCATGCCGGCAAAATCAATGTGGTGATTCTTGCTGAGATCTGGGACTTCATCGACGTAAATCATGGTCAAAACAATGGCGATAATCCCAATGGGGATGTTCACGTAGAAGATTGACCGCCAACCGAATTGGGCAACCAAGTAACCACCGACCAGGGGGCCAGAAGCTGAAGATAACCCGATGACGGAGCCCAAAATACCGAGTGCCACGCCCCGTTTGCTGCCCTTAAAGCTGACGGCAACCAGCGCCATGGCGAGCGCGTTCATCCCGGCACCACCAAGGGCTTGGACGCCTCGCCCAATATCCAAAATGAGCAGGTTAGGTGCCATGCCGTTTACGGCCGAAGCCAGGACGAAGATGGCCAGCGAGATGACAAATACCCGTTTTAAACCGTACATGTCCCCAATTTTAGAAACAATCAGTAGGGTCACGCCAAGAACCAGTGAGTAGGCGTTTAAGACCCACTGAACGTTGTTAAATGATTCATTGAAATCCCGCACCATGGTGGGCAACGCCACGTTAACGATTGTGACGTCTAGTAGGGCCATGAAGACCCCGAGGGAAAGGGCGGTTAGCCCAATCCAATTTCGTGTTGACTTAGTCATGTTGATGTTTGCCTCCGTCTATATCAGTTGACGCCAGGCGGGCCAACTGCTGATTTGTCCATGTGATTTTCGTTTCGCTCTCCGCAATCTGGAGTTCGAGTCTGCGGATGCCCCATTGCAAGGCATTAACCCGGGCGGTTGGTGCCGTTTTTAACTTATTTTGCAGGTGCAAGTAAACCTGTTGATAGGTTTCTAAATCGGAAAGAACGGCCGCCTTGTACTCGTTTAAAATCTGTTGCTGAACGGCCGGCTGCTCATCCGCCATGCCTTTGAATTTGAACAGGTAGATTGATTCACGCTTGGCATCCATCGCCACCGGAGCCAGCAGCATCTCGTGAAGGTGCTGGCGTCCCTGATCGGTGATCCGAGCCAGCCGCTTGCCACGGGAATCTGTCTCTGCGGGCATGAAAATAATATCGCCAGCGTCTGCCAGCCGGTTAAGCAGCGGATACATCACACTATTAGAAATTTTCCGCCGGGGGACCAACGCACTCTCCAGCACCTGGCCCAGCTTATAGCCGGACATGTCCCGCGAACTCAGCGTCCCTAGAATTAATAACTCGTACATGATTTGCCTCCCAAAGTAATAGGTCGTAACGACTTATCAAGTATAGGTCTTTTCGACAGGTTGTCAACGTTTGATTTCTGGAAACGCTACCAGCGCAGGACGGGCTGAGGCAGTGCCTCCGGGCTGGCGAAAATGAGACCGGATCAGACTCAACGTTGGCGGGACTGGTCACCTGCGGCTTTCAGGGAGCTCCGCCTGCTATGGGGCCGGTTCCAGCCAAGGGGCGGGCTTCCACCTCGACTTGAAGCCACGAAAAAGCCGTGTCTTCAAGGTCGTCCCACGGGGTAGGTCGGGCAAATACCCCGACCAACACCGTCGACACAGCTGGCTCCGTCCCTGGCTTCCTCCGGTTAATATTGCTGATTGCATTAACTCTGTGCAAAAGCAATCCGAAAAAAGATGCAACTCACTATCTTGTACAATAGTGAACTGCATCTTGGTTGGAACGGTTATTTAAGCCATTGTCAGTGGACTCGTAGACTAGCTAATGGTGATGAGCGCTGAATGTCGGTGTCTCGGCAAGCGTTTTTGGGCTAACACAATGTTAGCCGCAGGGCTGGTGAAAATGAGCCAAGCCGTGGGAATTGCCTTAGTGACGGTCTTGGTCGCTTAGGCAATTGCTATCTTTGAGACGCGTTTCTCAGCGGCTCAAAGTAAGTCTGGAGACCGCCTTTTGGCTCCAGACGGGCGCCCACAGCGGTCCGGTCTCATTTTCACCAGCCCGGAGGCACTGCTAGGCCGATGGAAAATAAAAAAACTTGCTGATTAAAAAAACAATCAGCAAGTTTTTACGGAGTTAACTAGTGTACAGCCGTGTAAATCTTTAGGGCTAATTTCGCCCGGTTGGTATCAGTCTTAGTAACTGGATTGTATTTGGACAAGCCGGCCTTAACCTTGTTGTAGCTGTAAACGTTGCTGCTACCGCTCTCAAAGTACATCAGGTCTGATTTGTTAGGTGAGTGGTTCAGCCCCATCACGTGGCCCAATTCGTGAGCAATCGTGCTGGCGTACTGGTATTTCCGGCCCTCGTTGGCAAGTGAGGAGCGAACCAGGGTGACGTCCTTTTTCAGCGTTGCGTAAGCTGGCAGGGATGTTTCGACCTTAGCCGCTTCTTGATTGAAGAGGGTGTCGTAGCTGGCATCGGAAGTCGCAATCCCTTCGGCTTCCAGGTTGGCCTTCGCTTTGGCCTTCACGGTGTCGGAATATTGGTTGTAGAAAGAGTCGTTCAACTGGTTGGTCATTGCCGTACCAATGTCTTGCTTGGCCGCGGTGTAGAAGGACCAGCGAACTTGGAGTCTCTTTTGGGTAGGCGTCCACCAGGCATCACTTTGATCACTCTTAGTGGCTGCGGCTTTAGAAACGGAGAACGTCAACGTGTGGTTCTTCTTGGAACCGCTGGTAAATTCTTTCTTACCGAGCTTCTTGTTCCAGTAAGCCATCGCAATCGTCAAGCTCTTCTTCAGCGTTTTGTCGCTGGTGTTGACGTAGACGACGGCCTTGCCGTTCTTCTTCAGCGCCGTTTGTGCGTCATAAGCCAACTTGTATTTCTTACCAAGCGTCTTGGCATTCTTCTGGTAATAGCTAGTGGATTTCTTCAGCATTGCGGCCGAAGGATTGACACTGGCCGCCTGAGCCGTGACGGTGCTGGTGGTAACGGCGGGAGCAACCAACAAGGCCGCTGTCGCAACCATCGCCAGTGAACGCGCCTGAATGTGGTGGAATCTATGCATGATGTTAACCTCCCTAAAGTCCCCAAAACAGTTTTGATTTACCATAGCATAGGCCATTAGCAGCGAGCGGTCAAGAAATAAAAACTGACAAATTATTGACGATTCAACCCGTTAATACCGGGGTTGGACCCGATTTCATAATAAGAAAAGTAGAACATTTGTTTGGCTCTGAAAAAGGAATCTGGTATAGTGGTTTTAGAAGAAAAATTGGAGGGAAGATAATGGTTAAACGTTGTGATTGGGCAACGTCATCGCCAGCGATGGAACGGTACCATGACGAAGAATGGTGTCGGCCGGAACACGATGAGCAGCGGCTTTTTGAGTTGTTATGTTTGGAAACGTACCAGGCTGGTTTGAGCTGGCAAACGGTTCTCAACAAGCGGGCAGCTTTTCAGCGAGATTTTTATGGTTTCGAGGTAAGACGCGTGGCCGCAATGACGCCGGCTGATGTGGGACGGCTGTTGCAGGATCCCGAAATTATTCGTAACCGTCGTAAAATAGAAGCGACCATTAACAATGCGCAAGTCATACTGAACTGGCCGACAACAGGTGACTTCAGTACGTGGCTCTGGGCCTTTGTGGGCGGCCAACCGATTCGGCACGCCTTGGCTTCGACAGACCAGATTCCCGCCACAACTGACCTGGCGCAACACATTTCACGAGAAATGAAAAAATTAGGCTTTAAATTCGTGGGACCAACCACCATGTATTCCTTTTTGCAGGCGGCGGGATTGGTCAACGACCACTTGTTAAGTTGTGATTGGGCACCGGAGAATCAATAGAAAGAGGGAAAACTATGCGCTTTTTACATACAGCGGATTGGCACATTGGCAAGAAGCTTCACGGGTACGATCTGATTCCGGAACAGGAAGAGGCCTATCAGCAGATTAAGGCGATTGCGTTGGCCGAGAAGGTGGATGCCGTCGTGATTGCGGGCGACCTGTATGACCGGGCCCTCCCCAGTGAAGAGGCAGTGACGGCCCTGACCAAGATGTTGGTTGATTTGAATCGCCAAGAAAAATTCCCCTTGCTGGCCATCAGCGGGAACCACGATTCTGCTGTGCGGTTGGGGTACGGTCAAGAGTGGTTTGCCAGTACCGACTTCTTTTTGCGAACGAAATTAGGGGACGCGCTGCGACCAATCACGTTGGGCGACACGCAATTTTTCCTGTTGCCCTACTTTGAACCCGTCCAGGCGCGCCAGCTATTTGACGATGACCAATTGCGAACGGTCAACCAAGCCATGGAACGGCTGGTAGCGGCAATGCAGGAACAGTTTGATTCCACGAAGAAACACGTGTTGATTGCCCATTTCTTTGCGGCGGGCAGCCAGCACACGGATTCGGAAACGCAGGTGCAGGTGGGGGGTTTAAACGCCGTCCCCGTGGACATGCTGGCACCGTTTGACTACGTTGCGCTGGGCCATTTACACCGCAAGGAAGCCTTGCAAAATGAGCCCACCGTGAAATACAGCGGCTCTCCTTTAAAATTTTCAACTAGTGAGGCGGCGGATACCAAGGGCGTTTGGATTGTGGATACCGATACCACGCCGGTGACGGTCACCTTCAAGCCACTGAAGCCCTGGCACGACCTCGTGGTGTTGGAAGACAGCTTTGATAACTTAATGGACCGGGAGCACGACTATCCCGCCACAAAGGAAGACTTTGTTGCCGTTAATCTGACGGACACCACGCCGATTACCAACGTGATGCAGCGGCTAAAGGCGCGCTTCCCGCGGGTGATTGAACTCAACCGGGTAAACCAACTGGACGTGACGCCAACCGAACTAGATGTGCAACAGGTTCAGCAGGATCCCTTGACCCTGTTGACAACCTTTTTTGAGCAGGTCACGCAACACCCACTGAGTGAGCAGCAACAGGAATGGGCCCGCAAGGCCTTACAGACAGCGGAAAAGGAGGAAAACGAATGAGCCCAGTTAGCTTGCACCTTGAATACTTTGGCCCGTATCGGGATGAGACGATTGACTTCACTAAATTTTCCGCGACACCACTCTTTCTCATCAGTGGGAAGACGGGGAGTGGCAAGACCACCATTTTCGATGGCATGTGTTACGCGTTGTTCAATCAAACCTCAGGTGTGGACCGGGAAGCCAAGGCTATGCGGTCAGATTTTGCGACGGCCACGGATACCACGCGGGTGACCTTTGCCTTTACGCACCGGGAACATAGCTATGAAATTGTTCGTGAGCCCACCCAGATTCTGGCCAAGAAGCGGGGCACGGGGATGACGGAATCAGCCGCCAGCGTGACCCTGACGATTTTTGAGAACGATGTGGAGCAAGATCAAATTACTAAGGAAGGTAATGTCGGCCGCTACCTGCAGAATTTACTACAGATGGATGGCAAGCAGTTTGCCCAGATTGTCCTGCTACCACAGGGACAATTCCGACGGTTCTTAGTGGCTCCCAGTGAAGACAAAGCCGCGGTGTTAGAACAATTGTTCAACACCACCATTTTTGCACGCTGGACGGACTTATTAAAAAAGCAATTGAAACAAAATGAATCCGCCAATCGCGAGACGGCCGCCACCTTGGCCCGTTTACGCGCAGGCCTCAAGTGGACGCCAGAAAATCAGGTCGCAGCCGAGGCTTTAATTGCCGATCAGCGGACGGCAGAATTGTTAACGCTCATGGCGACGCAACAGGCGGATACGAAGACCCAACAAACGGCCGCTACGAAAAAATTAGCGCAGGCCGAGGGCGTCCAGAGTAACCTGGTGCGGCAGGATGAGCAGGAAGGCATGTTGGTTGCGGACCGCCAGCAATTAGGCCAGCGGCAGGCGGAGTTAACCGAGATTAACGATAAGGCGCCAGCAATGTCTCAGTTACAGGACCACATCAAAGAATTGGAATGGGTACAACAAATCCGGCCCCAGTGGCAAGCCCAAAGCCAAACGGCCCAAACGGTTGTCCATCGCCAACGGGCACAGGAAGATACGCAAAAGCAACTGACAACGGCGCTGGCCGACCAGCAAGCGGCTGTGAAAAAGCAGCAGGACCAGCAACCACTTGTGGCAAAAATCAAGCAGCAGACGGATCATTTGGCCCAGCAACAGGCTCTGAAGCCGGTCTATCAGCAGGTGGCTGACCTGCAACAACGCGTGACGGCTTCGCAAAAAAACGTCGCGCGGGCAACCCAGGCGTTAACGGCGACGCAACAAGCTGTGAGCAAAAATCAGGCCAATCAGCAGGACCAGCAAAAAACAGTCGACCAACAGTCGGCGATTTTCGAGACGCAAAATCAGCTGACTCAGCGGGCCGCTGACCTCCAGGTGACAGCCAAACAGGTAACGGACTTACAACAACTGGATCAGCAACTCGCTGGTAACGTGACCACGGCGCAGGCAGCCGAGGTCGAAGTGAATATTGCGCAACAGGCAGCCACGCAACAACGGACACTGGCGGACGAGCGCTACCAAGCCTTTCTCCGGAGTCAGATTGCGGCATTGAGTGCCCAATTGAAACCAGGATCGCCGTGTCCAGTCTGTGGGTCCGAGGACCATCCCCATCCAGCAGCGACCAGTACAGCAACCGTCGTTGCCGAAGATGAGGTCAAAGACGTTCAGGCGCTAGCGTCGAAGCTGGAGAAAAAAGCCAGCAATTTGGCCGCTAACCTGAAGAGCTTACAGGAACACATCACGGGACAGCAGACGGCGCGAGATGACCAGCTCACGGTGTTGCGGACGGCATTGCAGCAACCAACCAGTTGTGAACTGAGTGCCTTAGCCCAAGTGCAGGCGCAGGCCGTTGCGGCTTACCAGACGGCGCATACGGAGAATGAGCAGCAGTTACATGCACTAGCGGCCGCACAAAAGGCACTAGCTACCTTGACCGCAGCGGCCACACCACTCCAAGAACAGGCTAAGACTGCCGAAAGTACCCTAAAAACCCACCAGTCGGCTCTAGACAAAATCACCACCGAGCTAGCGACAGAGTCCAAACGTTTGCCCACGGGGGCCACGACTCTGGCCGCATTTACCGCTCAACTTGACCAATTGTCCCAGCAGTTAACTGAAGACCAAGGGACATTGGATGCCGCCAATCAAGCCGTTCAACGGGCCCAAAATACGGTGGCAGTGCAACAGTCACAGCTGAAGCAAGCCAATAAGGAGTTAGCAACCAGTCAAGCCGACCGGCAGGAAGCTCAAACGGCACTGGATGCACTATTGACTGCTCATTTTGAGACGGTGAATGAACAGGTGCTTAGCACTGTCGGGACAGCACTGAGCGAATTGCCAACCTTGACCCAGCAGCGCCAACAGCTCACCGATTTTCAGCAACGACGGGAGAGTGTTAACGTCGCGATTCAGGAACTGACCAAGCGAACCAAAGGCAAGGACGCGCCGGACCGGGAGAAGACCCAAGTAGCGTTGGCGACTGCCAAACAACAGGTGGCAGCGTTGCAAGAAGCCCTAAGGCAATTGCGGAACTTCTTTGAATTTAATGCTGATCAGGTTAAGCAACTCCAAATGCAAGTCGATAAGCAGGCAGCAGCGCTCCAGACCACGCAAGAGATTACGGAGCTGAGCGGCGTGGTCAATGGGGATGGTCCCAATAGTAAGCTTGGCTTGGAACGTTATGTCCTGCAAACGTATCTGCGGCAAATCCTGTCGGTCGGAAATAACCGGTTGAAGCAATTGACGAATGGAAGGTATGAATTTGTCATTGACGAATCACAAGCCAATTCCAAGAAACGTTCTGGATTGGAAATCAACGTGTATGACGACCACGTCGGTGAGCAACGCAGCGTCCACACCCTATCTGGCGGGGAAAGCTTCATTGCTTCATTAGCGTTAGCCTTGGCGTTGGGCGAGGTTATTCAACAGACCACGGGGAGTGTTGACGTGGATGCACTCTTCATCGATGAAGGCTTTGGTTCCTTAGATGAGGATGCCCTAATGACTGCGCTGGAATCCTTGGAAACGATTGAAGGCAAGCACCGCATGATTGGGATAATCAGTCACGTGAGCGAGTTGCGTGATCAGGTGGAAAATCAACTGCAAGTCATCGCCAACGGCAACGGGGAAAGCACGATCCGTTACCACGCGGCTGAATAAACCTAAGTGAACAAGGAAAAGGGCTGTGATTGGGTTCACAGCCCTTTTCTAACGGAGGTTGTTCCATCTATTGACTGGATCAGCGAGGGGAAATAACCTATTTGCTTGATGGCTTCTGAGGGTACAGTCGACGGACTTCAACCAATCAGCTCTTACCAGTCATTTTTCGGTGGTGCCGGAGACTCCCGACTGCCTGCCTGCAACCAGAATACCTGATTGCCGGATGAATGGATACCCGATAAGCGCGAGATGGTTAAAAAGTCACGGATTAGGCCGGTGACCTTCCGTTACTTAACTAATATTGCCCAGTGAAAATTATGGGTAATGACGGTATGCGACTTGAACGGTTAAACCCCGGTTTGGTGGGAATACGACCAAATTAATCAAATTGGTTATAGTTTCAACGATTATCCGTGCAAAATTGATTTTGAAGGTTTAGAATAATGAGTAATTATATGAGAAACGGGATGATTTTCAATGTGTACGAGTTTGACCTACGAGAATAGTCGGGGGGATCAGTTCTTAGCCCGGACCATGGATTTTGCGTTTGAGCTGGGTGGTCAGCCAATTTTTATGCCACGGAACCAAACAATCAAAGGAGACGCCGGTGAGTTTAGCACCAAGTACGGCTTCATCGGTGCTGGGCGGAATCTAAGTCATTACATGTTTGTTGATGGTGTCAATGAGTTTGGGTTGGGCGCCGCTGCACTTTACTTCCCAGAATACGTAGCCTACCAAAAGGTGGCACCAACCGATAAGCTGGGTCTTGCCCCACACGACGTTACTGCGTGGGCTTTAGGCAATGCGAAAAGTGTCGCTGATTTACGTGAATTAGTGAAGACAATTCAAATTTTAGATGTGCCGGTCGCATTATTGGGAATTACCACGCCATTGCACTTTATCTTCAGTGATTCAACTGGGGATACCGCGGTGCTGGAAGCTACTAGTGCCGACCTGCAGTTGATCGATGATCCAGTGGGGGTCATGGCCAATGCACCACAATTAAGTTGGCATTTACAAAATCTGAGTACGTACGGCACCATGCAAGCTGCCGAGCGACCACTCCATGACTACGAAGGTCTGGAATTGAAGACCCAGGGTCCCGGTACCGGGGCGTTAGGCTTACCTGGCGATTACACGTCACCATCCCGTTTCGTCCGGACAGTCTACAACAAGCATTACAGCATCAAGACTGACAATACGCCAGATACGTTGAACTTATTACAACACTTATTAGACAGCGTGACGATTCCCAAGGGCGTTAAGCTCAAGGCCGATGGCAAGAGCGATTACACGCAATACCGCGGCTATGCCAACCTCAGTGAACGGACCTACTACATGGAACCTTATGACAACTTGGAGTTGCAAGGGGTCAAGTTGACTGATAAAATGTTGACTGAATGGGATACACCAGTGGAATATCCATTGGATCACACGCCACATATTAAGGCGTTGAATTAGGAGCGGTGTCAATGACTGAGTTTAGTCAAAAAACGTTTGCCGAGTTAACGACAACGGAGCTCTTTCAGATTTACCGGTTACGAGTGTCAGTCTTCATCGTTGAACAGGACTGTGTCTATCCAGAAGTCGATGACGATGATTTAATCGCCCAACATCTGTTTCGTGAAGACGCGGCGGGCCATGTCTTGGCCTATGCCCGGTTAATTCCAGAAGAGCAACAAGTTCGGATCGGCCGCGTGGTGGTCGCACCGGAGGCCCGGAAGCACGGCGCTGGTCGTGAACTGGTGGCCGCTGCCATTAAGGGTGCCCAGCAGGTGAATCCTGACGCCAAGCAAATTGTCATTCAAGCGCAAGCCTACCTGCAGAAATTTTATGCATCGTTCGGGTTTCAACCCGTCAGTGAGGTTTACTTGGAAACGGGCATTCCGCACTTGGACATGACGTTAGCAATTGAAAAATAAGCCAAAGAAACGGCCTGGACAACTAATCGTCCAGACCGTTTTTTACTGTTTAGCGTTTGTTCGCTGCTGCAATGAAATCGGTAATTAAATCAGCCGGGCCGCCTAGCGCAATGACGGCACGCAACGGCATGTTCAGGAACATTTGATCCTGCAATAACGTCAGGTTACCGTCGTCATCCGTATTAGCCAGGAAGTTCGCGGCGTTCGCGTGCTCTGGCGCCAAGACGATATCCTTGAAAATACCTTGAAGGCGGGGATCCCAGACGATTGCGGACAGGTAGGTTTCCATGGTGACCGGAGCGGGCGAGTTCTTAAAGTCCATCGTCAGCTTCGTTTGTAACCGAATATCACGGGAGGAATCACCAATCATGATTTCGTAGTCACCAGAGTCGGCTTGCCAGCGGGACTTGCCTTCACACCACCAGCTGAGATCGCGGCGGTTTAATTTTAACGTGACGGCCTTGGTCTCACCTGGTTCAACCGCAACCTTGGTGAAGGCGCGCAGTTCCTTGGTTGGCATTGGCACGTGCGAGGCGTGGTTCGCCACGTAGAGTTGGGGAACCGCTTGGCCCGCTCGGTCGCCCGTGTTGGTGAGGTCGAAGCGCACCGTTGCCCCGTGGGCGTTTTCGTCAACGGCCATGTTGGTATATTCAAAAGTGGTGTAGCTGAGGCCGTGGCCAAACGGGAAGAGCACATGCATTTCATGCGTATCGTAATACCGGTAGCCCATGAAGACACCTTCTGAGTAATATTCGTGATTCGGGTCTTGACCAAACGTTGGTGCCATTGGCGTATCCGTCAGGCGGCGGGGGAAGGTTTCAGCCAAGTGGCCGGATGGATTGACAACGCCGGTGATGATATCCCAGGTGGCTTCACCGACTGCTTCGCCGGCCAGGTAGGTCTCGACGACGGCGTCAACACTGTGAATCCACGGCATTTCTACGGCCGACCCATTCTGGAGCACGATGGTTACGTGGTCGTTGATCTTGGAGAGGCGGCCAATCAACTCACTCTGGTTTTCGGGGAGCATCAGGGACGTCTTGTCAAAGCCTTCTGATTCGGTATTTTCTGGGTAGCCAGCGAAAATAATGACGTGATCCGCGTCCTTGGCAGCGGTCAGTGCGGCCTCCATCAGACTGTCATCGGTTTCGCTTTGATCCAAGCGGTAGCCGGGGTAATAGTTCGCTTCTAGGGCACTGTCCTGCAAGGCGGTCAGTGGCGTGGTTAGGTGGGTCGGATTGACGTGAGAACTGCCGGAACCTTGGTAGCGCGGTTGATCAGCCAGCTCACCGACCACGACTACTTTACCAGCCTGCTGCGGGTTGAGTGGCAGTTCACCGTGGTGGTTCTTTAAGAGCACGATGCCGTCATCGGCCAGTTTGCGGGCAAATTGGTGATGGGCTTCGTGGTCGTACGTGCCCGGTTTGTCGGCGGGCAGCCAGTTGTCGACGATGTGCAACAGGTGCCGCACCGCTTTATTCAGGGTACCTTCGTCGAGCTCGCCAGTTTCTACTGCGCGGATAATGCTGTCGATTGAGGCTTGCCCCTTACCTGGCATTTCCAAATCGAGGCCGGCACGCAGGGCTTGCACGTTGTTGGCAACGGCCCCCCAGTCGGACATGACGGCACCATGGAAGCCCCATTCGTCGCGGAGAATACTCCGTAGTAAGCGCCGGTTCTGTGAGTTCAGCGTCCCATTGGTTTTGTTATAGGACGTCATGATGGTGGCCGGATAAGCCGTTTTCACAATTCGTTCGAATGTTCGTAAATAGAGTTCGCGCAAGGTCCGTTGTGACATGTCACTGGAAGCCGTGAAACGTTGGTTTTCCCGGTTGTTGGCGGCGAAATGTTTGACGGCCACGCCGACGTGTTTGGATTGGACCCCCTGAACGTAGGCACTGCCCAACTCGCCGGCAACTAACGGATCTTCGGACAGGTATTCGAAGTTCCGACCGCCCAGGGGTGAACGCTTCAAATTGACACCGGGGCCTAGCAGGAGACTAACTTGTTCTGCGCGGGCTTCTTCACCCAGGTGTTCACCTAATTGGTGCAGCAGGTTCGTATTCCAGGAGCTAGCACTCAGCGCGGCGGCCGGGTAGGTGATGGCCTGCACTGAGTCGTTAATGTTCGTGGTTCCTGAATCTGCAGTCTGTTTCCGTAAACCGGAGGGACCATCCGTCATCATCAGAGCTGGAATCCCCAGCCGGTCGATGGCGGCCGTGTACCAACTATTTTTCCCTGAGACCAGCGCAGCCTTTTCAGGCAACGTTAGTTCAGCAAGCATGCGTTCGATGTCCATACGTTCAAATCCTTTCTACTAGTTAAACTTATTTCCAGTATACCGTTTTCAACCACGATATGTTACCCACCGTCTGTGAAATTTGTGCGAGTTGAAATTTATTCTTTGACAAACTGGGAAGAATGGGTTAACTTTAACCTTGTGCAATCCAATCGATAACTAAAAATAAGCAAAAAGGAGGAAAATCACGATGATGAAGAACGCCATTCAAGTTAATACACTGCTTGCCGCATGTTGCGAATGTAACGTGTCTTTTTGCGCTACTTCCATTCGTGATTTTCCGGCTAAACCGTAGCAGTACATAACGACAACTCAGGTTGTCACTGTCAAACGGTTAATTTTGCGGATTGCACACCACAAAATTTGAGGAAAAAAGGAGCAGTTATCTTATGAAAAAATGGACTGGGATTGGGTTAGTCGCCGCAGTAATCGCACTAGGCATGGGGTTAGCTGCTTGTGGCCAAACGGCTGCATCGACAAAACCAGCACAAGTCTTACGGTTGCCAGCAACGGCAGCGCTCGACACCATCGATCTCGCCAAGGCCACGGGGTATGGCCAGACGGGGAACGTATTTGAAAGTTTCTATCGCTTAGGCAAGAACGGGAAGGTCGCACCAGGACTGGCCGACTCTGCCAAGGTTTCTAAGGACAAGAAGACGTGGACTTTCCACATCCGCGACAACGCCAAGTGGAGCAACGGGGATAAAATTACCGCGCAGGACTTCGTTTATTCCTGGCGGCGGACGTTGACCCCTTCGACCAAGTCGTCCTACATGACCATGTTCTCCGGCATTAAGAACGGCGACAAGATCATCGCGGGCAAGGCCAAGCCCAGCACCATTGGGATTCACGCCAAGAACCAGCAGACGGTCGTCATCAAGTTGGACAAGCCAATCGCTTACTTTAAAATCTTAATGGCCTATCCGCTGTTTGCCCCCCAAAACAAAAAGGTCATCGACCATTATGGCAAGAAATACGCCACGAAGTCCGAGTACATGGTCTACAGTGGGCCGTTTAAGATTACCGGTTGGAACGGGACTGGCAACACGTGGTCCTTCGTCAAGAACAACCAGTACTGGGACAAGAAGGTCGTCAAGCTCCACAAAATTAATTATCAAGTTATCACCAATCCCCAGACCGGTTTGAGCCTATACCAGAATAAGAAACTGGACTTCGCGCAATTATCAAATGAACAGGTCAAGAATTACAAGAACGACAAACAGTTTCAGGAGTATCCTTACTCCATCGTGATTCATTTGAAATACAACTTCCAAGACGCTGACAAGGCCAAGCGCCGGATCATGAGCAATCAAAATATTCGCCAAGCGATTGCATTGTCCATCAACCGTAGCCAGTTAACCAAGAAGGTTTTGGGAGATGGTTCCGTTACGCCAACCGGCTTCGTGGCCAGCGGTTTAGCAACTGATCCCAAGACGGGTGAGGATTTTGCCAAGCAACAAGCGGTGAAGAACACTACGACCTACAATCCCAAGCTTGCCAAGCAAAAGTGGGCGGCCGGGTTGAAGCAACTGGGTATCAAGAAGGTTGATTTGAGCATCATGGCCGGTAACGATGACGTCGCTGCCAGCACGGTGACCCAGTACCTGAAGGGCGCGCTCGAAGCCAACTTGAAGGGCTTTAATTTGAAAATTCAAAACGTCCCAGCGTCCGTTGCCCAATCACGGTCAACCAGTGGCGACTTCGACATGTACCTGTCTCACTGGGGTGCGGATTTCAACGATCCAATTTCCTTCCTGCAGATTCCGGTCAGCTCTAACTCCCTGAACTACGGGAAGTGGTCCAACAAGCAATACGACGCGCTGATCGACAAGGCCGAGAACAAGGATGCCGGTAACGATGAGGCGCGGTGGCAGGACATGGTCCAGGCTGCAAAGTTGTTGAACAAGACCCAGAGCTTCACGCCGCTGTACCAGGCAAACTACGCTTACCTGCAACGGACTGATGTTAAGGGGATTATTCACAACACGGCGGGCACCCAGTGGAGCTACAAATACGCTTACATCAAGTAACGTTTCGGTTGTACCTGACTGCGCCTTACCGGTCAGTCAAAATAGGTTGGAACGCTAGGGGGAGGACGTCCCGAGCCAAAGAGCGGTCTCGGAACTTGCTTTGAGCCGCCAAGGGCGCGTCTCAAAGTCACCATTTTCTAAGTAGAACACTTAGAAAATCCCCTGGCTGAACCTATTTTGACTGACCTCACGGCTGAGATCGGTTCAACCTGTTACTTGATGACGATTGGTGAGGTGGTTACTTGTGAAAATAGGCCGGAACGCTGTGGGCGAACGCCCGGAGCCGAAGAGCGGTCTCCGTGCCTACTTTGAGCCGCCTAAGACGCGTCTCAAAGGTATCAATTCCCTAAGCAGCTAAAAGTCAGCTACTAAGGGAATTCCCACGGCTTAGCCTATTTTCACCACCCCTGCGGCTTACGTGGATTTAATACCTGCAGTGAGTTGTTTGATTGGCTTTGTGGTCAGCGTGGCTATTGAATGTTTAATAACGATGACTGACCTCACGGCTGAGATCGGTTTAACCCGTTACTTGATGACGATTGGTGAGGTGGTTACTTGTGAAAATAGGCCGGAACGCTGTGGGCGAACGCCCGGAGCCATAGGGCGGTCTCCGTGCTTACTTTGAGCCGCCTAAGACGCGTCTCAAAGGTATCAATTCCCTAAGCAGCTAAAAGTCAGCTACTAAGGGAATTCCCACGGCTTAGCCTATTTTCACCACCCCTGCGGCTTACGTGGATTTAATACCTGCAGTCAGTTGTTTGATTGGCTTCTGTCGGGGTTGATGATTCTTTGAACGGCGTTGAATTTAGTCAGTTGGAAAAGTTCAAACTTTCTTGACTGAAGCCGGTTTGAGTACGCCTTATCGGGCGAAAAAACTAGTGCGCTCCAACATTAATTTAGTAATAAGCGACTGTTAATTCCACTGATATTTGGAAGAGACTCCCGTGCTATTCCTCTCGATGCTGGCTTAGGTGGGCTAATGCCAGTGAGCGGTTGACACTGTTGTCTTTGAACGGTTGTGATTTGAAGTCCGACTTCGTTAGACCAAACGCTAACGTTGGCGGACTTTTTCTGTTGGTCGGCTCAGGATTGAAAATAAGCTTAATCAACATGCTGATTCAACTTATCGCACGTAACTGAGGTGGTTGTGATTCTATCCACGTAGGCGACTGGCAAGCCGGCATACTTCAGTCACTTGTCGGCGATGGCTAGTCTGGTATGATGGAGAGTATAGAGAGGGATGGTGAACATGGCGATTGGGCCCGACGACGGACGCGTCTGGGATAGCAACGGGACGCAGGAGTATCACAACTATTTTGGTACACCCACGCATGACGACCACGTGTTGTATGAGCTGCTGACGGTGGGCGTGTTTCAAGTTGGCTTGAGTTGGCAAGCGGCCGCCAGTAAGCTGCCCGTTTATCGGCGACTCTTTGCGGGGATGGATCCGCAGCTGGTCGCAGGGTTTGAAGATGAACTCGATGGTGAACGGATTGCCAATGATTCGGCGATGATCAGCAATGGCCGGAAAATTCGGGCGACTATTCATAACGCGCGGGCGATTGTGACGGTGCAACAGGAATTTGGCAGTTTCAATGATTACCTCTGGGAATTCGTGAACGGCACGCCCTTCCTGTTGCCCGCCGTCACCCGCGACGAGTTGACCAATCAATCAGCCATCGGCACGGCGGTTGCCAAGGATTTGAAACGCCGGGGCTTCAGCTTTGTGGGTCCCGTGGTGACGCATATGTTTCTACTGGCAGCGGGGCTGTTACGGGAACAGGTTATCGATGATTAAGTGAAATTTGGGTGAGAAATTTATTTGAGCCGCGAACGGTTTCCCAGGGACATGTTTGAGGGAATGCCGGTATTATGCGGTTCGTTATGAATAAATTTATATTCGATTTGTCTTGACACCGAATTAAAGTTGCATTAGACTTACAGATAAATTAAGCGATTGAAAAAAACAATGTGATCAGGAGAGTAACCACCGTCAATGGTTCCAAGAGAGCTCGCGATTTGCTGAAAGCGGGTAACCCACGGCGGGGTGAAGATGGCCTGAAATGAATTGGTATCACTGAGTCCTTGCGATGAGGTGGTAATGTCCGGCACTCATTATCGTGCACGCACTTTAAGGCGCAAGCTGGCGAGTGTTAATGAGGAGCTGGGTAATTTTTACCTAACTTGAATTAGAATGGTACCACGACAAAGTTCGTTTCTATTAATTTAGGAGCGGACTTTTTCTTTTGGTCGCATTTTTCAATCGTGGCGTTTATCTTATTGAGGATATATTTTAGAAAATAAAGGGGATTATTGGGTATGAAGAAATCATTTAAGCATTTTAGTTGGCTCTTATTATTATTGATTCCATTATTGATTGTTTCTGGCTGTGGCAAGTCTAGCAGCAGTAGTAGCAGTAAAACCGTGAAAATTGGGATCATGGGTTCCGACGAAAAAATTTGGCAACCCATCCAAAGGAAGTTGAAAAAGGAAGGCATCACGCTGAAATTAGTGACCTTTACCGACTACAACCAGCCTAACGCTGCGTTGACCAACCATGAAATTGATTTGAACTCGTTCCAACACACTTACTTCATGGACCAATGGAACAAGGCGCACAAGACCAACATCGTTTCCATCGGGAAGACCGTCCGCGCACCACTACGGTTGTACTCCAAGAAGGTTAAGAGCGTGTCTGCCATCAAGAAGGGTGACCAAATCACCATTCCAAATGACTCCACCAACGAAGGCCGGGCCTTACACTTACTGCAATCTGCAGGCCTAATCAAGGTAAACAACAAGGTTGCTTTGCCAACGCCTAAGAACATCACGCAAAACAAGTTGAACTTGAAGATTACGCCAGTCGACGCCGCCCAAACGCCACGTTCACTGACTGATGCGACTGCTGCGGTGATCAACAACGAATTCGCTTCCGAAGCCAAGTTGCCAAACAGCGAAACCATTTACAAGGAAAAGATCAACAAGGCTTCCATTCCTTACATCAACATCATCGCAACCAACAAGGCTGATAAGAACAACAAGACTTACAAGAAGGTCGTTGAAGCTTACCAGACGGCCGAAACGAAGAAGTTGTTGAAGAAGTACTACCACGGTCTCACCATCCCAGCTTGGTAGGATTAGCGCTACGAATGACGCCTCCGGGATGGTGAAAATGGACCGGAACGCTGTGGGCGGCCACGCGGAGCCAAAATGCGGTCTCCACGTTTACTTTGAGCCTCGAAGATCGAGTCTCAAAGGTACCAATTCCCTAAGCAGCACAGAACGCTACTAAGGGAATTCCCACGGCTGAGTCCATTTCACCATCCTTGCGGCTCACGTGGTGTTAAACCAACCGCACCGTTTCTTGATTGGTTTGACAGTATTGCGGTAAACTAGTTGTTATCAGTGCCTCCGGGAGGGTGTGAAGCATTGACTGTGACGTACTGGACTTGAAATGGTTTGACCGGTTGGGTATCTGCCTAGTGGAAATGACTGTGGTGGCCACGAGAAGACTAAAGTTCATGCGACGTTTTCAAATGAATCAGTCTAATGATAGAAACGCTGCAACAATGAATGAAAGTAACGATGTAACACTAATGATAGAAACACACGCACAAAGGAAGCGACCAGCCCAGTAGTTGGTTCAATCCATGTGAGCCTGGAGGGCGGTCAGAAATGGGCTTAGCCGTAGGAATTTTCTTAGCGGTTTTCCGCTTAGAAAATTGGTAGCTTTGAGACTCGGTCTGTGAGGCTCAAAGCTAAGTCTGAAGACCGCTCTTTGGCTTCAGACGTCCGCCTACAGCGGCCCGGTCCCATTTCTGACCGCCCGGAAGGCGTTGCACCGCATCCATTTGAAACAGAATTAATGAAGAAACTGCCGGCATTGGCGGATAAGGAGAATGAAGTCTGTGACTAAAGAAGCGATTATTGAATTAAAAGATATCGACGTGACCTTCCACAATAAGGGTCAAACCGTGACCGCCGTCAAAAATGTTTCCTTGACGGTCAACCGCGGGGACATCTACGGGGTCGTGGGGTATTCCGGCGCCGGGAAGAGTACGTTGGTGCGGGTCATCAACCGTCTTCAACGGCCAACTGCCGGCACTGTCGAAGTTAGTGGTCAGAACATTTTGGACCTGAAGGCAAAAGACTTGCGGGTCGCCCGGACGAAAATTGGGATGATCTTCCAACACTTTAATTTGATGGCCTCCCGCACGATTGCCGATAACGTGGGCTACCCCTTAAAGGGCGGCGACTTATCTCGCGAAGAACGCCAACAGAAGGTTGCCCACCTGTTAGACCTGGTTGGGTTGACGGAAAAGGCTGCGGATTATCCCGCCCAACTTTCCGGTGGTCAGAAGCAGCGGGTTGCCATTGCGCGGGCCCTGGCGAATGATCCCGAAATCTTGATCAGTGATGAAGCCACGAGTGCCTTGGACCCCAAGACGACCTCATCCATTTTGGAATTGTTGAAGCGGTTGAACCGCGAACTGGGCCTGACCGTGGTACTGATTACCCATGAAATGGAAGCCGTGAAGGAAATCTGTAACAAGGTTGCCGTCATGGACGATGGCGAAATCATTGAACGCGGCGACTTGGTCACCATCTTCAGCCGTCCGGAACAGCCACTGACGCAGGACTTCATTAATACTGCCACGCAGATCAATCAAGCACTGGAAAAGATTTACAAACAGGCGCGGACTTTGGGCCTGGACGACCACCAACAGTTGGTTCAGCTGCAGTATGTCGGTGCCAGCACCGATGCACCACTGATTACCGACCTGTACAAGCGCTATGGTGTGGTTTCCAACATTCTTTATGGGAACGTGGAAATCTTGCAGGATACGCCATTGGGTAATCTGATTGTCGTCATGACCGGGGATCCCGATAAGCTACAGGCCGCTTGGCAATACTGTCAAGACGCGGGTATCACCATTACGCATTTAAAACCAACTGATCCGGAGGTGGCCTAAATGAATTTATTTGCAAAATATTTCCCCAACGCTGTTACCATGAAAAGCGACTTTCTGCAGGCCACTGGCGAAACGCTCTACATGACGTTCTTCACCGCCGTGGTCGCTGGGATTATCGGGATGGCCATTGGGATTGGGTTGATTGTGACCCAGCCGGGTGGGATTCTCGAAAATCGGGTTGTTTATAACATTCTCGATAAACTGGTTAACCTGTGTCGGTCGATTCCGTTCGTTATCTTACTGGCCGTAATCGCACCACTGACGCGGCTGATTGTCGGAACGGCCATCGGGACCACCGCGGCCATCGTGCCATTGGTGATTGGCTCTGCGCCATTTTACGCGCGGCAGATTCAAAATGCCTTGTCAGAGGTCGACCGCGGGGTGATTGAAGCCGCTGAATCCGTGGGTTCTGGTCCAATTGCCATCATCTTTCGGGTCTACCTGCGTGAAGGCTTGCCGGACATTATCCGTTCGTCCGTCCTCACGCTGATCAGTCTGATTGACCTGACTGCCATGGCCGGTGCCATCGGTGGTGGTGGCTTAGGGAACCTGGCCATCAACGTGGGTTACAGCCGCTTTGAAAGCGACGTTACCTTCCTGGCAATGTTGATCATTCTGGTGATTGTGTTTGCTATTCAACTAATTGGTGACCTCTGGGCGCGTAAAGTGGACCACACGGCCTAGCACAACCAGATTAAACGTATGACTAAATATAGACAAAATCAATCCTGTTTTGAATGGATTGGTTTTGTCTATTTTGTGTGTCCGGATTGTTCGCTGGTTGAATGGGTTTGGCACTTAGCAGTCGGCCGTGTGCGCGAGAATGGTCGGGAAGGGTGGTGAGAGCGGGGACGCTCGCAAGCCCGGGTGGCGGGGATTCATAAGCTATTTTATATAACAAAATAAATTTTCAGCGACAGGGAATTTACCCCGTTTTTGCCGCCAAATTCTAATAGAGTTTCGGTAAAATATAAAAATTACAACTGCCGAGAACTGATTTCGAAGTGGCCGCTTCAGTGGAAAGCGACCAAGCGAAAAGGTGGAACGATTTGGGGTGGCGGGGTAAATGTCGGTCAGTCGCATGACTGCGTTTACGCCAGGCTGATCCAAACGAAGATGCATACTTTTGTGGTGTGAGAGAGAAAGGATTTTTGCTAGTTTTGAAAAATGTAGGTGCACCAACTGAAAACGTCATGAAGGGGATCTTCTGGGCGACCGTGGCTTCGGCCATGTTTGGGGTCTCGGGAACGGTCTTACAATTTATTTCGCAGGGCCAATCCATTCCGACCAGCTGGTTTCTGTCCGCCAGAACGATGGGCGCTGGGGTTATTTTATTGTTAATCAGTGTTATCTTATATGGTAAGAAGACGTTTACGATCTTTAAGAGTTGGCGAGAGATTGCCTGGATTGTGGCTTACGCGTTGATTGGATTGGGCGCAAATCTTTTAACCTTTTACATTGCGGTGCAGTCCGGAAACGCTGCCGCGGCAACTATCTTACAATACTTAAGCCCCTTATTTATCGTGCTGGGTAGCTTGCTCTTCAAGCATGAACGGCCACTCCGGAGTGACTTGATTGCGTTTGGTGTTGCCTTAATCGGGGTGTTTCTCGCAATTACGCGGGGCGATATCACGCAACTGGCCATCCCGGTGGATTCCCTCTTGTGGGGGATTGGTTCCGGGATCACGGCGGCCTGTTATGTCGTTTTGCCGCGGCCACTGGTCCGTGACTATGGTCATGCGCCGATTACTGTGTTAGGCTGGGGAACGTTTATTGCAGGGATTGTCTTCAACCTGTACCATCCCGTTTTCTTAAACATGCCACCGATGACTGGGACATTGATTGGGTCCATGGCGACGGTGATTATCGTGGGGACCATTTTACCGTTCTCACTGATTCTATACAGCACCCACTTTGCGCCGTCCGATGTGATTAGCATCGTTGACGCCACGCAGCCAGTGGTGACATTTATTTTATCCATTATTTTCCTGAGTTTAAAAATTACGATTGCGGAAGTGATTGGCTCCGTGTTAGTGATTGTGGCCATTTACTTGCTGCAACAGGGACGGCGGAAGATTGAGACACAGTTTGAACGTGAAAATTAGGGAGTGAGAGAATGACGACCTTTGATTGGGTGCGTCATGGTCAAACGCAAGCAAACGTTGACCACATTATGCAAGGACAATTGGATACGGCGGCGACGCATTTGACCGTCAATGGGTTACAGCAGGCCGAACGACTGGCTCAGTGGCTTCAGGGTGGCCACTACGACCAGCTGGTTAGTAGTCCCTTACATCGGACCCGACAAACGACGGCGGCCTTAACGACGAAGCTAGACGTGTTACCGCAGTTCGATGACCGGTTAATGGAGGCCGACTATGGTCGCTGGACCGGCGAGGATTTTCGGGTGCTCCAGGAACACCAACCGGGCGACTTTGATCCGGTGACGGGGGAGGCCTTGCCAGATGTCTTGGTAGCGGCGGGCGGCGAGAGCTACACCGCAATTCAGCGACGCGTCGGGCAATGGCTGGCTGAGGAAGTCGTCGACCACCCGGATGACCATATTCTGGTGGTTAGTCACGGATTGACGATCAAAGCCACAGCGTTAATGATGTTGAACGCGGCACCAACCACGGCGTTGCCAGAACCCGGAAACACCAGTGTGACCCGAATGGTGATTGATCCAGAGACTGGCCGGCGTTATTTGCGGTCGTATGGCGTGACGGCGCAGTTTAGCTAGTCCGATTTATGGGTGAAAGACGGTTCAGGCATAGTGGAGGCGATAGCCATGACATTGGTGATTCAACAGAGCGATTTTTGCGAGCACGTTCAAAAATATTTGGACTGCGTGACTGATGATGATAAAACGATTCATGTTGCTAGGCCTGGTCGTCGAGCGGTTGTGATTGTGTCGCAGCAAAAGATGAGTTGGTTAGAAGCGGCTGTTCAAGCTAAGAAAGATTCCTTGGAATATGCTGTGGCTAGAGACCAATTAATTAAGTGCGGCGTACTTGCCGATGATGAGGTAGTCGAAGCTGATGACCGGTTTTGGAATCAGTTTAAAAATTAAGAGATAAATCAATTCTCAATAACGTCTAATAACTGACAATGAAAAATAACCCCGCCAACTAAGGCGAGGTTATTTTTAGGTTGAAACAGCCGGTTACTTCTTAAGGTTATCTTCCACGTAAGAACGAACATCTGCGTCGCTCTTAGCATCGATTTCCTTCATCGAAGCTTCAGATTCATCGGTGTTGTGACCATTGGATTCCATGAAGTGATCCCAGAGTGCGTCACGAACAGGTAACTTTTGATCGGACCAGTCGAATACTTCACTCATTTTTTCATCCAATAAAGCAGTCTTTTCTACAACAGCCATAACCATTACCTCCAAAAAAAATTTGGGGTCAGTGTATCTGTGATTGGCATGGGTATCACCGGCTTCAATTTTCATGGTAGTCCTTTTTCAGCAGAATGGTAAATATTTTGCCTAATCTAAGCGGGTTAGTTATTGTACCGCCACAATCATTTCGGGAAAATGGTGGGGTGATGGTCGGCCGAAAACGATGCTGGACGGGAACTTGTGGCGTGAGTGGACTCGGATTATTTTTAGGAAGCAGGCACTCATCCGACTTAAATAATCAGGCCGAAATTAATTTATGACGATTGGCACAGAATTTTTCCGGTCGCAAAGTGAGGGCCTTTGCCGTAAACTAAGGGCAACAAGTAAAAATCGGAAAAGGATGACGCAAAGATGGACACCCCAGCAATTACCATAACCAATTTAATTTGGAGCTTTGACCGGACTACCCAGCAGGTTAATTTGTTGCTGATCAAGCGTGCTGAGGCGCCTTTTCAAAATGACTGGGCGTTACCCGAGACGGTCATGCGGGCGACTGAAAGTGCCGATGACGCCGCTCTCAGGTTGGTTCGCGAAAAGATTGGGTTGGATCTGGCCCGGTTTCATACCGAGCAGCTGGCAACGTTCACCCAGCCACAGCGTACGCCAGCCGCACGTGAAGTCTCCCTGGCCTATTTGACCTTTTTGCCGACCAGACCGGTGCTAACGCCGAGCTATGGGGCGGTCGCTGCCAAATGGTTCGCGCTCAACGACCTCCCAGTGGGATTAACGTTAACGGATGGTGACCTGAATTTCACGTTACCCAACGTTGCTACAGCACAAGCCTATTACCAACTGCCTCGGCCAGAAATGGCCCTGGCCTTTGACCATGATTGGCTGGTGCAAGTGGCGGTAACACGTATCCGGAACAAGCTAGATTATCAGCCAAATATTCTCCTGATTTTGGGGGAGTCCTTCACGCTAAAAGAAGCGCGACTAGTTTTTGCCACTTTCTTACAGCAACGACTGACCGATTTAGATAATTCAAACTTTCAAAAGACCCATCAACATTTACTGATGGAAGTGGGAACCAGTAGTGCCCAACACCCAGGCCGACCGGCGAAGGTCTATCGACTGAATTATTTGTGATTGACATTGCCGGGAAAGTCCAGTATCTTGAATGACAAGAGAATAAAAGCTGAGTCAACTTTTATTTTTATTGCAATAAAAGTAAATATTACTTTTATTATATTTGGGGGAATTGGATGCACTTATTGAAGAAGTATTGGCTGTTGGCCATCGTGGGAACAGCCTGGTTATTTGATGCCATGGACGTGGCGATGTTGTCCTTTATCATGCCGTTGATCAAGACGGAATGGCAGCTTGCGCCGGCACAATTGGGACTGGTCGGGGCCGCAACCTCGCTAGGAATGGTTTTGGGCGCACTGGTCTGCGGGGCTTTAGCCGATCGGATCGGGCGCAAACAGGTGTTGATCTTGACGCTCGTCATTTTTTCCGTGGGCAATCTGTTACTGATCATGACGCCCAACGTCACGGCGTTTATTGCGGTGCGTTTTCTAACGGGAATCGGCCTGGGTGGCGAACTTCCAGTCGCGGCTACGTTGGTTGCTGATAGTTACGCCGGCACGGAACGGTCGAAGATGTTGGTCCTCGCTGATAGTTTTTGGGCCATCGGTTGGATTGTTGCTTCCGTCCTGGCCTTTTGGGTGATGCCCTTAATTGGTTGGCGGATGACCGTGTTAATCACGGCCGGAACCATTTTGTACACGTTACTGTTGCGGCGTCATTTACCAGACACGCCGGTCAAACCACAGCCACGGTCATCGTATAAGACGCTGTGGCGGTCACCGGTCTTACGGCGAAAGACCTTACTGTTAGGCGTCTTGTGGTTCATTGTCATGCTCACGTACTACGGTATGTTCCTGTGGTTGCCGAGTTTATTGGTGATGCGCGGGTTCGCCATCGTGCATAGCTTTAGCTACACGCTAATGATGAGCCTGGCACAGTTGCCCGGCTACTACCTGGCCGCCTACTTGATGGGCAAAATCAGTCGTAAATCTGTCCTGACGATTTATCTGAGCGGGACGATTGTCAGTGCGTTAGCCTTCAGCCTGGCTGGCAGTAACCTGGCCATCCTCGTGAGTGGGGCTTGGCTGTCGTTCTTTGATTTGGGGGCGTGGGGCACGTTAATCGCGTTGACGCCCAGCCAATTTCCACAAGCCATTCGGGGAACGGGGATGGGCACCGCGCAATCCATTGGCCGGATTGGTGCGACCATCGGACCGTATTTGGTTGGCCTCTTGTTGCAAATGAAGGTGCCCTTAACCGGTATCTTTGGCATCTTCGTTGCGCTCTTGTTGTGTGGGATTGGGATCCTGCTGTGGGGGATACAAGACGTTGCTGATCAGCCGCAGGAAGGTGCCACCCATGAAGCACACTCCTAGGTTCCTGCAAGCCGATATCGAACGCTTTCTCGCCGAAGACATTGGTCGTGGAGATCTTAGTACCTTAACGTTGCCGGACCGGGTCGTGACGGCCGAAATTATGGCGAAGCAAGCCGGTATCTTGGCGGGGCAGGATCTGCCACCCGTGATCTACCAAACGTTAGAGGCCCAGGCAACGTATGAACGCTGTGTGGCCGACGGCGAGTGGGTCACGGCGGGAACGGTGGTTGGTCGGATGACGACTAACATTGTTACGTTGCTGGCGGGTGAACGGGTCATGTTGAATCTGATGCAACGGATGAGCGGGATTGCGACCGCCACGCACGCGGCCATCGAGACGCTGAATGATCCGCGGATCGCCATTCTGGATACCCGGAAAACGCTGCCTGGACTCCGGCAATTTGATAAGGCAGCGGTCGTCATGGGTGGCGGCCAAAATCATCGCTTTGGACTTGATGATGCCGTGATGCTCAAGGACAACCACTGGGCGTTGATCACGGACTTGCCTGCGACGGTGCGGGCGCTACGCCAGCAGATTGGTCCCACTAAAATAATTGAGGTTGAAGTGGAGAATTTAGCGCAACTCCACGCCGCCGTGGCCAGTCAAGTGGATATGATCATGATCGACAATCAAGCTCCCGCGACAGTCCGTGCTTGGCGCCAATTGATTCCCACTAGTATCAAGGTGGAGGCGTCCGGCGGCATTACGCTCGTCACATTGGCTGGTTATGCCCACACGGGGGTGGACTACCTCTCGTTGGGGTATCTTACCCACAGTGTGACGGCGCTCGATTTGGCGTTGGAAATCGCTGGTTCGTAAGCTTTTTAGCATGGTTCCAGGTTGACCCAAAAAATGTCAGGTGACGGGAATGTCGTCGCTTGACATTTTTTGTGGTCGATTTTTAGAAACGAGCAGCGTAGGCTAAGAGGGTGACGCCAGTTTATGAGATTCTTAAATTGGATTTAGAGGGGTAGTCAATAATGAAAGTGATAACATTAGCGCCAATCTCGGCAGACGCCAGGCAGGCGATGCAAACAAAGTTAGATGGTTTGGGGAAACCGATTCACGGTTTGGGGAAGTTGGAAACGTTAGCGGTCGATTTGGCCGGCATCGAAGGCACCACAGATTTGCGAGTAGCCAAGCGGTGTTGTTTGATCTTTGCCGCTGATCACGGTGTCGTGCGGGAGGGGGTGTCCGCAACTCCCGCCAAAGTGACGGCCATTCAAGCCATCAATTTACTGAACGGACATACGGCCGCCGGTGCCATGGGAACCGCGGTGGGGTGTGAGTTGCAAGTTGTCGACGTGGGCATTGCGGCCGATTTGACCGATCCACGCTTGATTCACCGCAAGATTCGGCACGGTACGCGTAACATGGTCGAGGAGCCAGCGATGACCCTCGCGGAAGCTCAGGCGGCCATCGACGTGGGGATGACAACGACGCAGGACGCCATCGCTGCGGGCAACCAACTCATTTTGATTGGTGAGCTGGGCATTGGCAACACCACCACGGCCGCCGCAATCCTGGCTTGCGCGCTACGGGTGGCCCCAAAGCAGATGGTGGGGCGGGGGTCAAACATTTCGGATCAGCGTTGGGCCCACAAGGTAGACGTCGTGACCACGGCATTGGACCGCTGGCAACCGGATGCCACGGACGCGCTAGACATTTTACATAAAGTTGGTGGGTATGAGATTGCCGCCAAAGTAGGCGCCATTCTGGCAGCCGCTCAGGCGGGAGTTCCCCTGATTATTGATGGCTTCATCTCGCTTGCTGCGGTCGTTCTCGCGGAATTATTGGCGCCCGACGTTCGACATCACGTACTGGCCTCCCATCAATCCCGCGAACCCGGCTCACAGATTGCGATGCAGCGGCTCGGGTTAACGCCCCTGTTGGACTTGGATTTAGCCACGGGTGAGGGAACGGGCGCCCTACTGATGTTGCCGCTGATTGACGTGCTCCAAGCGGTTTTGACCGGCATGAACACGCAGGCTGATTTGGACTTTGGGTACCAACCTTAAAGGACGGCGGGACAATCTAGGTATTGACGCTCCGCAACGAAACCGGCAAAATGAAGATGTTAGCGCTAGCAAGATTGGCGCAAGAAAGGTGAGATTACGGTGAAGTATCGAAAATTTGGTAAAACTAATTTTAATGCGAGTGAGGTGTCACTTGGAACTTGGCAACTGGGTTCTAAATGGGGCGATCCCTTCAACGAACAGGACGCGCAGAATACATTAGCTGCGGCCTACGATGCCGGTGTCAACTTCTTTGATACCGCGGATATTTACCAGGACGGTCACAGTGAACGGGCGCTGGCCAAATTTATCAAGGGCAAGCAAGACAAGGTATTCGTGTCGACCAAGGTTGGCCGGAAGCTCGACCCCCACGTGGCCAGTGGCTACACGAAAGCCAATATTACGAAATTTGTTGAAGAGAGCCTGACTAATTTAGACGTCGACGCCCTCGACAACGTGCTGTTGCACTGCCCACCAACCCCCGTTTACTATGAGCCAGAAGTCTTCTTCGCGCTGGACGAATTGAAAAAATCTGGAAAAATCAAGAACTACGGTGTCTCCGTGGAACGGGTCGAGGAAGCCATGAAGGCCCTGGACTACGATATTTCCGCCGTCGAAATTATTTACAACATGTTCCGCTTACGACCAGCGGATAACTTCTTCAAGATGGCCCAGGCCAAGAACGTTGGGATCATTGCCCGCGTGCCGTTAGCGAGTGGCTTGTTGAGCGGGAAATACACCCTCGATACCACGTTTGGTAAGGCCGACCACCGGAACTTTAACCGCCACGGTGAGGCGTTTGATCAAGGCGAAACGTTCTCCGGCGTGGATTATGAGACTGGGGTGAAGGCGGCTAACGAGCTCCACGAACGGTTAGGCTTAGACCAGCCGCTCGCGCCATTGGCCTTGCGGTACATTCTGATGGCCGATGCCGTTAGCACGGTGATTCCAGGGGCTTCCAAGCCAGAACAAATTACCCGCAACGTGGCCGCAGCGGAGTTGCCAGCCTTCACGGCGGACCAAATGGCCATTGTCCGTGACGTTTACAACAAGTACATTAAGAACCCGGTTCAGTACAAGTGGTAGGCATTCGCTAAATAAGGACGCGGAAGTCTGCTGAGGCATGACGATGCAGACTGAACGTTTGTAAAACTGAGCAAAACAAAAGGTCGGACCACCACAATAGCTGTGGCGCGCCGACCTTTTTAATGGCGATTATTAGGCGACTTGTAAATCTAGCACCCAATTATCCGCTTGTTTATTCTTATTAATGGTGGCTGGATCTCCAACCAAGTTTTCGTTGACCTTAACGACGGTCCCAGCAAAGGGCGTCTTGAAATTCTCGACGGCCTTATCGCTTTCAACTTCCAGGATATCATCGCCAGCGGCAAGCACGTCGTCAGCTAGAATGGGCAGGTCGGCAAAACTAATGTCACCGATTTGCTCAAGTGCATCGCTGGAAAGGCCCATCCGGTAGTGACCTTGGTCACGTTGTTCCAGCCAAACGCCATCTTTGATGGTCAGTTGCGGTGCGGCAGGGGCTTTGTTGCCACGGAACCAGTTAATCAATCGTTGCCAAAAAGATTGTGGGTGTTCAGTCATCGTAAATTCCTCCCTAATGTCATTGCTAACTTCTAGTATACCCTTCACGTGTAACCGCTGACAATAACTTGCTCAGGATGAAGGTGCATGCTACACTGAAAATAATTTCACTGAGGTAGGATAAGGTGTCAAAGAATTGCAGCGACATGCTTACAAAATTAGGTGAAAATGCCACCTGCGGCTGCCAGAGATTCCGGCTGCTGTGGGGACCGCCTGCGGCCTGAGAGGCGGTCCTCCGGCTCGGTTTAAAGCCTGTCCAAAATCGACAGTCTTCAAACACGTCCCACGCTGTAACCTGAGAAGGGCACTCAGCCAACACCGTCGACACAGCTGCCTGCATCTCTGTCCTCCTCCGGTTACGATTGTTCTTCAACATGACATTGAGGCGATTACCGGTGGCCAATAACGTCTATCCATGTTATTGGCCACAGCGTTCCAGCCTAAATTTGGTGAACGGTAATTCAGCAGGTTTAGAAAGGATTGCCAGTTTCCGAATGTTATAATTCATCTATGTAGGGGTGAAGCCGATGCTTTAGCTTTCAACCTAATTGGATGATATTTTAAGATAAACAACAGGTACATTCAATAACAGTAACAAACTGAACACTGCAAGAAAAGTCGTCATTGCTGTGGTCAATGTAGCCTTGTGGTTCTGACGGAACCGGAGGCAGTTAGGTGCCGAACCCTGTGAAAGTGGTGTTAAGCTGGTGATTTTCCAGCTTTACAGCACGGACCGTGTTTTGAGACTTACGGACTTTGTAAGCCTCAAAACCGAGTCTAAAGACCGGTTCCCAGGCTTTAGACGGGTCCCACAGGGTGAAGCGCACCTAGACTGCCGGGGTCAAAACCACAAGGCGGATTCGACCTAACGAGAAGAAGCGAATACTAACATTCACGGAGACCAGAAAGTTACCAGTAAGTGATAATCTGGGCGAAGGACAGTGTTAGTGCAGTGGTGGGTGGTCATGGTTGGAGTCGGAGGAGGACAGGCACGTAACCAGCTGTGTCGGTGGTGTTAGACCGAGTGTTTTTGCTCGGCCTTACACCACGGGACGAACTTTGAGACGCGGGTCTTTCGCGGCTTAAAGTCGAGCCGAAAGCCCGTACTTTGGCTGAAGGCGGTCCCCATAGCAGGTTACGTGCCTGTCAGCCGCAGACGGAAACCATGACCACCCACCACGACTGCACACTGGAAGAGCGAAGGGAGTAGGAGAGAATGTACTTAATTGATACCAACCGCAACGGCCAAGTCGTGACCGATGCCATCGTCAACCAATCCATCGACAACTACTTAGTCAACGATTTAAAATTACCCGGCCACGGCCTGATGATGTACGTCAACCAACCGGCCGTCATCGTCGGCATCAACCAAACCGTGGGTGCTGAGGTGGATTTCCATTACCTTGAACAGAATCACGTGCAACTGGTGCGGCGAACGTCTGGTGGCGGGGCCGTTTACCATGACGAACGCAACTTGATTTTTGAGCACATCATCAATGGCGATCCCCAAGATGGGTCGAAATTCGGCGACTACACGGTCTTTGCCGAACCCGTTTTGCGGGCACTGAAGGCAATGGGCGTGGCCGACCTGGGCATCAGCAACAAGAGTGCCTTGACGGTCGCCGGCAAGAAATTTTCCGGAATGACCATGTTTAAAAATGGAGACGGCTATGCGGCTGGTGGGACCATCATGTACGACCTGAACGTCGATGCCGCGCACGCCTCACTGTTGCCTGCCAGCGACCGGCCGCACCGTGGCGTGGACTCCAACCGGGTCGCCATTACCAATCTCCGCCAATACCTGGCGCCCGAATACCGCGACCTGGATATCCAAGCGTTTAAGAACGCCTTGCTCTGCCACATTTTTGCGGTCGACCAGTTAGACCAAATTGAAACGTATCACCTGAGTGACCAGGACTGGGCCATTATTGACCAACGGCTCGCGGAAAAGTACGATACCGATGCCTGGAACTATGGCGCCAACCCGGGCTTTCGCGGCTATCAAAAGCTAACGGTGGCGCAGGGTACCCTACACGTGAACTTTACTCAACACGCCGGTAAATTGCGGAACGCCATGCTGTTCGGCGCCATTGGGACGCCGGCGGAACTACATGCCATTTCAGAACAGCTCACGGGGATTGCAGCGACCGCGGACGCTATTCAAGCCGTGTTAACGCAACCGACCGTGACGGCAGTGTTGGGAACGGATGCCGTCGCACCGCTCATCCAACTGCTCAGTGAGGGGGCTGCCAAATGAAAGCCAAGTACGACGTGAACCAGTACGTCGGGGTGCCGGTGCAAGCGAACGCGTCCGGGACTTACGAAATCAAACGGGAGCCGGATGGTGATTTCAAACTCCATTCCTGGCGCACGGGTCGTCACAGCAAGGGCAAGTACAAGGGGGTTGGCCAGATTTTTCTGACCGAAAATCACCTCAAGGTCGCTGTCGTGGCGGCATATCCGGTGAACTACAAGGAACGCCACGACTATACGCCCATGCAACGGTTGACCAGTGAATTTGTGAGTGATGAATTGGTACAACTGGCGAATGAAAAGCTGTAAGCAAAGTAAAAGACCTGAACCGGTGGCTGCCGATTCAGATCTTTTTTAGTTCAGCACCTATTTCACAAAATAAGCGCCCTTAAAATTCGATTGCGTGCCCACGGTGTTGTACTGCACCCCGTTGAGCTTGGGATTGACCAAATACGTACTGGCGGGTTGGAAGAGTGGGGTAATGCCTTGATCTTTCATCAAGACGCCCTCGGCCTGCAACAGGGTATTCCAGCGCGTACTGTTAAATGACGGCGCATTGCTGGCCTGTTCCACCAGTCGATCGTAGGTGGGACTGGACCATTTGCCGGTATTGCTCATGCTGGAACTGGTGAAGAGGGCCAGCATGGAAAGCGGATCGGCGTACTGCGCGTGTTGCGTTGTCAGCGATAGATCGGCGTTGACCGGACCCGGAATCTCATCGACGGACCATTGCCGGGGTTTCAAGCGAATAGTCAGGCCGGGGAGGGTTGCGGTCAGCTGTTGCTTCAGCGTATGCGCAATTTTATAACTGTAGGGTGCGTCCAAGTAGCTCAACGATAGCGTGATGTGCTTTAGCTTGGCCTGCTTTAACGCCCGGTGCCACAGCCTTTTTGCCAACTTGGTGTTGTAGGTCAGCGTCTGTTGTTGGGGTTGTGACGCCGCAAAGTCTGCGGTGCCCTTCTGCCCGCGGCTGAGACCAGCTGGCACGATTCCCTGCGCCGGCAGGGAGGTGTTGCCATAGGATGTTTGGCCGAGCTTTTTCCGATTGATTGCGTGGGAAATCGCCAAGCGTGTGTCACGTTGCGCCAACAACCGATTAATCTGCTTGTTCGTGCCCGTTTGCCGGTAGTTCAGCAGGACCATTTTGGAGTACGGCCGCGCGGTGTAGGCGGCTTGCTTTTCAAAATATTTGATATTGCCCTTGCCTAACAGCCGGACCTCATCCAGCGTGCCCTTGCGATAGTCGCGCCACATCTGGGCGTCACTATGGTAAACGTCGACGTTGATCCGCTGCAGGTACACGTGCTTGCGATCCCAGTAGTGGGGGTTCGGAATCATGTGCCAGTGGTGCTTGGTGTTGCCCTTGGCCGCAACCATGAAGGGCCCCGCGTAGACCTGGTACTGCGGTTTCGTTGCGTAAAGCTTACCAAATTTAGCCGCAATCCGTTCGTTCTGCGGGCCAAAGAGGGGGAACGTCAGTCGCTGCGGCAGTTCCGCCATTGGGTGATCAAGGTGGACCACGAGTTTAAATTTGCTGGGCGCACTGACCCCCAAACTGGTGGCGGGTAACTTGCCTTTTAAAATTTGACGAGCGTTTTTAATGCCAATAAACAGGTCGGCGTTCGGTGCCTTGGCCTGGGGCGAGAGCGCACGTTGCCAAGCAAAAACGAAATTCTGTGCCGTAATCACGTCGCCGTTACTCCAGTAGGAATCCTTCCAAAGGGTAAAGGTATAGGTGGTTTTGGCGGCGTTGACTTTCACTTTTTTAGCCAGCGCCAACTCGGTTTGCCCGGTGCCGGTAGTTGAGTAGAGACCTTCAATGGTATTGTTCAGTCGTCCAAATTGGGGCAGTTTGTCGGTATCCAGGGTCGTCAAAGGTTGCCCGGTGGCCAGCGTCAGCACCTGTTTCTTGGTCATGACGCCCTGGCTGTCGCTGGGCGATTCGGTCTCCTGGGACATGCTGCAACCGGCCAAGCCGACGCAGAGAATTAATAGAGGAATAAGTCGCCAATGTTTCAAGTTAACCACTCCGTTATGTAATGTCGTTAATCTGTAAAAATACTGGGGGGATGGCTAAGTGGTGGTTTCACACCTAACCAAGCGCTGCGCAGAGAATAGGATAGTTAGTAAACAAACACAGCTATCTCCCTGATGATAGGGGAGTGGCGGGGCTCCGTCAAGCGCTACGTGGTGATGTGGCCAAATAAGTTGGTGGTTTAGGGATGGGTTCAGCGAATTGCCAGAAATTAAGGGCAAGGCGCACCGGGGTCTAGTGGTTAAATGCATTGGCAAATATTGACAAGGCACCCCAACAAGACGGGCAAAAGCAGGCGTGGTAGAATAGAAAAAACGTCAAAACTAGTATGACAAAAGTGAAGACAAGAAAAAACGAAAAGGAGAATTCGGGGACAGGGCTTTGGAACCGGAGACTGACGAATACGCACCACTGTGTCGGTGGTGTTAGCTGGGAACCAGCTTACAGCACGGGCCGACCTTGAAGACTCGCGAACTAGGCGAGGCTCCAAGGCGAACCCGAAGACCGCCCTTTGGCTTCGGGTGGGCCCCACAGTAGAGCGTGTTCGTCAGCCGCAGGTGGAAAAGCACTGCCCCGAATTCTTAAGGAGGTAGGGCATGGAAGAATGGTCCGCAGCCACCATCCGCGATTTTCGCCGGACGTTGTTGGCTTGGTATGATCAAGAAGGACGGGATTTACCCTGGCGCAGGGACCACGACCCCTATCACGTCTGGGTCAGTGAAATTATGCTCCAACAGACACAGGTCAACACAGTAATTCCGTATTACGAAAATTTTATGCAGGTCTTTCCGACGGTGACGGCCTTAGCAAACGCTGAGCAGGCAACGTTGTTGAAGGCCTGGCAGGGACTCGGCTACTATTCGCGGGCGCGGAACCTGCAGCGAGCGGCACAACAGTTGGTGACGGATTATCAAGGCAAGTGGCCGCAGACGGCAGCTGAACTCACTGACTTAGTGGGCATTGGCCCCTATACGGCGGGGGCCATCGCTAGTATTGCTTTTGGTGAGGCGGTACCGGCAGTCGACGGCAATGCATTCCGCGTTTTCTCGCGGTTGCTGCTGATTGAAGACGACATTGCAAAGCCCCAGACGCGGCAGATATTTGAAAAAATCATTCAGCCCATCGTGGATCCGCAGCGGCCGGGAGCATTTAACCAGGCAATCATGGACCTGGGCTCCAGCTACATGTCGGCCAAGAATTCCGACCCGGCCCACTCGCCGGTTAAGGCGTTCGATGCGTCGTTTCGGGCGAATAAAGTGGATGATTTTCCCGTGAAGACTAAGGCGCCGCGGCCAAAATTGATGCCGTACTACGGGCTGATCGTGCATTCGTCAGCGGGCTATTTGATGGTTCAACGGGATGCTAACCAGATGTTGACGGGCTATTGGACGTTTCCACTGCTGATTCAAGCGGACCTCAGGGAAAAGGAAGCGGCCACCGAACCGTCACTGGCCACGGATATAGTGGCTATCGAGCAGCAATTTGCCACGGATTATCAACTGCCAATTCACCTGCAAGAAGTGAGCGGCCAACCCGTCAGCCACACCTACACCCATCAACGGTGGCAGGTGAAATTGTTGCTGGCCGAGCTGGAGACCGTGCTGTCGCTAGAATTTTATCCCGGTAAATGGGTGCCGGCAGCTGAAATCACCGCTTTGCCGTTGCCCAAGGTGCAGGAAAAAATCATGACCAGATTTCAAAATCAGGGTCATCCGCGGGTATTTCCCAAGAATTAGTTTCGGTTTGCCGTCAATTGCAGTATCATCAGAGTAACTAATCTTGACGAGGACAATTAGCGAAGAAGGAGTGAGTGGTCTTGCAAACGATTTTTGACGTGTTGAAGCATATTTCGGTGAATCACCAGGAAGTGGAGAGCAACCAGGTTGTGGTCACTGACAAAGTTGGCAAGCCGAACGGGTTACTGACGGATTTGTTACATGACTTGATCAATAATGCGTTGTTGTTTGTCACGCTGGCAGATATGGATACAGCGGACGAACTGATCGAGAAGCTGCGGACCCATACGCCGTTGCCGGTGGATGTCTTGAGCGAGTACGGCAAGATTTTGTCGGAAAACTGTTATGGCTTAAATTTTGCGCCCCAAAAGGGTCAGATTGAGATCATCGTTCACCGTTAGGAGTGGTTGCCGATGGCTGAAATGCCTTTGATTGAAACGATGCCTGGCGCCAACACGGCGGCGCCCTTGCTCCTCTTACAGGGGACTGGTGGCACGAACCTGGAGATGCTGAACTTTGGGCGCCGATTGTCCCCGCAGAGCCCGCTGATTACCATTGGCGGGCGGCAGGGCGTGGGCGCGCAACGCCAGTACTATTCGCAAACGGCGGCGGGACCGGTCAGCCCGGCACAAATCGCTGAAGAAGCGGGTTGGCTGGGAGCGCAGGTGCAACAGGTCTGTCAGGAGCACCGCTGGGACGTGCAACGGCTGGTGGTGGTCGGTTACTCAAATGGCGCGGCCATGGCGGCGTATGGCGTCCAGACGGGGCAAATTCCGGGGCAAGCGGCGCTCCTCTTCCACCCATTGTTATTACCAGTGGCAAATCCTGTGGAACGACCGGGCTATCAAGTTTGGCTGTCAGCGGGGCAACATGATCCGCTGGTGACGGTAGCGACCGTAAAAAAAGTTTTAGCAAATTTTGATGCGATTGGGACGCAAACGACGTTAGAAATAACGGCCGGAACTCACCAGCTGACGCCGCAAGAGGTGCTTGCGGCCCAAACCTGGTTAACAGTGAACGCTTTATAGGGGTCGCTAAAAAGATTCGCGATTTCGGCACTTTGCATTTGCTATTCTCCGGAATTCCTGGTATCCTATGGATAATGTATTTATGGTTCGGAAGTAAAGGCTCGACGTTCTTATAGGAATGGCTCCTTTTTACCCCAGCTTTCAAATGCAAATATTATTGCGCTATGCGCATGGAGGTTTCATTCTTATGGAACAAGGTACTGTTAAATGGTTCAACGCTGATAAAGGTTACGGCTTCATCACTTTGGAAAACGGCTCAGACGTTTTCGTTCACTTCTCCGCTATCAACAGCGAAGGCTTCAAGACTCTTGAAGAAGGCCAACACGTATCCCTTGATGTAGAACAAGGCGACCGTGGCCCACAAGCTGCTAACGTTACGGTAGTTGACTAATTTACATTAGCCTAAATCGTGCTTAGTAAAAAACCACTGACTTCGGTTAGTGGTTTTTTTGCGCGCAAATTTAAACCTTAAGGTAGACTTATCACCTGACAAACGAAATACTTGTAAAGTTGGTCAAGTGAGTTTACCATGAGGATAAATATATTAGGCGGTGATTTGTGTGAGTGAAGAAAAAGTTTTCAATCAAGCAGAATTGGCTAAGTTTGACGGTCAAAATGGTCAACCAGCCTACGTGGCGGTTGCCGGTGTCGTGTACGATGTGTCTGGCGTTGAAGCCTGGGCCGGTGGCAAGCACCACGGCAACCTGGCCGGCCAAGAACTGACCAGTGTGATCGATGGTAAGTCACCTCATGGCCGGAAAGTTTTGAAGAACTTACCCGTTGTTGGGAAGTTTGCAGATTAAGTGATCGTATGCAAAAAGGCAACCGGAAAAATTTTCCGATTGCCTTTTTATCATCCAAATAAATTTCCGATGTCGCAAGAGAGATTCGAACCCTCGACCTACGGTTTAGAAGACCGTTGCTCTATCCAGCTGAGCTATTGCGACAAAATCCCAATAACTTCTTAATTATAGAGAAGCAACTCGGCCGTGTCAATCACTGTTCTGCGCGGTGAGTTGACAGAACCCCACCGTTCCAGTAAAGTTAGGCTAAATCACAGAAGGAGGGTTTTCCCTTGGGTGTCATTCATATCGCTGCCGAGGTCGTTGTTTTTTTTGCTGCTATTTTATTGATTTATTATTTCTTTCAGATTACGCAAGCCCTCGGCGACCGCAAGAAAAATATTCGCTACGTAATTATCTCTGCCGTCGTTCTTTTCATTGCCTATCCTGTTTCCAACCTATCCGGGAAAAAGACGGTCAATCCGTCGACCCAAATTTCTGATCAAGTGCGGAAGGTTCAGAAGAAACATCAGGAAAAGAAAGAGTCAGCAAAGAAGGAATCTGCTAAGAAAGCATCTGAGAAAAAAGCGTCTAGCACCTCAACCAGTAAGTCAGAAAGTAAGTAATCTACTAAAATTATCAAGAATTTCTAATTTCTAGCGTGGATGGCTTGCAATATTCCTGTAACATTAGGATAATATATTTGTAACCTAATGTTGACGGGGGGAATTGCTATGCATGCAGTAGCCATAATTATCATGATTATTTTAATCGCCGGAGTGAGCCAGCTCTACCTGAATAACCGGAGTGCGTTTCGGAAGAAGAGCAAGCATCTGGCAACTCACGACAAGTTCCATGACGATTCAAATCGTCGACTAAGTTAATCTGTGGTAACGCCTAGTACTGCGGCTGGGCGTTTTTCTTTTGGATTGAACACAAAAGTAGCGGTAACGTTGTCTAAATCAGCCGGCTTACCGTTCGCCAAATTTAGGCTGGAACGCTGTGGGCAGGACGCCGGCAGCCTGAGAAGCGGTCTGCCAGCTCGCTTTGAACCGCACGAACCGCGTTTCAAAGTCGCCATTTTCCAAGTAGCCCACATGGAAAATCCCACGGCTGAGCCTAAATTTGGCTCACTCACGCCTACATAGACGCGGCCAATTAATGTAGATGAACGTTGCCAGTATTGTGACAATCAAAGCGGTGGGAGAATTAGAGTTCATACTTGGCTGACACGCCGAATTTTTTGTCTTCTATGCGGAAACGTGTGTCTTTTCTATTTGTCTTTTTTCATAAGGTCAATAATTTCTTGATTTTGTTGCATGATAATCCAATTCTGCTCGACCAGCGCGCTTAGGTAGCTTACTTTGACTTGGTCAGCGGCGTTTGTCATTGAAAGGGTCATGCCAGCTTTAATTAGGCCGTTTCCAGCCAGGTCTGCGGAAATGTGTTTTGCGGCGTCTAAAGCATCGGGAGACAGTTTTGACAGATGTTTAGAAGCCAAGTAGCCTAATGCCTTACTATCGGATTTGGATAATTCATTACCACCATCCAATTCTTTGACAAGTGCATTGAGCCGTGCCTCGACATCATTCAACGTATAATCCTTTGGCCGGTCAGTGAGTGTGAATCCAGCGGTCTTCCAGTGATTGCTACAGATAGCTTCGCCGGATTTGAGTTTACGCTTGGTATCCATCATCGGAATCTTTTCGCCATCAATACCACAAATTGCCATAATTGTTACCTCCCTTTATGACCAGCATATCAGACTTACATAGCTTTAACAGTATTGTCGACTGGTAACCTATAAAAAATGGATGGGCAGTTTGAATATGCCCATCCATTTTTGAATACTATTTTAAATTAAAGTTAGTACATCTGAATATCGCCACCATCAACCATCAAGGTTTGGCCGGTCATGTAGGCGCTGGCACTGCTGGCCAGGAAGAGGGCGACGGAACCGATGTCTTGTTCGGGGTCGCCCAGGCGGTGAAGGGGAATGCTGTTGACCAGGTTGTCATACTGTTCAGGTGCGGCCTGGTGCCACTGTTTCACGCCTTCCGTTTCAGCAATTGGAGAAATGATGTTCAAGCGAATCCCGTCGGCTGCCCATTCGTGAGCAACAACCCGAGTTAGTCCCCGGATGGCTTCTTTGGCAGCGGCGTAGGCGGCTTGTGTCTGTTGGCCACGAATTCCCGCTCCAGAGCCAAAATTGATCACACAACCCTTCGTGGCCTTCAGTGGTTCGTGGGCCAGTTCCATCAGATGCCGCGTGGGGGTAAAACTGGTGTTGAACGACAGGGCAAAGTCATCGTCGGTCAACTGGTCAAATGGCTTCTGCCGGGAAGCATGCGCGTTGTTGATCAAGACATCGAGTTTGCCAAACGTTGCGATGGCCGTGTCAATAATCTTTTTATCATTTTCGTAATCAGAAATATCAGCCTGCAGCACTTCAATTGTGCCGAATTGCGCAAGATTCTTAGCCGCTGCTTGTAAATGGTCTTCCTTGATGTCGACGATTAAGACTTGTGCGCCGGCCTTGACGAATGCCGTTGCCATTCCCAAGCCAATCCCGCCTGCACCGCCAGTAATGATGACGCTTTTTCCCTGAACATCCCACTGAATTGCCATAAGTCGTGTTCCTCCTTAAGTTATGTTGATTCCAATATCAGCGAGCAATTATACAGGATTTCTCAGCCTTTGTAAACGCTTTCATCAGCAAGTCGTCAAACAAACCGGGCGTTGGTTTCGGTCGATTGGCCATTTTGTGATACAGTGGTTCTAGAGAAAACAGAAAAGGAGCTGACGCCATGACGACGCTTGTTTTAGTCTCCCATCCGCACCTGGCAGATTCAACCAGTCAACAATTTTTGAAAGCGAGTTTGCCGGCTGATGAGACGATTATTTGGGAACACATTGAAGGACAGTCTACACTAGATGTGGCTAAGGAACAGGACCAACTCCGGCACGCTGACCGGATCATTTTACAATTTCCGTTGTACTGGTATGCCGCTCCGGCTGGCCTGAAGGCGTGGGAGGACACGGTCTTAACCCGGACGTTTGTCTACGGTGACCACCGCTATCCGTTGGCCGGCAAGGAACTCGGCATTGTCGTCACCACCGGCATGCCGGGCAAGGCCTTTCAACGGGGTGGGGCCGAACAGATCACACTGGACGCCGCCATGGCCCCCTTGGCAGCCCTGGCAGACCGGGCGAAAATGACCTGGTTACCCATTTTTGCGATCCATCAGTTTGATTACCTGGAGGAATCGGAGAAACTGCAGCTGGTGGTGGATTACCAACGTTATCTGACCCAGAAGCAGCCGGACAGTTTGAGCGAACGGCAGGACTGGTTTACCAAACGTTTACCCGCCATGATCCAGCAGTTACCGCCAGAACAACAGGCGACGGGCCGGCTGATTGAGGCCGAGTTCGCGCAACAAAAAGATGATATCGACGCGTTGGTTGACACCTTGTCGTTGATTAAGGAGCAAGAAGATGACTGAGCAAACGCAATGGCTGCAGACGCAGATTGAGAAATTGGCGGAGGAACAGGGGAAGTTCACTGACCGGGCATTTTGGCTGGCGCTGGAGGCGTTGGTGGGTGAGCAGGCGCGACGGCATGACCAGCTGAGCGGCGAAGTCGACGGCCGCACCTGGCGCCCCGACCGGTGGTAGACGGTGTTTCTTGCTTCACCTGCGGTGGTTCAGGTACTTCAGGCTGTGGGGAACGCTTCAAGCCTGAGGAACGGTCTTGAAGCTTGTCTTTGAGACTTGAAAACCACAAGTCTCAAAGACATCCCGCGTTGTAGGCTGAGCAAGAACCTCAGCCAACGACGCCGACACAGCTTTCGCACCTGACCACCTCCGGTTACGCGGCAACAGCCGCACCACCAGTCGTTGTTGGTTTCTATACTGGAATGATTACTCTATCCTGCGGCTGGTTGGGTCGCAGCGCCTGTGGGGAACGCTTCAAGCCTGAGGAGCGGTCTTGAAGCTTGTCTTTGAGACTTGAAGGACACAAGTCTCAAAGACATCCGCGTTGTAGGCTGAGAAAGAACCTCAGCCAACGACGCCGACGCAGGTCTCGCGACCCACCAGCCTCCAGCTCCACTTACATGGATCAAACCAATACCACCTATCTGGTTCTTGTCTTTTGCCTTTTATCTATTGAAAATATTGTAATGATAGCCAAATGGCAATCTTGAAGCCATAGCCTTCGCACCTGACCACCTCCGGTTACGCGGCAACGGCCGCACCGCCAGTCGTTTTTGGATTTTAAAGTGTGTGTGGGCGACATCTTAGTTTACCTGACAATAGTGATAGTATTAGACAGTTAAACCAACTTATTTGGTGGCCTGCCCATGACAGTGATGGAAAAGACAGACTAGTTGCGTGGGTGGGGCTAAGCAAGTGTTAGCCGCAGGGCTGGTGAAAATGAGCCAAGCCGTGGGAATTGCCTTAGTGGCGGCACGCCGCTTAGGCAATTGGTATCTTTGAGACGCGTTCCTTAGCGGCTCAAAGTAAGTCCGGAGACCGCCCCTCAGGCTCTGGACGGCCGCCCACAGCGATCCGGTCTCATTTTCACCAGCCCGGAGGCGCTGACAACACGTAAAAAGAAAAATGCCCAGCCAACAAAATCGTCGGCTAGGCACAAAACAAGGTTAGTATTCGCGTTGCTGGGCGGCCCAATGATTGATTGGCCCGAACTTGTGGCCCACTTCGATCGGACTGCCAATCGCGGTGTTCACAAATTGCTTGGCAATCTCAATCGCAGTCTTCATCGGTGTGCCCTTGGCCAGTTCCGCCGTGATGCAGGCGGAGAGGGAATCACCGGTGCCGTTGACCCGGTCCGTTTGGTGATACGGTTCGCTGAGCCAGAAACTTTCGCCGGATTCTAGCAGAACGTAATCACGGACATTCTGTTGGTTGGTCTCGGCGTGACTGCCCTTAGCCACCACGTTTTTGGCGCCCATGGCCTGCATCTTCTTGGCTGCAGCGACCATGTCGTCATCACTGGTAATGGTCATTTCAGCAATCTTTTGGACTTCGTAAAAGTTGGGCGTCAAGACGGTTGCCAACGGAATTAATTTCGTCCGCAGGGTGTTAAAGGCGCTCTCCTCCAGCAGCTGGTTGCCGTGCTTGGTCATGATGACCGGATCGACCACCAGGGGACCGAAGTCGGCGGCTTGATAGTTCTTGACCACGTCTTCGATCAGCTCGGAGTCGGCCAGCATTCCAGTCTTAGCGGCCCGAATGTGGTAGTCGTCAGCCAGGTCGGCGAATTCTTGGTCGATAAAATTCGTGGGCATCGGCACGCTAGCATGGATGCCGTAAGAATTACCGGCCACACAGGCGGTAATGACGGACGCCCCGTAGACGTTGCGGGCGAAGAAGGTGTGCAGGTCGGCTTGCATGCCGGCGCTACCATCGCTGTCGGAACCAGCAATCGTTAAGGCTTGTGGAAATGAATTTAACATGATATCATCAGACCTCCATTTGCAAAATTGATTGAATTTAGCATAGCATAGAACACGGGGAAATTACCATCAAACGTTACGGATAGTTTGGTAACATGAAAAAAGGGGTTGGGGAACATGACAACAGGGGCGAAAGCAGTTTTAGAATGGAGTATTGGTGGCGCATTGGCCAGCTGGGTCGCGATTGCGGGGGCATTTGATCAGCTTTATTTGCTAATTCCCAATGAACCACTGACTTTAGCGCTCGGATTGACGTTAACTGTGATAAGCTTATATGGGTTGGTTCACTCGGCACGCCGGGGACCGCGCTGGGCGTTGGTACCCGCAACCGTGGCAATTATTGTCGTCATTGCGGGCATCGTCACAGACGGGTCGTTGCTAGCGCTGGGCTTAACCATTCCGGGCTTTTACTAATGACTAGGAGGCAGGTTAACGCGCATGTTAATTCAACAAGGGCACATTGAAAATGCAAAGCAGCCACAGGATATTCGCATCGAGGACGGTCAATTTACCGCCATCGCAGATCATTTAGAACCAAAAGATAACGAACAGGTGATTGATGCAAAAGGTAAATTGGTTTTGCCACCATTCGTTGATCCTCACGTCCATTTGGATAGTACCATGACGGCGGGTGACCCCGAATGGAACCAGTCCGGAACGCTCTTTGATGGGATTCGGATCTGGTCCGAACGGAAGAAAACGTTGAGCATCGAAGACGTGAAGACCCGTTCCCGGCAAGCACTGGAACGTCAAGCCGCAAACGGGATTCAGTTCGTTCGCTCCCACGTGGATGTGACCGACCCTAGTCTGACCGCGTTGAAGGCCCTGATTGAGGTTCGTGACGAGGTCAAGGACTTCATCGAGCTCCAATTGGTTGCCTTCCCGCAAGAGGGAATTTTATCCTTCCCCCACGGTAAGGAATTGATGGAACAATCCGCTAAGCTGGGCGTTGACGTGATCGGGGCCATTCCCCATTTCGAATTCACCCGGGAATACAGCGTCGAGTCCCTCCACTTTGCCGTGGAACTCGCGCAGAAGTACGGCAAATTGGTCGACGCCCACTGTGACGAGATCGACGACCCGGCATCCCGCGGGCTAGAAACTTTGGCGACATTGGCACTGGAAACTGGCTTGGGCGATCAAGTCACGGCCAGCCACACCACGGCCATGGGCTCGTACAACAACGCTTATGCTTATAAATTAATGCGTCTCTTACAAATGTCACACATCAACATGATTTCCAATCCCTTGATCAACACCCACTTGGGCGGGCGCTTTGACACCTACCCGAAGCGGCGTGGTTTGACCCGGGTGAAGGAATTGAACGAAGCCGGCGTCAACGTGGCGTTTGGTGAAGATGATATCAAGGATCCTTGGTACCCAATGGGCGACGGCAACATGCTGGATTCCCTCCACATGGGTATTCACGTCACGCAAATGATGGGTTACGACGACATCATGAACTCGTACCAATTTGTCACGACCCACGGGGCCAAGGCCATGCACGTCACCGACCATTACGGGATCGAAGTCGGCAAGCCAGCTAACCTGGTCATCATGAACAACGACAACTTCTACAACGCGCTGAACCAACGTTCCGAAGTGTTGTACTCCATTCATCACGGTAAGATTGTGGTGAAGACGGATCCGAAGCAGGTTCATTTGGACCTGTAAGGCAACATAAATAAATTAATGCAATGGGCCCTCAGCACTGCTTTTTTAGTGTTGAGGGCCTATTTTGTCTGGTCAGTGAATGGTAAAATTAGACTAAAACAGAGACGGGCGGGGTTCATATGAGAAAACGATTGGCAATGCTGATTGTTGGTCTAAGTGCTTTCTTGGGATTGCTTGCGGAGTCGCAGGTCAATTCACAGGCGGCAAGTACGCAGGGGAAGGTGGTCGTTTACTACCGTTATTACGACACAGATAAACGGCCCAAGCATCTTAGTGTCGAGTCAAAAGATACTTTGTATGGTGCAGTTGGCACTGCGTATCAAACGCAACCAGAGGACTTGCTGGATGGCGGCTTCGGCTGGGTGTTGCGCCGCCAGTCTGCTAACGTAACCGGAACCTTTTCGGAAAAGACGATTAAAGTCTATTATGATTATCAGACGCAGGATGGCGAAGATTATGACCATCATGGGGATGCTGTTGATACGGAGCTATGTTGGACGGCAGATCATCAATTTCTGATTATGGCGGAGAACTATCGTAATGAGGCCTATACCAGTATTGAAAGGCGTAATTTTTACAGGAAAGCCTATCAGGTGATTTTTATCACGGCCGCCAATCATCAGGCGAAACGCACTTATAATTTTGGGGGTAAATACGTGTGGCAAAAGGATCAAGAAAAATTTCAGGTGCAGCTGAGTGTTCAAGGGGACATCGTCTTGAAACAGTCCTGGAAGAATAAGCGCGGCAAATACCACACCGAAACGGTTAAAGTCTCACATACCGGGAAGTATCAGTCGTATAAGTACAAATGATTGCAAAGAAAAACCACCTAATTCGCTTAAGAATTAGGTGGTTTTTAAAGCTATTTCTTGACGTGTTTCGCCTTTTTGACAGTCGTCACGGTCGCCGGTTTGGCAGCCGCCACGGGCTTTTTCTTTTCGTGGTGTTGGGCCCGAAGTTGTTCCTTCAAGGCCTCAATCTCATCAGTGTGTTCGTTCTTCCATTCCTGGTAAGAACTTGTGGAGTCGGTATCGTTAGGCTTCAAGCCGGTGTTCAGCCAAAAGCAAGCTTCAGATAGACTCGGAAAATTGTGAATCCATAAGGTCTGGCCGTTGTCGGAATCGAACGCCACGTAGGAGCGGAAATGCTTCTTCAAAAATGTGTGGCGCCGAATCTTAAAGGCTTCTCGCTTACGGGTTAGCCGATAGTCTGGTAAGATGTACTGACCGGAGACTGCTAACTGCGGAAAACGCTCATCACGTTGTTCACGCTGGTCCTTCAGCATGGCTCGAGCTTGGTCGACGGTTATGATGGTCGCACGGATCGGATTCTTCATGAAAAACCCCCTCAAAATTGGTAATGCGTAGTAAAAATGGTCGTTCTCCGGTCATTATTTCACACTCTCTAGGTTAGCATAATCTAAAAGTTATGAAAACAATTTACGCTTTAAATCCGCCATATTTTCCGGATTATTAATTTTTTTGCAGAAATGACTTCCGTAGCGGGCCGGCAAATGGTGACGGGTCCATAAATTTGGTAATATCAGAATTGACAAGTGACTGAAAAAAGTATGGTAAACTAGCTAAGATTAGTTCGAAAGTGGGGATTCATTTGGCACAAAAATACTACGCGGTGCGCAAGGGCAAGAAGCCGGGCATCTACCGCACGTGGCCGGAAACACAAAAGCAAGTTAGCGGCTTTTCCGGCGCTGAATATAAGAGTTTTGCGACGGCTGCGGAGGCGGAGACCTTTATGCAAAGTGGGTCGGCTAAGGCCAGCAAGCGGCACGCGACTGCCAGCAAAGCAGCCACAGCTAAACGGCCCTCAGCGACCGTCTCAGCCACGATTACGGTCTATACCGATGGTGGTTCCAGAAATACGGGCAACGTCGCTGGCGGCCACGTGAGAGACGCTGACAAGGCGGCTTGGGCCTACCGCATCGAGTTGCCGGACACCATCGAGACGGGTTCCGCCGGTGAATTTGGTGCGACCAATAATCGGATGGAGATCATGGCCTTTCGCAACGCGCTGCAGAAACTAGTTGATCTGGGGCAAAACCACGAAAGCATTCTGTTTGTGCTGGATTCACAGTACGTGCTAAATGCCGTCAACAAGGGATGGCTCGCAGGCTGGAAACGACGCGGGTGGAAACGCAGTGCCGGTCCCTTAGTCAATGCGGAGCTCTGGCAGGACGTTGATCGCCTGTTGCCGCAATTTAACCAGCTAGACTATCAATGGACCAAGGGTCACGCGACCAATCAAGGCAACGTGTTCGTCGACCATTTGTTAAATGAAACCATGGACGGAATGAGTCGTGCAGGGAAGGGCGCAACCACGACCCACCGCACACAACCGGCCACGAAGGCAACGACAACTAAAGCAACGACGAAGACGCAACCAACAGCGCAGGCGCAACCAGCAACGAAAATTGCAAGAACCACGAAGACTGCAGTGACGGCCCAGCCAGCGGTAAAGTCCCAACCAGTGATCAAGCCTGCTACGAAGCGGCCAACAACGTCCGCTCAGAAACACCAGACGGCGGAACAATCCGTGGCGGACATCGCCGAAAGTCTTCGTCACCTACCGTTTGAAGATGATTAAGGGTATAATGAAACCTAGAAAGATTGTGCGGGTTATCTAATTGGGGGAACTAGGACCCGAGAATTCAGGGACTAGCCTGAACTCACAAAAAATTTAGTATTGAATGGGGTACCGACGATGCAAGCAAAATTAATTCCATACTTGGAGTTTGAGAATGCCAAAGACGCCATCGCGTATTATCAGAGCGTATTTGGCGCAACCAACGCCACCAGAGTTAGTCCAACGGTGGCCGAGGCGGAGCGATTCGGCTTAGATCCAGCGGTCGATTTGGATAAAATGACCATGCACGGCGGCTTTAAAATCATGGGCTTGGACATTCAATGTGCCGACGCGTTGATGGGGCAACCCACGTCGTCCACGTTGATTTCACTGATGTTGGCGGTCGATGAAGACGATAGTACCAGCGTTAAGGCGTTGGATGCGTTGTACCAGCGCTTGGTGAAGTCCGACGTTAAGGTGATCAGTCCGTTTGCCAAGCAGGCTTTGGGCGGTAAGATGGGGCAGATTGTGGATGCTTATGGGATCACTTGGATCCTCTGCGCGCAAGCCATGCCCGCCACACCAGCAGCCACCGAACCTGCAGAATAACCTTCGCGCTCGGGTAAACTGGTCGTTGTCCGCGCCTCCGGGATGGTGAAAACTGGGCCGGAACGCTGTGGGCGGACGGTTGTCAATGACGTTGGCGAGACTGCCCGTTCCCGGCGGCGGGTTCAAGGTGCCCTGCTGTGGGGCCGGTTCCAGCCTGAGGAGCGGGCTTCCACCTCGACTTGAAACCTCACTGAAACCCGTGAGTTTCCAAGGTCGTCCCATGGCCTAAGCTGAGGAAAACACTCAGTTAAAGCCATCGACACAGCTGGTCACCTTGACCCGCCTCTGGTCGCTCAGACTAGCGCCTCATTTTCTGCTGGCGGAGGAGTCGCGGGCCCAGTTTTCACCATCCCTGCGGCTGACACTGGTTTAGCCCGTTGCGCGGTTATTCTGTGTTGGTCGCTGGCTTGGTGTGACGAGTTGGTTTTTAATTGGATATGATTGTTAACGAAGGTCGCAGAGTGAATTATTCCTTTGCGGCCTTTTTCCTGTCCACCTGATTAACGTTGACCGCCAGCAAACTAGCGACCACCACCATAACCATCAGCTAAGCTCATCACCACCCTAAAGTTCGAGCACCCACAGAGAACGGACCCACAACACCCTGCCTCTATGGGCCAAACCAGTGTCAAAAGTAGCACACAACATGTGGAGCCGGAGGCTGGCAGGGACTGAGTCCTGTGTCGGTGGTCTTGGACCGAGTGGGGTGCTCGGCCCTAGAGCACGGGACGCCTTGTAGACGCCTGGTCTTGGCGGCTACAAGCGAGGGGCAAGACCGCCCTATGGCTTGCCCCGGTCCCCAGAGGACGGAAGTCCCTGCCAGCCGCAGGCGGAACGGTCCAGCTCTGCTTTTGACCTAACGTTCCGAACCGAACCCGACGCCCAAAGAGGCAGAGTGTTATCATGGGGGAAGAGGAGTGATTTGATACTATGGCAACTGAACGGCAAAAAATGACGGCGGGACAACCCTACGAACAATTTGACAAGGAACTGATCGACCGACGCGTCCTGGCGCGGAAGACCTTGCAGGCGGCGAACCAACTGCCCGACAACCAAGAACGCAACGCGGCGTACAAGCAACTGATCAGTGACACCGGGGATGATTTCTTCGTCGAGGCCAGCTTCACGTTTGACTACGGCTGGAACATCCACATCGGTGACCACTTTTACGGCAACTACGACATGACGTTCCTGGACACCTGTCCAATCACGATTGGACGGAACTGTTACTTCGGCCCGAACATCGGCCTCTACACCCCCGTGCACCCGTTGAACGCCATGGCCCGGACCCACGACGTTGAAATGGGGGCGCCGATTACCATTGGCGATAACGCCTGGTTGGGCGGCCGGGTCACGATTCTTCCCGGAGTCACGTTGGGCAACAATGTCGTCGTTGGGGCGGGGTCCGTGGTGACCAAGTCCTTTGGCGATGACGTGGTGATTGCGGGGAACCCGGCACGGATCATCAAGGAAATTGATAACGGTGAAACTGGGAATGCGCGGGCTTTGCAAGAATGGCCCGCTAAGCTGAAAAAGTAGTCTCGTTTTCAGGAAATCCTAAATTCTAATCAAATTCTTAGATTCCTAACGTGACGTGGCATGTAACCGGTTTATTTCCGGCAGAAAAAACTTATCATCCAGCAAGATTTTACTAATTAACTCGACCGCGTATAATAGACTTTGGATATCGTTTTAACAAGATTTTCGAAGGCAATTTGTATTCAACGGTAGCGCGCTGTACAGGTAGCTCGGATAACGACCCTGGAACCGCGCTTTTTTCGTACAATCTTATTGGAGCACCATCCGCTGGAAGCCTCGGCTTGCAGGAAACAAATGAGGAGGATTATTTATTTTAGCGCGTAAAAATATTGATAAGTTAGTATTCGTACCAACCATCGTTTTATTTATTCTCGCGTCATTGCTATTTATCTTAGGCGGCGGTCAATTACAGGCCACGCTCAGTTCCATTCTGAACTGGATTGATACTCGCATGTCATGGGCTTATATGATGGTGTACGTAATCAACTTTTTATTTTTTATGTATTTAGCATTCGGCAAGTTTGGTAAGGTGAAATTGGGTGATCCCGAAGACAAGCCCCACTACAGCAACTTTCAGTGGGGGAGCATGGTCTTCGCGACGGCGATTGATGCCAGTATCTTGATGCTGTCGATCGTGGATCCGCTGCGTTACCTGCAGCACCCGGCGTTTGGCTTCAAGCCATTTTCTAGTAACGCTTACAGCGCCGCCCACATGTTGGGCCAGTTCAACTGGGGCCCCATGGCGTGGATGATGTTTGCGCCAGCCACGATTGCGATTGCGTACGTCCTGTACGTGAAGCACGCCAAGGTTCAACGGGTCAGCGCGGCGATTACCAGTTTGCAAGGCGACAGTCGGGGCAAGGTTATTGCCCGCCACGTCGTCGACTTCCTGGTCGTCTTCGGCATCATGGGCGGGATTGGCTCGTCCGTGGGGATGGAAATCCCAATCATTTCGAAAGTGCTGAGCCGACTGACGGGTGTTCAAGACAACTTAATGCTAAAAATTGAGCTCTTCATTATCCTGTTTATTCTATTTGCCGTCACGGTCTTCCACGGGTTAAACGGTGGGATCAACCGCTTGAGTTCCGCACATATCTGGACGGCTTTAGGATTGTTAGCCATTATTTTAATTATTGGACCAACGATTTATATCTTAAATTCTGAAACAAATAGTATCGGGTTGATGGCCCAAAAGTTTATCGCCATGTCCACCAACACCTTGCCTAACGGTGGGGATAGTACCGCTCAGCAGGAAACGATTTTCTACTGGGGCTGGTGGTTATCCTACATGCCAGTCATGGGACTGTTCATCGCCCGGATTTCCAAAGGTCGGACGATTCGTCAGGTCTTGGTCGGGATGTTAACATACGGGGCCTTAGGGTGCATGAGTTTCTACGCCATCTTTGGGGGTTACTCCCTGTGGCTCCAACGGACTGGAGCCGTCAACTTGGTCCACATCTTAAATACGCAAGGCCAAGCTGCCGTGGTTGCCACGGTGATTGCGACGTTGCCATTTAAGATGATTATCCTGGCGTTGTACTGTATCTCTTGCTTCATCTTCCTGGCCACGACCATTTCGTCGTCAGCCTTCATCGTGTCATCCTTCACGAGTCTGCATTTGGATGATGGGCAAGAACCTAGTCGCTGGAACCGGATGATCTGGGTCATCGTCTTCATCGTCTTCTCCTTTGGGATCGTGATGGTCGGGGGCTTCAAGACCGTGCAAACCGTGTCAACGATCGCCGGTTTCCCACTGATGTTTGTCTGTTTGTTGCTGCTGCATTCCATTTGGCACATGCTGGCAGCCAAGCCAAAAGCGGTGCCCGTGGTCGTGCCACAGCCAGTCGTCATTCGGCGGATTACCGTCGAATTACCCCGTGCCGTTCGTGGACCAATGATTTTGTCACCGGACCACGCAAACTAATTTAAGTGAAAATGAATGTGAGGCTGGGACGACTTGTCCTGGCCTTTTATTGTTGTGACGAATATGTAAGGTTGAACATAAATTATCGACGTAATCCGCTACAGAGTAGGGAGACAACACTGAATATTTGCAACGCTGTCTAAACCTGCCGGCTTACCGTTCGCCAAATTTAGGCTGGAACGCTGTGGGGAGGACGCCGGCAGCCTGTGAAGCGGTCTGCCGACTCGCTTCAAACCGAGCCTGAGGACCGTCCCTCAGGCCGCAGGTGGTCTCCCCATAGCAGCCGGAATCTCTGGCAGCCGCAGGTGGCAATTTTTGACTGATTTTGTGGATTGAATCTCTGTTAGCTGGGCCGTTCAGGTTCTTTTGGACTTTCGACCTTTAGTAAGTATAAAATGAAACGATTTAGCCCCAGCTGTATTCGTAAATATGATACAATGGGGGCCGTATCATTCATTGGAGGGAATTAATTAATTATGGCAGATGAAAGCAATGATCCGCTGTTTTTCAAACGTATTTTAATTACGATCGATGAGGATGACCGGCCATCGACTAGTCGGGCGTTTCGGTTTGCAATGACCATGGCCAAAGATTACGGTGCACACCTGGGCATCGCGTCCGTGCTGGAAAGTAATGACATCAGCATTTATGAGTCCTTGATGCCAGATAAACTAAATGAAAAGCGTGAGCACTTGCGCAGCGTGGTCCGGGACTACGCAAAGAAGGCTGAGGCGTTTGGCGTGGAAGAGGTTCGCGCCATTGTCGCAGAAGGCGGCGACGTGGACGACGTGATTTTACAAAAAATCGTGCCCGACTTCGAGCCAGACCTGATTGTGTCCGGTGCCGACGTAGACTTCGCCAGTCACGGTAAGCCCGGTGCCATCGGCTTGCGGTTGACGAAGAAGGCCGACGTTTCGGTGATTGTGATTCGTTAGAATTTTACTTGAGTTAAATTGAGAGGTTGGGATCTTGATGGACCTAACCTCTTTTCATTTGGCAACGCGTAGTGGCGGGGCTAGACAAAGCATAACAAGAAAAATTGACCCGAATCGCAACCGCGATTTCGAGTCAATTTTTAGTTAAACAATCTAAATAGGGTTCTGTCGCGGCCGCTTAGTTTTACGGCAAATTGGTGTATAATTGACACATCTTATGGCACTGGTCATTGGCTGAAGCCGCAACGTTCCGGTGCATTTTCTACCAAGCCCGGCAACAAGGGCCAAAGCCAATTTCACCAGCAAGAAAGGGGAAACGTCAATGCCAACGCGTAAAATTCAAGGGTTTCTGTTCGACCTTCACGGCGTCATTGCCGATTCCTGGCAGTATCATTTGGCGTCCTGGCAGGCCATCGCGGCCGAACTCAGCATTCCGTGGACGCACAATTTAGCCGACGTCTTGCCCGGCATGAGTCGATTGGGCTCCCTGCAAACGATTCTGGCCTCCGCCAACCGTCAGGGCGAATTCACACCCGCGCAAATGACCCAGATCACCGATCACGAAAACGACCTCTACCGGCAGTACGTGGCGGCAATGACGCCAGCCAACCGCTTGCCAGGCGTGACGGATTTTCTCACCGAAATCGTTGCCGCCGGTTATCCACTGGCGTTGGCCTCCGCCTCAACCAATGCGCCCGCAGAAATCGCCCGCCTACAGCTGACGCAGTTCTTTACCCACATCGTGCCCGCCGGCAGCTTGAAGGCCAGTAAGCCCGCGCCCGACGTGTATTTAGCAGCCGCGAAGCTACTCAATTTACCAGCGACCAACTGTGTGGCCTTCGAGGATACCGTGACCGGCGTCCAGTCGGCCAAGCGGGCGGGGTGTCTGACCGTGGCCATCAATGGCGATCCGCTACCCGGTGCCGACGTGCAATTTCACAGTACGCGCGAACTCAGTCTGTCAGGCGTGCTGCAGGCACTCGGTCAGCCAGACGCTTAACCACCAATTCCTTTAAAACGACCGCTTGATTATGGGTCTCATCCTTGGCGCCGTACAGGAAAATGACGTCCTGGTCGGCCAATTGCGTTGCGACCAAGTCTAGAAAGGCGGGAAACGCTGCGTTGGCCGTCAGCTCCGCCAGGTATTTTTCCTTAAACGCCGGAAACTTTTCTGGCTCGTGGTTGAACCATTTGCGCAACTCGGTTGAAGGGCCCATGTCTTTTTCCCAGGATGCCAACTGCGCGTTGACCTTGGAAATGCCCCGGGGCCAGAGTCGATCGACCAAGACGCGGTAGCCGCTTAAGTCTGCGGGCTTGGTATAAATTCGTTCCAGTTTAATTGCCATTTTGACCATCTCCATGGGTCAATTCTACCATAGCGAAAGGGAAGCGAGAGTCCATGACGAACCCGTTAGCCGATTTCTTTACCGGGCGGCCCACTGCCCAGATTGCCCAAGAGTTGTTGGGGCACGAACTGATTTACCAAACACCCGCGGGGACCATGAGCGGCTGGATTGTGGAGGCTGAAGCCTATCTCGGTGAGCAAGATACCGCGGCGCACGCCTTCAATGGCCGTTATACGGCCGCTAACGCCGCGTTGTATGATGCGCCGGGAACAATCTACATTTACATTCTGCGGGGCTACTACATGCTAGATGTGGCTACTCAGGCGGCGGGCACCCCGCAAGGAATCCTGATTCGGGGCATCGAACCCCATCAGGGTCTGTCGTTGATGCAAGAACACCGGCCCAAGCCGGAACCAGAGGTCACCAACGGACCGGGAAAGCTGACGGCGGCGCTGGGATTACAGTCTAAGGACCTGAACCGCACGATGTTGGGCGCGCAGAATTTGACGATTACGCCGACCGTGACCCGTCAGCCCCGGGAGGTCGCAGCGACGTCGCGGGTGGGTGTCAGTGACGGCAGTTGGCAGGACCGACCGTTACGTTACATTGTGGCTGGCAATCCGTTTGTTTCCGGCAGTCGCAAGCGTGATTGGGACCACGAAAATCATGGCTGGCAAGGCTAGGCGTTCGGACTAATTGTTGTTATAATGAGTCCATAACGTTTTAAGGGATGGCATAAATTTATGAATATCGACATATTTATCGAAACGCGGAAGCGGCTCCACCTTTCCCAAGACCAGTTGGCACACGGCATCTGTACCCAGGCGACCTTGAGCAAATTCGAGCGCAACGGCAAAGTTCCCTCACTAAAAATCTTATTACAACTCTGTGATCGGCTAGAACTCACCCTTAACGACCTGTTCCCGTTAAACCACGATGAGGACTCGGTTCGCTCCCAGGCGCTAGAACAGGCGGAATTCCAACTATTGGTCGGTGAATATGCCGAAGCGCAAGCGAACCTGAAAAAGTTGGGTGATCCCGCCAACGGCACCCTGAATTTTCAAATGCGCTACTACTTCATTCGCGGCTACGTCACCGCGCTAAACGGCGGGGCGATTGCGGACGCCCTGTACGACTTTTCCCAAATCCTTAACCGCTTCGATGAAGGCCATCACTCGGTGTACTCGCTGTTGGCGTACACGGGGATGGGCGTTGCCTACAATCAGGATGGCGACACCACCCGCGCCGCTTTTTACTTCAACAAGGTTGCCGGAGAGATCCGCAACCTGACGTTTAAGAACAGCCATAATATTTGGCGCTCCCTGAACATTATTTATTACACCGGCCAATTTTACGGCCAAACGGGGGACCTCAAGGCTAGCGATGAGCTGTTGAACTATGGCGTCGAGGTCTGTGCCCGCTACCACGTGACTTATTACCTGGCGCGCATCCTGTACCAGCGCGCGCTGAACACGCGCCAACAGGCAGGGGATACCGCCCAAATCAAGCAGGATCTCCAGGACGCCGCGGCGTTCGCCCGGTTGAACCGGAATGATAATTTGTTAACACTGATTGCTAATTTTGACCAGAATTAAAAACAGTGGCCAACGCCTAATTTGACGTTGACCACTGTTTTTCGTTTAGTTGCGATGAAAGAGTTAACTGCTAACGTTGCATAAACCTGCCGGCTTACCGTTCGCCAAATTTAGGCTGGAACGCTGTGGGAGGACGGTCCAAGCCAAAGAGCGGTCTTGGACCTCGTTTTGAACCGCCAAACCCACGTTTCAAAATCGCCATCTTCCAAGCAGACCACATGGAAAATCCCACGGCTGAGCCTAAATTTGGCTCACTCACGCCTGCGTAGGCAGTGTCCAATAACTATGACAAACGTTGGCAGTCCGGCGAACTTTGTCAGCCTTCAAACCGAGCCGGAGGACCGTTTCTTAGGCCGCAGGCGGTCCCCACAGCAGACGGAATCTCTGGCAGCCGCAGGTGGCAATTTATAACGAATTTTGCATCGGAAATTACCGGTAAGGCTTAGTGCCAAAGTGCACGGCCGCCGCGCCCAGGTTGAACTGCTGGTAGTGGACCTGTTTGAGGCCAGCCGTGCGAAACATGGTGGCCAGGGCCGTGACCGACACAAACTTGTGGGTCGACTGTTGCAGGTAGTTGTAAGCCTGATAGTGGTGGGCGAAGCGGCCCATCAAGGGAACCACGTGGCCGAAGTAGAGTTGCCAACCGGCGTGAATCACGGGATTGGTGGGTTGTGACGTTTCCAAGCACACAACCTGGCCACCGGGCTTCAACACGCGCGCCATCTCTCGGAGCACCTGATTGGCGTCCGGGACGTTACGCAAGCCAAAGCCGATGGTGACCACGTTGAAACTGTTGTCCGGGTAGGGCAGGTGCATGGCGTCTCCCTGGCGCAAGGTGATCCGACTGGCGAGGTGGGCCGCTCGAACCTTTTGATCAGCTTCTCGCAACATGACGTCGCTAAAATCTAAACCGACCACGTGGCCCGCGGGCCCCACGGTTTGGGCGAGCGCCAAGGTCCAGTCACCCGTGCCACAACACAGGTCGAGTGCAAAGTCACCGGGCCGAATCGTCATGGCGTGCATGACTTGTTGACGCCAGATACGGTGAGTGCCCAAGCTGATGACGCTGTTCATTTGGTCGTACTGCGGGGCGATGCGGTTGAAAATGTCTTGCACCGTGTCTTCCGGTGTCTGATTGGTCAAAGCCATATTCGTCAGCCTCCAAGCTGCATTGATAAATGGTGGTTAACGCTGCGGTTACTAGGTACGCCAACCCTGTGGGGCAACCTCTAAAGCCTGAGAGGCGGTCTTTAGAGGCGCTTTGAACCTCGAAAGACCCGAGTTTCAAAGGCGTCCCCGTTCTAAGGCCAGGAAGACCGCCTGACCTAAGAAACGCGTCACAGGGTTTCTGTACCTAGTAACCTCCGCTAGACATCATTTATCAACTTGTGAATTAATTTGTGGATCAATTTAAAAAGTTTGGAGCATCCCAGACCTCCTAATTTACAGTGCGGCAACAGGCGGCTGGTACAGTTTGAATTTGATAGCTAACCGCCTCTGTCACACTCTCATCTTCAGTGTAAAACAAAAGAGCGAGGAAACCAATCCTCACTCCATCATTTTACGATTGTTATTTAAGGCGGTACTTTTCGTCAATCTCATCGTCTTGTGACGTTAAGAGCTTGGGACCGTCGTCCGTGATGACCAGGGTGTGTTCGTATTGTGCGGACAGTGAGCCGTCAGCCGTGACGTAGTATTCCCAGGATTTGTCGGCCGTTTCGCGGGAGGCAATTTCCCAGGTGCCCAGGTTGATCATGGGTTCGATGGTGATGGTCATGCCGGCACGTAGCCGGAGGCCCTTGCCTGCTTCACCGTAGTTTGGCACGTTTGGTTGTTCGTGCATGGTGGGTTGAATCCCGTGGCCAATCAGTTCACGGACGTCGCCCATGTGTTCCTGGCCTTCGGTGTAGGCTTGGATGGCATGGCCAATATCACCGATCCGGTTGCCGACAATGGCTTGGTCGATGCCCAAGTAGAGGGACTTCTTGGTGACGTCCATCAGGTGTTGTGCTTCTGGGCTGATTTTACCCACGGCGTAGGTCCAGCAAGAATCACTTTCAAAGCCGTCCAAATTAACCGTCATGTCAACGGCAACAATGTCGCCTTCCTTGAGTAACAGTTCCTTACGGGGGATGGCGTGGGCGACTTCATCGTTCACACTGACACAGGTAGCGTATTTGTAGCCTTCAAAGCCCTTTTCGGAAGGCTTAGCCCCGTGTTCTTCAATGTATTTGTTGGCAAAGCGTTCGATTTCCCAGCTAGAAATACCTGGCTTGATGATGTCCCGTAAGCCCTTGTGGACACCAGCTAAAACGGCACCGGATTCGGCCATTTTTTCAATTTCACGATCTGATTTAATGGTTATCAACGTGTTACCTCCTAAAAATTTATTACTACTTCTAATGTACACCAATTTCACGTTTTCAGCGACTTTGCGGTTGAAATATTTTCTGAAATTGATGGATGGTTACCTAAGTTGGGTTTTAGCCAGGTTTTTAGCTAGCAGTGTTTGGGTTTAAAGATCGGATGTTGTCGACGACTGCCTGGAAAATCGTGATTTGAATGTCAATTCAATAAACGACATTGCAATCAAGGCTGCGAGTTAGGTCAAAATTTACGGCGGGCTAAGACAGTGTCAGCCGCAGGAACGGTGAAAATGAGTCAAGCCGTGGGAATTGCCTTAGTGGCGTGAGCCGCTTAGGCAATTGATATCTTTGAGACGTGTTCTTCGGCTCAAAGTAAGCACGGAGACCGCTCTTTGGCTCCGGGCGTTCGCCCACAGCGGTCCGATCTCATTTTCACCGTTCCGGAGGCGTAGTGAACATCTGTCTCAGGCTGGAACCGGCCCCACAGCAGGGCGACTTGAGCCCGCCGCCGGGAACGTAACTAGTGAGCCCATTTTCAAATCCAATAGAAAAACCGAACGCGGATAGCACGTTCGGTTAACCCAATTAAGCCTTCAAACTAGTAATCTTGCCAGAGTTGACCTGTTCCAAGATCCGCTTGGCTTCGGTAATCCGGGCGTCACACAAAAAGTTCATGGCGTTGTCCTTTTCATCTTTGGCGCGGTTCATTTGTTCCGTTAAAAAGTTAATTTCATCGGTTAAATATGCTACTAAGTCCATTGTTTGCCCTCAATTCTGTGCGTCATCCGCAACGATTATCCCGTTCATTAGTCCCATTGTACCAAAAATCACCCAATAAGTAACTTCGTTCAACATGGGACGGCGGGTTGGTTTACAGCGCGACGGAAAAGGACTAGGATAGAAGTCAGTTAATAATGTTTCTAAAGTGGCAAGAGGAGTGAGAGCAGTGCAGGAAGAGGCAATTGATTTACAGGGGCGGCCCTACGGCCATATGGCATTTATCTGGACACTACTAGCGGGGACGTTCACCATGTCCATCAGCCAGTCATCGTTGTCGACGGCCTACCCGACGTTGATGAAATACTTCAACGTCCCGGCGTCGACCGTTCAGTGGTTGACGACCGGTTTCATGTTGGTGATGGTGGTCATGATGCCAGTGAGCCCATGGCTATTAAATAACATCCGGTTCCCAGTCTTGTTCGTTAGCGTGCTGGCGTTGTTCGACGTTGGGACGTTTATCATCTACCTGGCAACCAGCTTTCCGTTGATGATGTTGGGCCGGGTGATGGAGGCCATGGCGGTCGGCATCATGTTCCCATCCTATCAAACGGTCATGTTGCGGATTACCCCGGAAGCACAGCGGGGCGGTGTCATGGGGTTTGCCGGCCTAGTGATGGGCTCGGCGTTAGCGGTTGGCCCAATCATTTCTGGCATCGTTTTAAAATACACGACTTGGCAGGGGCTGTTCGTGGTCTTCATGGTGATTATCACGGTAGTCTTCCTGGTGGCGTTGAAAACGATTAAAGACGTGATGCCACAACACAAGGCGCACCTGGACTACTGGTCCGTCTTGAGCAGTCTCGGCTTCATTGGCATTCTTTACGTGGTCAATCAGATTGGCCAGACGGCGGTCGACTGGACCGCTATGAGTGGTCTGTTGGTCGTCAGTCTGTTAGCGGTGGCTTACTTCGTTTACCGGCAGTTCCACGTGGCGGCACCGTTGCTGGATCTGCGAGTGCTCAAGACGTTTAACTTTGACTTGGCGGTCCTCTTGACGGGGACGTCCTACATCGCCTTGATTGTCGTGACGATTGTCTTTCCGTTGTACTACCAAGAAGTGCTGGGCATCTCGCCGTTTGCATCCGGAATGGCCTTGGTACCAGGAGCGGTGGTCCTGAGCCTGTTGAACCCATTGACGGGTAAATTGGCCGACAAAATTGGCTTCAAGGCAACCATGTTGACGGGGATGTCGATGATTGTGCTGGGCTGGTTGTGGTTGACGCTGGTGGGTGGTCGTCAGTCATTGGTGGCCATGATCCTAACGGCAACGCTGATTGAAGGGGGTAACGCCTTCGTCATGATGCCAGCCGTGACGTTGGGCGCCAACTCCTTACCAGATCAGTTGATCTCGCACGGAACGGCGGTCATCACCACCGTTCGGCAAATCCTTGGATCAACGGGGGTTGCGGTGGCGACCCTGATTCTGGCGGCGGTGACGGCTGGCCAACTGAAGGTCACCACGAGAGCCGCAGCCAATATAGCGGGGTACCACGCAGTCTTTGTCACGTTCCTAGCAGTTGCCGTAGTGGGCTGGATCTTCGCAGCCATGTTACGTGACGGTCGGAAGGAAAAAGTAACCGCCTAATTGAAAATACCCAAAGAGGGACCGTGACGATTGCCGTCGCGGTCCTTTTAGGTGATCTTAGACTTAGGAGAAAGTCAAACTGACTGAGATTGTTACTAGTTGTCGACGATTCCCCAGTTGTTTTGAATCTCGACATACTTTCTGACGTACTTGGCATTTACCCAACCGGTGAGCGCGCTATTGTCCTGAGCGATAACGTGATAATAGGTATCCCTTTCGCGGGTTCGTTCCGCTGCTGAATCAATTTTGAATTTAGCTAGGTGTGGAATTGTTGTCGATTCACCAGAAGTCATCTTGCCAAGTAATTTTGTTTTATACGCCGTGTAAGGAACAACATTCCAAAGCTTTCCAGGCGTAGCTATGCCAACGTCACCAGAAAAATAAGAGGGGATGTTTACTTTTTTTGTCGTTTGCACTTTTTTAATTCCCCCGGTAATCTTGCCAACTTTTTTACCACCATAAATATAGCCGCGATACTTTCCGTTTTGACTGACCATTTTATAGTACACGCTTCCTGAGTTGGTTGTTTGATAGCCGTAGACGTAGAAGTAATAAGTTGATCCCTTGTCACGGTTGTTCTTGTTATGGAAAACATAGGCGGCGGCATCTGACTTGCTGTATGACCCAAAACTTTTCAGCTTTGCCTTCGACGCAACAAGCTTAGCGCCTCTCATGTTTCCAGGCTTGGTGTAAAGCGCATTTGTACCTGTTGTAGCAACATTGTAGCCTTTTCCAGAGATAGCTGTATACCCCGACTTAACAGATTGCGCTTTCACATGGTCAATCTTCCCCTTACTAAGGAGAACCATGCAGATCAGCAATACCCCTGAAATTGTCATTACTTTGAAATAAGAATTCATACTATTTCCCTCCCTTTTGGCTTATTATAAAGCAAAATTAATTTTATTTTGTTTCAATTACATTAAGTTTACGTGATAATAAATTCATAGTACTTACTAACTTCATTAAAGCATTTTGCATAGGATTTTGAATTGTGAGGACTACCATAATTGAGAGTCAGATAATAATTTGGGAGGAGAAATTATTATGAGTGAAGAAAATGATGAATTACTTGACGAACGATTTGATTCTGGACGTCCCGTTGGTAGTGACAAGCTACTTTTAGACCGTGGTGACTTTAAGTCAGAACAAGCAATGGATGAGTATTTCAACGCGCATCCTGAAGCACCGAGGGATGCCTATGATTATGACCTCAAAGCTCGTAGTATTGGTGTTGGTACGAGTCAAGTTGTCCGTACTTCTACGAGATCTACAGCACCAGGAACACTAGAATATACACTCTCAGGATTAACTTATGGCAATGTTGTTCAAAGCTGTTACATTGGAAGCTCGTACCTTTACACTACACAGCAAGTGGATACTAAGGCAGGAGCAAAGCAAGTGATTGGGCGTTTTCAGCTTGGTGGTAGTACATTACGGTGTAAAGATGAAATGACCTTAACTCGGTTTGGACATGGGCAAACTTTACAGTGGTTTGATAACGCCCAAAAGGTTCCGTATTTTTGGATTGTTTGCAAAGCGACTAAAGTCGACAATCCTAATCTAGACAGTGTTGACTGGGGAACACAGATTGGTCGCTTTCAATACCAACCGAATGTTAAGGTCGATTACACTAACATCGCTCGAATTTCTAGTATTAATCGTGCTAATAAGAATGGTGCATCTTTTGGGACACTTAAGCGGTGTGAGGCCGCTTTGGACAGTGCTCGTAAATATTTACTTATCTGGGGGATGAATACATCTGGTAAGGTTCAATTTTCTTATTACAAGGCATCACGACTAAATCAGATTTTAGATGGCAAGGAAAATTTGAATTCTAAATATATTTCAGCCGGAGATGCGCAAATTGTCGGGGCCTGCATTGATTCATACCCCGTAGATAAGTTTTACTCGATGATTGCCAACTCTTCTGTACAAGGAATCGAATTTAACGATAATCAAAATATCTATATATCTGGTGGGGCATCAGGGGTAGTACCAGTGATTCAAAAAGGTGGCTGGCGTACCCATGATTTTGCCGCCCATGCTGTTAAAATTACTGGTGGTATTTTATCAAGTCCGTCACAATTTAAGCTTGAGACTGAAGGAATTCAATTAAAAGGAAATTATGTTTACTTAAATGTGACGACCCATTCGGACGGAAAACGAATGATTTTTTCAATTCCAAAGTCAGCTTTTTAGGTCTATTTTCCCATGGAAGTCTATAGAATCTCGTCAAATGGTTTCACTTTGTGTAATGGTCACACGTGCGATTTCTGTTTATTCCCATTTTTAGCTAGGCTGGATCTTCGCAGCCATGTTACGTGACGGTCGGAAGGAAAAAAGTAACCGCCTAATTGAAAATACCCAAAGAGGGACCGTGACGATTACCGTCGCGGTCCTTTTAGGTGATCTTAAACTTCAAAGATGTGTGGTGAAACCGAACAAACGTCACGCCTGATGGGACCTAGTCTACCCGTTCAAACACTTCACAGAAACACGGAATTTGTTCGGTGAAGGTCTGGCCCATTTGGCGATAGGCGTCCTCGAAAAATTTGCGATGTTCCTGGCGCCACATCGTGAGGGTCCGGTCGTCTTCGCCCTCATGATAGGCGTGTTCCCGGGTCACCTGATCAAAGGCGACGACCTCGGTAACCTTGGTTTGCGTCACGCAGATGGGCTGGTCGTGAGCGTCTAAAATGACGTTGTACTCGCCGACAAAGGGGAGCGGTTCATCTGGCTCATAGAGGTCGAGAGCGGACGTGGTGGCCGTTTTCTGGCCAATTTTGACTAGGTGAGCCAGATGGTCTGCGAATTCGTCCGTTGAGCCAAAGGCATAGGTGTCGTGATGGTTGGTGGTGACTGCGGGATGGGTAACTTTGAAATGTTGCCAAAAATTTTCTGCGTCCATAATGGGCCTCCTAGTGAATGAGATTGTGTTTAGTCTACGCTAGTTTGGCGGGAGAGACCAGGCATAATTATTTTAATGGCATAAATATAAATATATAAATAATATATACGGTAGACTAATCTGACGAATAGGGCTATGATAAGGCAATGGTTGTTGGTAGAAGCGCTGCGAAGGAGAGAAGATAGATGAAGCTGTATCTAAAAGGAGTCATGATTGCCACCGCTATTGTAGGGTGGGGTTGGCACAGCAGTATTGTCGGGGAAGCCAGTAACTATTCAGCGAGACGAGCGAACTCGGTGCGATTAGTTTGGCGCCATAGCATGGGGCGCCACGCCTATCACACGGTTAAGGGAGCACGATATTCTAAGCATCTGGGCGTGAAGTACAGCACTAATGATGATCTGCCAGACGTGACTTGGTATACGGATGCTCACGAAAAGCTGTACAACAAGGCCAAGCGAACGTCAGCTATTTATTATCATGTGAAGAGTGGGGATGGCCAGCATGGTGGCTGGATCTGGCGGGGGTATTTGACAGCTGGTCAGGCCGCAGAGGTAGCTGGGACAACATCGCAGCAATCCGATAATCCTAAGGTCGTCCTATTCAATGCCAAAAGCTCGGCAGAGTACCAGCATGCGATTGAGACGCAGGATTATTACGCCTTGGCGAAGAATGTGTGGGCGTTGTTTCCTGGGACTAAACTGAATCTTTGGTTGTCACAATTTACGGCATACTCCGGCATTATTGGTTCTCAGAACAAGCATAATTTTGATGGCTTAAAAAGTGAAGGTGTTTCCAGTCCTGGTGAAATTGTGAGCTGGGATCTTGGCAATAGATGGAAAGAACTCCAGGATAGTAAGAGTAGATCGATGAGTGAAAGAATTAAATGGCTAACGGAAAAATTAAACCAATCTGGTCTCTCGAAAGTTAAACGGGAACAATTTAAGGACTGGTATATTGGATTGAATTTTGTGGATGATGAAAATGATGGCAGTAATATTAATTACAATAGCCTCGTTGACTCAGATGAACATCCATTTCATTACGAAATTATCCTGGCACCACCAACTAGTTTTCAAACGCTACACAAAGAATAGTATCTAGTTAATGACAGCATGAGAGAGGGAGAGAACAGATGAAGCTGTACTTAAAGGGAGTCATCGTTGCTACCGCCGTATTGGGGTGGGGATGGAGCAGCAGTATTGTCGGGAAAGCCAATAACTATTCAGCGAGACGAGCGAATTCGGTGCGATTAGTTTGGCGCCATAGCATGGGGCGGCACGCCTATCACACGGTTAAGGGAGCACGATATTCTAAGCATCTGGGCGTGAAGTACAGCACTAACGATGATCTGCCAGACGTGACTTGGTATACGGATGCGCACGAAAAGCTGTACAACAAGGCCAAGCGAACGTCAGCTATTTATTATCATGTGAAGAGTGGGGATGGCCAGCATGGTGGTTGGATTTGGCGGGGGTATTTGACAGCGGGACAGATGACGGAGTCTAATGTGCAGAAACCTGGAAATGATAGTGACCAGTCTTTTCGAACTGTTGAGCAGACCAACTGGACACAACAAAGTAAAGATAGAAGAATAACACAGGCTGAGATTGCGGCGATGAAACTATTTCCGAAAACTGTGTTTGACTTGCGAGCATTCACAGCGACTAATGATTACTTGTTTATAGATGATGTGAATGCAGTTGATGCTTATGACGAGAGAACAAGCGCCGGCCGTGAAATGTATAGAAAACTGTTGGCCTATCGTGGGGCACCGTCCAACAAATTTGCGTTCACTAAATTTGTTGTTAAAGATTTGAGTAGTGTGGAGTCGATTGATCAGGCTTTAACCAAAGTGGGATTTGATAAAGAGCAACGTAGCAAGTATGCAGGTTGGCATATTGGTATTTCCATTCTTGATTATTCCGAGGATAATGTGGAAGAGGGAGCGGTACCTGGGGAAGGACTATTATTGTTGGGGAAAGATTGACGGCGTGCTTCCAAAAAGCTGGTGTGATATTAAAAAGCCGCCAAACCAGCAAAGGTTTGGCAGCTTTTTAATTGGACATTTTTAGTTAAGATTACTGATTTACATGGCGAAATATGTCAGATACTCCAAGATTTTTTGAAATTCGGACCTTGATAGCCAAATCTATGACGAATTACTTCGTTACGAGTTGGATTAAATTGGACGATTTCCCAAGCATTTTCTGAAAGGGTATTGAGTGATCGAGAGGTAGATCCATCACCGCGGTCTGCAAGGGCACATGTGGTCGTAACAAATTGAATTTGTCCAGATAACGCATGATTGTCCATATGAGTATGACCAGCAAAGAACCCTAGAATATTATGTTGCTTTTCTTGGTGTGTGGTCAAAATATCATAAATGTTTCGGCTCGTTGCGAGTCCTGCTTGATAAGAAGCATATGGAGAATGTTCAAACCAGCTATTATTTTTATCGCTAATTGCCCATTGATTAACTGGAATTCCGGTTAAGGAGATATGATCGAATACAGCAATTTTTTGGGAATCAGGTAAGGAACTCAGAGTATTTCGTAACCAATCCTGTTGGGCAGACGAATATTCAGTATGTCCATGTCGGAGCTTTGTCCGCGTTGGTGCGGCATAGTCAGGTTGATCGAAGCCGTCAAGCACAAGGACTGTTAAGTTGCTGTTAGGAACGTCATAGCGACCGAAAACGGCATTGTTCGGGTTGTTACTAGGGGTGTTCAGCCAGCGGCCAAACCAATTTCGACGAAGGGTTAAGGCTTCAGAGTTGGTAATTACTTGATCAGCATTATTATGAGCCTCATCCCGAGCATATCCCGAATTATCATCATGATTTCCCTGAAGGATAATAAAGGGACGCTGACTGAGCTTAATAGCATCGACACCACGCTTTACTTCATTGATTGAAACACTTTTTGGTTTTACGCCATCATTTAAATCACCACCATGAACGACCAAATCGACACCAAAGTGTTTGGCAAAGTAGCTCATGAGTTTCATGTTACGTAAAACTCTAGCAGTGCTTGGCGTCTTATAACTATCGAAGTGAGTGTCAGTAATGTAGGCAATGGATACGCTTTGTGAGTCCGCTGATGCTTTAATGTTTTGTGCAAGTGTGGTCATTTCAGCTAGTTCTGTGGAAGTTGGGGTTACCTCTACAGAGGATGAAACATCAGAAATTAACAGATTTGATTCAAGGTAAGAGGTGTCCCCGACACCATGCCTTAAGTCCTTAGTGTATGGCCAAAGTTCTTCAGGTGGTTGCATTTTGGCATTATCGTTTTGAACGTATGAGTAGCTTGAAGTGTTTGACTTCTCACCGTTTTGCATTGATTTTAGATGATCCATTGTACTAATTGGCAAATACTGACCATTTCGAAGAATGACCCATAAATGCCCATTGTTGAACAGCTTATAATTGTAATCAATTCTAGTACCAGCCTGATATTTGTGGAGCTTGTTAGCAGATTTCATGAACGGTTGATCTCGTCCCCAAGCATTTGACGTAATAGTTAGCGTTGATCTGGAAGGATAATGGTAACCCTCTCTAATGTTTTCGCGATAGTCACTACTGGTTAGCGGCAATAGGCCAGTGTCAGTGCCACCTTGTGGTCGTGAGAAGTGGGACGAACCAGTAGATTCATTGTTGTTACTACTGTTGTCCACATTACCAGTCGACGTCCCAGAATTGTCTTGCGTGAGGACCGGATCACCGGGATTCGCATCAGTCCCATAAGACCGGTAAGGATTGATTGTGGCATACGGTACGTAGTAGGTCGCGCCACTCGTATGAATGTAGCGGAACCAATAATGTCCGTCGGCCTTAATTTTAGCATTGTAGTAAACAGTTTGATTCTCAAGAAAGCGATCGACCTTATTGGCAGTTGTCATATTTGTTCGATCCCGCCCGCGAGCTGGTTCATCAAAGGTGAAAGAACCTTTCATGACTAAAATCGTGCCGTCGGGAGTTTGGTCCGCAATATCGGCACCGGTTTGACCGGTTAGCGTACCTAATAGGTGGCCAGGATGAGGGGTGGAGACATTGGATCCACCATCATTCCCACCAGGAACGACGACAGTTTCTGGCTTAATCGGATTCCCAGGATTGGTATCCGTCCCAAAGTAAGTTTCCTTATCCGTATTGGCGTAAGGTACATAGTGACGGCCACCAGAATTGCTCATATAGGACAGCCACAGGTGATTGCCGTTCTTGAGCTTACTGTCGTAGTTGACAGATTGGCCAACCTGATAGGTGACAATACCAGGGTCACTCATGTCAGGCGTGTTGCGGACCCGACATTTGGTATTGAAGGTGAAGCGACCGGACGTATAAATCTTGTACATATCAGGTGTGTTGCTAACGTTAATAGACATAATAATTAACCTTCTTCTTTTATTTTTTTGTAACAAAAAGCACCTCGCTGGTTTGATACGCAGTGAGATGCTCTTAAGTGGTGTATGTGATGTTAGATTCTAAATGCAGAGTGAATAGGCAGACCTCCTTGGTTGGCGCTCAGATGGATGCTTACTGATAAATTTTTGAGCGTCTTTAGAAATTTGGTACAATACCATCTTAAGGCCTTTTCAAGAGCCTTTTCCGCTAAGAGTCGGCAACTTAACAGTCAAATAACCGCAATTTCTCGGCTTGATAGTCAACTGAAAGGAATAATTTATGGGGTAAGAAAGTAAGACCTTACGTATGAATATGATTGCTTTCAGCTTTGTGAATATGGTAAAGTTCATGAATAGATTTCAAAAAAAGAGAGTGGGACCAAAGGCGGTTAGCTGGTGAGTATTAAGGCTGATAGCCGAATAATCCCGGGCTTAGATTGTTTGGCTATCAGTTTTAAGCGGAGCCAGCTGCCTTTTGCACACGTTTCAGCAATATGGAATTGGAGAACCAAAAAGAGTCTGGGGTTTGTTTCCCAGACTCTAATTTATTAGTTTGTGATTACTGGATCGCCAGGATTGGTGTCGGTTCCAAAGTAGGTCTTTTTCGTAATGTTGTCGTAGGGAATGTAGCGTCTAGTGCCACTGACTGAGATGTAAGACAACCAATAATGGTTGTCATTCTTAATCTTTGAATCATAGTTCACCGTCATTCCAGCCTTGTAAGTGGCAACGCCATTGTCATTCATAAAGAGTGTATCGCGAACACGACAATTGGTATTAAAGGTGAAAGATCCGTGACGCTGAATGGTATAGCCTTCGGGCGTAGGCACTGGCTGTTGTGGCTTAGGGGGAATGGGTGCCGTAGGTCCGGGCGTTCCGGGGGAGGCAATGGGATCGGTGTTATTGGTGTCGTTGCCGAAGTAGGTGCCAGTCGTAATGTTTGCATAGGGAACGTAGTGGCGGGCCCCACTGGCAGATTCATATGACAACCAGAAATGATTATCCGCCTTGATTTTGCGATCGTAATTAACGGCATTACCAATCGCGTAGGTGGCAACCCCAGGATCAGTCATCTGAGTTGTGTTGCGGACACGACAATTTGTATTAAAGATGAACTTCCCCGCCTGGGCAATTTGGAAATTCTCCATGGTTGCTTGTGCACCAGAAAGGTCCATCTGAGGGTGATTAGAGGGAGTCGTGCCGTACGTCCCTGTATTTCCCAGGTTGTAGATGTGCCACCAATTACTGGCATTTGCTTGGCGAATGGCTAAGGAATCTTGCGTAGGAAAATGCATTTCGTAGCCCTGCAGAAATTCAAGTGCTGCTTGACGAGGATTGGTTTCATGAGCAAATTGAAGGAACGTCTTGCCACCACCGTAAAATCCGTTGGAAGTGGTCACTTGGCCCCAGATGTAATCTAATTGGACATTCATATCGCTGACAGATTTACCCATGCGGTCTGCGTAGTTTTTAATCTTTCCGGCGGGCGTGAATTGTGCAACACCATAGCCGGTTTTAGAGTACATGGACCAAGTGTGGGGCATGCCATATTGCCATTGGGCTGGATTAATACTTGATTCATGCTGGAAATTTCCCAAGATACCGCAGATTGCGGCATCGGATAATCCCTTAGCGTGAAAGTAATCGAAGACTTGTTTTGCGTGAAGATGAATCGCATCTAGTGATGGCTTGGGGGGCGTTACTGGTGGTCGTGGGGTGGCATTGGACTGATCACCGATGAGTGTGCCATCAAAATCGTAACTGAAATCCACATGGAGGCCGTGCCCGTTGTCCGTGTATTGCCAGGCACTGGCATGGTTGACACCTGGCTGACTGGAGCCATAGGAAGCTACCCAGATTGGTGTTTGATTATACAGCTGATACTGTTTGATTCGACCAGATGTGAACCAGCTAGCGGAGGCGTAGACGACTAAGTGATGGTATCCTTGTTCGGTCATGTACCTTAAGAATAGGTTGATGTCATTGGTGACCTGATTCATCAAAACGGCATCTTCAATGTCTAACGCGCAGACGGTTGACTTGTCTAAACCCACGGCTTGCAGATTTTGAATAAACCACTTGGCTTCGTTAATCGGATCATTGACACCGAAGCGTTGTGAGTTTGCCTTAAAATAATGATAGGCACCAACGCTTTTGAAGACTTGCAGACCGTTTGCTACTTGGGTCGCAGCCTTGGGGTTCAAGTAGCGATCCCCTGTGGCAGACCCTTGCGTGATTTTGACCATGATGCTGGTTGCGTAGCGACTAAGGGACTGCATGAAACTCATGGAACTGGGTTGATAACTGGAAATATCGGCTACTTCTTTAAACATAACGATTCACATCCCGCTTCTTTATTTTTGGTACAGGCCAGAAAGGTATTTACTGGTTAGAATGAGTAGTTGACAACGTGACAGTACATAACGACTGTTAGAATTAGATTACTTAAAAACTCGCAGTTCCCGTGGACAAATCGCAGCGAATTCACATGAGGCCAACTTTAGATGGGTATCGTAAGTTCGTTCTGCGATATAGGCAATGTCATACTTTGCGGCAAGTTTTTCACAGACCTTTTTGACTGACCAGCCATAAATCCATCGAAATTTAAGCAAGTCAGAATAGTAAGCATCTTGCCGGTTGAGACTTGCTAGCAACTCGAGTGTATCCAGTCGCTGGTCGCATTCAAACTTAGCGTTTACCCCAGCTAGGGTGCGTTCTTCGGTCGTGTTTTTCATGCTAGAGGTGACTTTAGCTGCTGACATATCAGGAGATTTGAGATAATTGGAGGATCGGTGGGCTTCCAATTCCCAATCGTGAAAGTCCTGAAGATATTCCTTTACGTTGGCGCACGTTTTGTTCTTATCGTATTGTGCATTTTTCAATGATAGCGTCTCCTTCTTTAAAGGCCGTTAGCGTCAGGTCATTCTAATTCTCGGACAGGAAAGCGGAAAAACGTTCCTTTGCGCGATGGGTCTGCTGACTCATTGCATTTGTGTAGGGCTTTTTTGGCATACCGACATGAATTTCTCGACTGCTAAATCCTTGGATGAGCAACAGGATGATACGGCCGTCACGGGGATAATTCTCAGAAAATTTTGACAATTGTTGTTGGCAGCCTAAGACGACTGAGTCCGGTTGAGAAGTTGTCTGAATACTTGAAGATAACTCAAGAGGTATCGTCTCAATCCGCTGGTAGATGGTAGTGCCATGTTCTTGATGACAGTACTGGCGGAACAGATTGGGAATCTCCGACTTCAAATAGTAATTCAGCGTGTAATCTATGCCGTATTGGCTTCGCCTTTCGAAGTCCAGCCACATCTTGTAAAATGCCATGTTGTAAGCACTAATGAAGTCTTCTACATAAATTGGCAAACCCGAGGTATTAGCCTTGTTAAAACGGAAGTGAGCCCGTCGGATGAGTTCTGGTGTGTAGCGTAAAAAGTCCGCCTCAAAGTCATTTGTGAGCTGGCAGTTTTGCAATTGCATGATTTCCTCCTACGTGTTTGTCGAAGTTCTAACGCCTTTAGATATATCTATCGGGAAATTCACACGTTTGTGACTAAAGACTTAAATTAATCGTTTCATCCAACTACGTAATATGATACGGAAATGATTGTTGCTGCAATGGTCATTTGTTGTAAGCTTTTGGCCGCTTAAAAAGTTTCTACGCATACTGTTGTGAATTGGCGTGGCACTCTTCCTGAAAATAGCCACGATACTGGTGTGTTCTCTAGTAGTTCATTTCCGCTCACATCCTTTCAACTGGTTAAGGCATGAACATAGCATAACGTTCAGAGAAGATGAAAAACTGCAGCAAGACAGCTACTTTTCTGCTGATTAACTGCTGAAAGTCAGCTGTGTGACGGATAATGTTCTGCACCCCACGCTTAATTTATACGGGGAAAAATATGAATTGACAACAACTTTTATAAAAAATCGTATTTATCTGATAAGCTAATTGTTATCGAAATCATGTTGGATAGACATCAATTCAATTAATATAAAAATATAAATATTTTATAGGCTGGACTATATACTGCGAAAGCGGTATGCTAGATTTCAGTAAATGTGTTTTGCCAATGTTAGTGCGAAGGGGAGAAAGCAGATGAAACTGTATCTAAAGGGAGTTGTCATTGCTACCGCCGTATTGGGGTGGGGATGGAGCAACAGCATTGTCGGGGAAGCCAGTAACTATTCAGCGAGGCGAGCGAACTCAGTTCGATTAGTTTGGCGTCATAGTATGGGACGGCATGCCTATCACACTGTTAAGGGAGCGCGGTATTCTAAGCATCTAGGCGTGAAGTATAGTACTAATGATGATTTGCCAGATGTAACTTGGTATACGGATGCGCACGAAAAGCTGTACAACAAGGCCAAGCGAACGTCAGCCATTTATTATCATGTAAAGAGTGGGGACGGCCAGCATGGTGGCTGGATTTGGCGGGGATATTTGACTGCAGGGGGCGCGGAGAGTACTAATTCTACAGATAAAACAAATGGGTCAATTGATAGTGATGAAGGAATGGCCCAAAAAATGATTCAATATCTTGGCAGGAGTGCACATCCGGATCCACAAACGATGGCAAAGGCTAAGGAGGTATTGAATCGATCGTTGAATGGTCAGTATCACTTTTTAACACTCCATGAATTAACCCCGAATAATAATTATGGACGTGATAAGGACTATGTAGTTATTCAAAATTTTAATCCCATAGGTGTTGCTGAACACTCACCTGATAAAAATCGACTTGCTTATCTTAATTTATTGTCTGATAGCAAAATAGCTATGCAAGATCAATCTTTCGAGGGCGGGTATTCAGTTGAGAGCAGGAGTGACACGTTAACGTTACTTGGAATGTTCTATGCACCAGAAGAGGACTTCATTGGACAAAAAGGGTTAACAAGAGACAATTATTTTAATGATGTAAAAATTGGTGTTGCTGTGACTAAGATTGCTAATGGGAAATATGCTTCGAACGTTATTTTCCATTATCCAGAAAAATTTTGGGATTTGGTTGTTGATGACTAAAAAAGCACCATCACACTCCCCCAACAAGGGTGTTATGATCCCTTTGTGGTTGTCAGATGAAATAATATAATTCATCTGACAATGACGGAGGGATTTTTTGTATGCCAAGAACTAAGTATAAAGCGGTTGAGAAGCTGGCATTGATCACTGAGTTTGAAGCCTCAGGACAATCAAGCGGGCGCTTTGGAAAAATGCATGGACTAGGTGATAAAACAATTGGGCAGTGGCGAGATCGATACAAACGTGATGGGCTTGATGGACTGGCGGAAGCGAAAAAGAATCAGCACTATAGTGAAGCCTTCAAGTTGAAGGTTATCACTGCCTACTTAAATGGTGAAGGCTCAGCGGATAAGCTAGCAATGGCCTATGGATTGCGCTCATCTTCGCAAGTAAAGGCTTGGGTTTCCAGGTATAATAGGGACAAAACTGTGACGGCCTCGCCGTCAAGAAAGCAGGTCCCGAAGATGAGCCGCAAAACTACGCTAGAAGAACGGATTGAGGTTGTCGAGTATGTTACTACGCAGAAACATTCGTACAGCGAGGCTGCCGAGCGATACCAAGTATCTTATCAGCAAGCCCGTTCATGGGTCCTCAAGGCCAAAGACGGAGGTTACGAAGCACTTAGTGATAACCGTGGACATCATAAGCCGCAGAGAGAACTGACCGAGTTAGATAAAGCCAATCTGCGAATCCGACAATTAGAAGGCCAAGTGGCTGACATGAAACTGTTGGAGGAATTCGTAAAAAAATATCAGGAAATTCAGCACAAGGGGTGAACAAACAGCGTCAGCAGGCTTACCAAGCAATAAAGGAAGTCAGCCAAGGAAAGCGTGGAGCCATTACAAAATTACTGGACCACGTTGGTGTCAGTCGTCAAGCTTACAACAAGTCTTTTCATCGTCAGGAAACGCCCTGGGACGCCCAGGAGCGACTTCTGGAGGAACGCATCACATACTGGTTCAACCAACATCACCAGGCCATAGGCACCAGTAAAATCTTATCTAATCTAAATCATGATAAGCTCGTCACCTTCAAGGTCACAATCAAGCGGGTTAAGCGGATCATGATCAATTTGAATATTCGTTGCCAGATTCGTATCAAGAAACATCATCGAATCAAGGAACAGGAACAGTATATTCAGGACAACGTTTTAAACCGTAACTTCAGTGTTTCCCGACCGAACCAGGTCTGGTTATCAGATTCGACGGAACTGACTTACGGTACAGCGAAAGCACACTTCAAGATGCGCTTGAGTGGTGTCTTAGACCTGTATGGGCGCGTATTAATCGCGTCGAATTTGAGTACGACAGAAACAGCCGCAGCAGAAATCCAGGTCTTCCAGCGAGCCTTTGAATATGCCGGTGAAGTTCACCCGTTAGTGCATACAGACCGAGGTGCCGCATACACATCAAAGGACTTCAACAACTTTATAGCTGGTCATGAAGCCACACGAAGCATGTCACGTCCAGGAACGCCTTACGACAACTCACCCATGGAGCGTTGGTGGAACGAATTCAAGACGCATTGGATGGATCGGCATCCAATGCCCACAACCTACCAAGAATTCAAAGAACTCGTAAACGAAGGAATTCACTACTTCAATCACTTAGATCGTTCACCAGCAAGAAACGACCTCACCCCGGTAGAATACCGGAATGAGGCCGCTTAGAAACAATATCAAATTTATATTATTTCGTATGACAACTTGACAGGGACCAGCACAAGGGGTTGTGGACGGTGCTTTTTTAATTTTTCGAGGATGAACAGCCTAAATATAAGGCATATAAAGACTGGAGTCATTGGATTCAAAACCAACGGTGATTGTAGAAACTGCTGGTTCATATCCTGAATGAGAACTTAGTGAAAATTCGTAAGGTAGGTTCTTGTTAGAAGTAACGGTCGTGATAAGAAATTGTTGCCCATTGGGCAATACACCATAAATTGATTGGGAATACGCGTGGTGGGCGGCCTCATTACCATTTCCGCCCTCAGGCATAGGTAGTCGAACATTTTGGGAGCTAGACCAAGTACTACCCGCACCAACACCCTTGACGCGCATGTTAGAACTGTCATGAATATCTTTAGCTTTTTGGGGAATAGTCTTACCATCTTGTTTTGTAGGCTGCAACATTGATTTATAAGTGTAGATTTTGTTGTAGTCAACATGGATGTTTGACATTGTATGTCCACCACTAACTGTGAATAGTACATAGGAAGGTGCAGAGGCCAGTGCACGTTCGGCATTACTCTGGTTACCAACACGTACGTGAACAAGTTGTGGATTCATGTTGAAGAAGGAGTTATTATTAATTGTGAAGCCGCTGTTATTTTTGACTGTTACGTTCTTTTTGTAATTATAAAACATGAAAACATTGGGCGAGACTTGCGTTTTCCGTCGTTCAATTTGATTTCCGGTGAAGGTGACATTTTGAACTGAAGGAAAATGAATTGGGGCAAAGTAACCATAGCCGCCATAGTTTGCTGGTTTGGGATCTAAAACCAAGCAGTTCGTCATTTGAATATTGCTTGGAACACGATTTCCACCACCGGGAGTACCGTCAGTGCTGTTATTTGATAATGTTTTGTGGGTACCAACTGGATGGGGACCAAACTTTTTAAGGTGGTTTGCTTCATTATCCGTATACAGGGGGAGAAAACGGCATTGATTGATGAATACGTCATGGGTAGGTAAGAACGTGTAGGTATGGTTTAAAGGTGTTGCACTAGTGCCACTTTCGTAATCATAGTCAATTTGAATTGCTTCTTTATAACAATACTTATCTCGGATGGGCTCAATGGTATCGAAGCCAACTCCGATAAATGTTGAATCGTTGATGTAAATGTGGGAAGAACCGCAGAGATCGATACAGTGCCCACCATTGGACTCAGTTTGGTCGAAGATACATTTTGTGAAAGAAACGTTATGACTAGTCAAAAGGTTATGGACTAAGCGATATACGTTACTTCCGTTCGATGCAGTGTAGTCGATACCACGGAAGGTCACATTTGACCAGGCGACATTGTTGGCACATTCATATTGGAAGGCGGCTCCCGAGTGAGCAGTATCTGAAGCGTAATTGTCGGTTTGAGTTCCTAAAAAAGTTGCACCATCTTCACCAATGAAATCAACGTTTGAAGAAATCTCCGGGCGGCCAACTTTATAGACTCCAGCCGGGATCCTAACAGTAACTTTAGAATTGGGATGAAAGTCAACTAGCTTTTGAAAGGCATTATCGTTTACCCGGCAGTTACTCTCTGATAGCCCTGAAATCCCTCCCAGGTCTCGAACAAAATCAATCAGTGATTGTCCGGGAGTTAAACCACCAGCTGAAGAATTACCTGCTGAATTTCCTGGATTTACAGTATTTGAGTTGTTTCCACTATCGCCTGGTGTGGTTACAGTTTCTTGCGAGTAAACAGGATCACCAGGGTGAGAGTCAGATACACCATAAGGACGATAAGGATCAATGGTTGCGTAAGGAACATAATAGGTTGCACCGCTGGTGTGGATGTAACGTAACCAGTAGTGGCCGTCGGACTTGATTTTTGCATTGTAATATATCGTGTCACCAATTTTAATATGATCCACTGTCGTCGCATTGGTCATATTAGTTCGATCGCGGCCACGAGCAGGCTCATCGTATTTATACGAGCCGCTGATGACAAGTGTGGTGCCATCTGGGGTTTGGTCTGCAACGTTAGCTCCGGCATAACCGGTCAGAGTGCCTAAACCGTGATTCGTATGAGACGGCGAAGTAGATGGGGTGCCACCAGAAACATTTGTAGAAGCTGGCTTAATCGGATTCCCAGGATTGGTATCCGTCCCAAAGTAAGTTCCCTTATCCGTGTTGGCGTAAGGTACATAGTGACGGCCACCAGAATTACTCATGTAGGACAGCCACAGGTGATTTCCGTTCTTGAGCTTACTGTCATAGTTGACGGATTGGCCAACCTGATAAGTGACAATCCCAGGATCACTCATGTCAGGCGTGTTGCGGACCCGACATTTGGTATTGAAGGTGAAGCGACCGGACGTATAAATCTTGTACATATCAGGGGTGTTGTTAACGTTAATAGACATAATAATTAACCTTCTTCTTTTATTTTTTTGTAACAAAAAGCACCTCGCTGGTTTGATACAGTGAGATGCTTTTAATCTGTATAACTACAGATTGTGTTGATCGCCATTAGTGACGTGCTTGTAGACCTGGTACGCATTTTCTACAGCTGCGGAAACAGTTGCGGCCTTAACCGTAATGCCTTGTTCATTGAGCTTGGCTGTAATGAACCGAATGGCCTCAGCTTTTCGACCAACGTTGTCGAGTTCGGTCATGACAGCAAGTTCAGGAACAATGAAGTTTGCAAGTTGCTCGGTCAGCTTAAGGGCTTGCACCAACTGTTGATGATGATTCAGTTTAATTCTGCCGAGTAAAAGGGGTCTAAGCGCATAGTAGGTGGTAAAAACGACTGCTGAGATAAGTGAAACTAGTCCAGTCGTTGCAAAGTCAAAAGGATGCATGGCGTGTTCTCCTTTCTAAGCAGGCCACATGATGGAGACTGAAAATGTGGCTTGCCTGTTTTTGGGTACGATATCATAATAAGGCGGTTGGCGAGCTGTTTTACGCTGTAGTGCGGCAAATTTACGGCCGGGAAACGGCTGAATGACTGCTGCGGTAGCCGATGGCCTAGGACTGCAGTCGCAGCAGAGCCTTGGAAAACGGACCCAAAAAAGGCATCCATTAAGTGACTGCCCACAATGGGGTTATCACCTAATGGATGCCTTTAAAATTTTTTCGCAAATCTAGTGCGTCTCCGCAAATCCACGCCGGCCACCGGGTTTGGGAATCTGATTCTGCATCATGACGCTGAAGCCGCCGTCAATTGCGAGGCCAGTGGCATTGATGTAACTGGAACGGTCACTTGCCAGGAAGAGAATCGCGTTCGCAATATCATCAGTCGTCCCAATTCGCTTGCTGGCGGTCAACGTTTTCCGGCCCTTTTCCACCTCGGGGTCCGCATAGAAGGCGGCCGACATCGGCGTCTTAACCAGGCACGGTTCAAGGACGTTACTGCGGATACCGAACATCCCCCATTCAGCCGCCACCTGCTTCGACAGCATATTCACCCCAGCCTTGCTGGTACTGTACGCGCCACTGTAGGTTTCGGGGATATCACTGGCAACCGTAGAAATATGAACGAAGGTCCCGTGTTTCTGTTCAATCATTAATTTACCAAATTCGTGCGTGACTAAGTAATAGCCGTTTAGGTTAACATCCAAGACCTGTTTCCAAGTAGCGTAGTCCAGGTCCTCTAACGGGTCGAATTTCAAAATTCCGGCCGTGTTGATGACCACATCGACGTGACCAAACGTGTCCTTGACCTGGTCCACGGCCCGCTGTACGCTAGCTTCTTTGGTGACGTCACAGGTGACCGCCAACCCTGCAATATGGTAATCATTGATCAAGTTGGTGACCAACTCGGCCGTCTTATCCTGATCCATGTCTAAGGCGACCACCGTGGCGTGTTGCCCAGCCAACGCCTCACAAATTTTCGTGCCCATGCCACCCACGGCACCGGTGACGACGCAAACCTTTTCTTCTAAGCCTAACCACTCTGTCATGTGAATTTCCTCCTCTAAAGTGCCTGATCTTTCAACGGCATTTCTTGACCAGTCCACAGCTTAAAGGCCGCAGCGCCCTGGTTCAGTAACATGCCTTGCCCGTTGATGACGTGAGCGACGTGGGCGGCATTGGCCACCCCCATCAGTTTGGTCACGCTCGGGGCGTAGACGGTATCAAAGACCGTCATATCCTGGTGGAACCAACTCGGGTCATCCACCAAAGTCTTGTCGATGAGCTTGCCCATCCCCAGTCCAGTGGCATCGGTGTAAACGTCGCTGGCGGTGATGCTCTGCTTAAACTGGTCGCGGTCCTCCAGGGGATAGAAGGTGGCGTGACAATCCGTCTGTTCGTTAATGATTTTTACAATATTACGCGCGTTTTTCACGGATGGATCATTGATGTTAAAGACATTCAGCGTTTTCAATCCGGAGAGGGCGGCTTGAATGGCAATCGGCGTGCCGGCACCACCCACGCCAGCCAGCGTCATCGTTTGCCCAGCCAGGCTGACACCGTCGTCGGTCAAGGCGGCCACAAAGCCAATGCCGTCGGTGGTATACCCGGTCAGTTCGCCGTCATGGTTGACCACGGTGTTCACGGCGCCGACCAGTTCGGCCGTCTTGTCAACGTGATCCAGTAGGGAAATCACGGCTTGCTTGAACGGCATGGAGACGCTCGCCCCCAGCATTTTAAAGGCACGTAAGGCGTTAACGGCGTCGGGGAGTTGGTCGGGTTCCACATCAAAGGCCAGGAACCGTGCATTAATTTCCGTTTGTGCAAAGGCCGCGTTGTGCATCGCCGGGGACTTGGAATGTCCAGCCGGATGCGCAATCAAGCCAACGAGTTTTGTGTGTCCATCAATTTCCATGAATATGACCTCCAAAGTATTTTAGGTAAAGGGTTGTTGGCAGAACTTCTTTGAGATGTGCCTGGCAGACGAGCGCTATTGGCATGCTGCCCCAGGTGATCGTCATCTAAGTCGTTTCGGCGTTGACGTGCTTGCCGATGCCTTGGTGGATCAGGTAGAGGTCAATCAGAATTCCCACGACCGCGACGCCAATCGCTACCAGATAAGAACCGTTGTAGGCTTGGGTCCCAGCCGAAGCGTTCATGGACAACGTCGCAATTTGCGGTCCGATTAAGGCGCCAATGGCGTAGCCAAAGAACATGATACCGTAGTTGGTCCCGGAGAATTTCTGGCCAAACGTCTTGCCAGTTAAGGTTGGAAAGACAACCAGGACACCCCCGAAGGAAGCTCCCAGGATGATTAAGAAGATGGTGAACATCGCGATATTAGAGGCAAAACGCAAGCCAGCCAGGCCAATGATGGTTAAGCAGAGGATGACCAGTAACGTCCGGGTTTCACCTAACTTGTCAACGGTTCGACCCGTAATCATCCGACCAAAGAAGTTTGCCAGGGTGTTGACGACCACGAAGTTCGCCGCCACGATAGGAGTCAACTGTAGCTGAATCTGCGCGATGGAAGACAGGGAGCCGATTAACATGATGCCGGCCGTGCAGGCAATCGCGAAGAGTAGCAGTAACAGCCAAAAGTTCAGGGAGCCCATCATTTCTTTAGGCGATTTTCCAGTAGTTGCTGGTGCGGGTTGGTCGTCGTCAGACTTAGGCGTTTCCGGTGAAGCCATTAACCAGCCGACCAGCCAAATCAAAGCTAAGTAAGCAATCCCAATGGGCATCAAGCCGTTGGCACCCATCGTGTCACAGAGCCAAGCCCCAGCTTTCGCTAAGACCAGCGGCCCGAGGGAAGCGGCCCCCAGTAACAGGCCGGAGATGGTGCCCCGCTTTTCTGGGAACCATTTCAACGTCGTCAGGAGCGATGGATTGTAGAGCAGACCGTTCCCACTACCGGCGAGAATCCCAATGGAGAAGTACAGGAACCAGATGTTGTGGGCAAAGGCGCCCAGGAACCAGCCGAGGCCGAAGATGAAGCCGCCGACGTACATCAGTTTTTTCGGGGAAGAGTGGTCGATGATTCGGCCGGACAGAATCCCGAAGGCTGCCATGAAAAATTGATAGATGGTCAGCGTCAGCGCAACCTGTGAGGCCGTGGCGCTAGTCGCTTGTACCAGCGTGTCTGCGAAAACGGAGAACGCTGCGGATGCGGAACAGCAGAAGATGATGATAAAGGCCGCGGTGAAGATGAACCGTCGGTGGCCGGATACCTGTGTCGTATGTGTTGCTTCCATAATTGAACACCGCCTTGAATTAGAATGTCGCGTCTGTTGCTGGTTAGACTGGTCGTTGTCCGGCTTCCGGGCTGGTGAAAATGGATTGGAACGCTGTGGGCGGACATCCAGAGCCAAAGGGCGGTCTCTGGATTTACTTTGAGCCTCCAAGGTCGAGTCTCAAAGATACCAGTTCACTAAGCGGCAAAGGTCGCCACTAAGTGAACTCCCACGGCTGAGTCCATTTTCACCAGCCCTGCAGCTCCTACGGTGTTAACCAACGACAATAGCTTGTCCGATGACACGGGAGGTTATCGTCACAATCAGCCGGTTTTCTTGGCTTCCTTTCAGAAGTCGGTGAGCCTAACAAACAATAGACGTGTAATGATATAGGAATAATTTCGAGTTAGAAAACGTTTTCTACACTCTGTATGTTAAGGTGGAGAGAGAGAAATTACCAATACCGATTGGTCGGGGATTGATAGTCAGAGACTATAGATTGTGAATGATAGAACAGAGGGGTGACCATGAACTTACATCAATTACGTTATTTTGAATGTGTTGGCCGATTGGAAAACTATACGCAAGCGGCGCAGGAGTTGCGGGTCAGTCAGCCTAGTCTGACGACCGCCATTCATAAACTGGAAGATGAGTTGGACCTGACGTTATTTACCAAGCAGGGACGGCACATTGTGCTAACCAACACAGGTAGTCAGCTCCTGCAAGTCGTGCAGCACAGTCTTCAGACGCTGGACGATGGGGTGGCGCAGCTTCAGGCGGCCAATTCTACGCGGCCCGTGACGATTCGCGTCGGCTGTATTCCCACGGTGATCGGCACCTATTTGCCCAAGGTCCTCCACCAGTTCGAGCAGGCGCACACCCAACAAATCAGCTTTGAACTGCACAGCGTGACGACGGAAAAAATTCAGACCGGGCTGGCGGCAAAACAGTATGACCTCGGCATCGCCGCCACGGATAGTCGCGAAGCTGGGGTGCTCTACCAGCCACTCCTGAAGCAGGCATTCATCGTCATCGTGGCGCCGGACCACCCGTTAGCCGCGCGCAAACAGTTAGCGTTAACCGACTTGGTGGGAGCGGACGTTTTGACCTATACGCCGGACCTGTTGATTGGCCAAAAGGTTCAGCGTACGCTCAAACGGCAGGGGGTGGCCGACCGCTTGACGGTCCAGGCTGTCTACCCGGATGAAATCTCGATTGCGGGGATGGTTCAGTCGTCAACAGCGGTCGGACTGGTGGCGGATACGCTTTACCTGGAGGCGTTCAACCTGGTGAAGATTCCGGTCAACGTGCCAGAGGATTTGCGGGTGATCTACGCCATGTACCACGCGGATAATCCGCAGCATGAGACCTTGCGTCAGTTGTTTCAGTTATTTAAATCCGCCGCAGAGTGAGAAGTCACTTCCCACGAGCCCCAATTTAGGCTAAAATTACCTATTAAGATACTTGGGTGCCGGGAAAACTAGTCGTGGTCAGCGCCTCCAGGCCGGTGAAAATGGGACCGGGCCGCTGTGGGCGGACGCCTGGAGCCGAAAGGCGGTCTCCAGGCTTACTTTGAGCCTCGAGAACCGAGTCTCAAAGTTACCAATTATCTAAGCAGCAAAAACCGCTACTAAGATAATTCCCACGGCTAAGCCCATTTTCACCGGCCTTGCGGCTAACACGAGTGGTGGCTGGCACCCAGGTGTCTGAAGGTGACAGGTGGGTGGAATTAAGCAGTCATGTTTTATGGACGCAATCTGTGGTTTTGTCGTAGAACTTTTGATCAATTGACACAGTGAAACACAAACAGTTAACAAGAGAGACTAAAAATTTTAAGTACAATCCCGTCTGGTTGCGGGTTAAACCAGTGTGAGCCGTGAGGTTGAAAAAAATGGACTCAGCCGGGGGATTTTCTGAGTGGTCTTTGCTCAGAAAATGGTGACTTTGAGACTGGTTCTCAAGGCTCAAAGCAAGTTCGAAGACCGGGTCTCAGGCTTCGGACGTCCTTCCGCCAGCGTTCCAGTCCATTTTTTTCAACCGGTAAGGCGCTGTAACCCAGAGTCTAACCCGACAACCAGCTGCGATGTAGGTTACATAATTTGAAAGGGGCTTTTGCATGCTAACACCAGAACCGATTGACTTGGCGGCCTTTTACGCCAATCCAGACCGGAGCGTGGCGGTCCTCAACTATAACGCCCGCTTCATTACCAGCATTTTTGATTTAGTGAACAGTGAGGAACTTGCCAGCTTTGTGCGGTTATTCTTGGACGAACAGCGCGACAAGGTGCCGTTGGACGCCGACCCGACCGCGACGTTTAACCTGGTTTCACCCGAAACTTATCTGAGTACCGTCAAGGCTATCTTGACTGACCAACCGGACGCTTACAGTCAATTCAAGCCAGCCGACATTTTGGCCAGCATCGAAGACCTGTACTCGTACTACCGGACCTACTTGCGGGTCGCGACCATGACGGTTCGGCAAAATGACGTGGTCACCAGTGAATTCATGACGATTGATCAGCGTTTCAATGACCTGGTCATTCGCCTTTACCGGACGATTGAAGAAAAACTTCAAGGTCACGCGAACCACGTTTACCGTCAAATTAGTGCCGGGTCTAGCGCCTGTGTGCTGCTGGAACAGGTCAAATGGCCCGAACCCGCTGGCTACGAAAAGCTCGGGGACATTCGTTTTATTAGTCGCTTAATGTTGCGGCCACCAATGATGCTCCACACCAAGAGCAACAAACGTAAGGGTCTGTTCACGGCGACTAAGGTCAACCCACTGGAGAACTTCCAAGGGACCGAGGACGACTGGTTCTGTTACCCGGCTAAAATTGGTGAGAGCCTGGCTTACATTTACTTCCACCGCGACTACCTGGCTTCCGGGATTGCACTGGCGAACCTGTTCCAATTAGCCGACAGTAGTGAAATTGCTGGCAAGAAGCCCGACTTGGTCCTGTTATTTGGGACGCCCGGCGTTGCCAGTGACGACCAACCCGAAAATGGCCACTACTTCTACGATGAAGCCAATGGCATTTACGTGGGGCAGGTGCCTTACAACGACCAGACCACTTACTTTGGCTACATGAAGAAGATGTGTTTGACGCTGCACAACCTGCACATGATTGCCGAAAAGAAGCTGCCAATTCACGGCTCGATGGTTAAGATTACCTTTGCCAACGGGAAAACCAAGACGGTGGTCTTCTTCGGTGATTCCGGTGCCGGCAAGTCCGAATCCATTGAAGCGCTGCAAAATGTCGCCGACGAAGAAATTGTAAACATTGAAACCATTTTCGATGACATGGGCAGCTTTAGTCTGGCTGACGGCAAGCTTTACGCTCAGGGAACTGAAACCGGGGCGTTTGTCCGGCTCGATGATTTGAGTAGTGAAGTGGCCTTCAACAACATGGACCGTGGGGTATACATGAACCCCGAACAGAAGAACGCGCGGGTCATCATTCCGGCCAACACCTGGCCACGGATCGTTGCTCACCACGAGATCGATATGTGGGTTTACGCCAACAACTATGACGATGCCATTGGGATTCACCGATTCGACGACCAGGAGTCAGCCAAGGCAACCTTCGTGGCTGGCAAACGAAAGGCCCTCGGCACCACGGATGAGGTGGGGATGAGTACGACGTTCTTCGCCAACCCATTCGGTCCCGTGCAGGAACAAGCGGCAACCAAGCCCGTCATCGATGCCGTCTTTGACCGTTTATTCACGGATGACGTCTACGTGGGAGAAATCTTCACCCACCTGGGCAACGACAAGTCCCAAGATAAGCTGAACGAATCGGCCAGAGAATTATTGCAGGTCCTGTTGAAGCTGTAAGGCGAGCAGTGATTTGTACCGGTTCGCGGTGGTCGTGAAGTTGCATGACCTCAGCGCTGCTAAAATTAATTGGATGTATGTCAAAAGTCGTGTCGCTCCCATTGTGGGGGTAACACGACTTTTTTATAGCTAACTAGTCCAGGTAAAGGATTTCATCTGCCTGGTCCAGTACCGTTTGAGAATGGGTCGCGACAATCACGATTTTACCCATCCTGGCGAAAGCCGCGAGACTTGTCAGGACTAATTTTTCGTTCGCCGTGTCCAGTGCCCCGGTCGGCTCGTCCGCCAAGATGATTGGGGGATCCTTCAACAGCATTCTCGCTAGGGCAACGCGCTGACATTCACCACCGGACAAGGTAAAAATCTTGCGGTCAAGGTAGTCGGTGCTGAGGCCAAATTGTTCCAGCGCAAATTTTAACTGGGTTGGCCGATACCGCTTCGTCAGGGTCAAGTTGGTGCGCACCGTCGCGTCGTCGATCAGCGCATAGTTTTGAAAGAGGTAGCCCAAGTAACTGTATAAGTAGCGGTGATTCGCGATTTTGGTGATGTCGTGCTTCTGAAAGCAAATGGTCCCGCTGTCTAAATTTTCTAGGGTTGCGATACAGTTTAACAGGGTTGATTTACCCGACCCGGATGGTCCTGAGAGGGCGTAAATCAGCCCCGGGTGGAAGTTGTACGTTAAATCAGCGAAGATGACGTGGCGGTCAAAGGCCTTTGACGCTGACGAGATGGTTAACATTAGTTGTCCCCCTTAAGGCTGGTCTTGAGATGGGTGACGTTGCGCCTGGCTTTGATGACAAGGGTGAGGAGGGTCAGGCCGCTGGCTGCGAGGTAGTAGGTCAAGGTGACCGGACTAGCTGGCTTCACCACTAACGTGAGGGCCAGCTCCCCTAGGGTGAGACCGGTCAAAATTACGGCGAAGGCGGCGTGAACCTTGACGAGGGATTGGCCCATCAACGTGCGAATGGCGTGGTCCTGTTGATAAATGCTCAGGTAGAGGGAGCAGGCTAGAACGCATTCCAACAGGAGCAGACCGACCAATAACGCTAAGATACTTGCCAGTCGAATAACCTGTTGCCGCTGGGTCTGATAAACCTTACTGGCATAGCTCTTAATATTGGTGTAGCCGCCAATGTGCTGGTATAGGCCGAGTGCGGTCAATTGGCGGTTTAGGTGACGGTAATCGCTGAAACTAAACGCACCATTTGACAGCATCGAATTCCACAGGCGGTCGGCGTCATCGTTATCCCCGCCGAGAGATGCCGGTGAAATCACAATGATGACTGGGTCGGGAACACTAGCGTTATAGTAGCCCAAATCTAAGCCAACCGGATTGTAGGTTAACCGTTGCTGGTGATTCTCGAGTAACTGGGTGTGGACACGTGGGTGGGCGTCATCGTTTGCCGCCATGTGACGGAGGTTCATTTGATCCACGTAGGCGTTCGTTAGCTTTTTCCGTTGTTTGGCAAGCTTGGCGGGCAGCAATATGTGGGTCACGGGGTCATTGGCGGAGAAAGTCAGTCGGTGGCCGGAACTGTCCCGCACCTGATTCAGTCGTAGATACGTCGCGTTCACGAGTAAGACGTTGCCGCCATTGTAATAGTCGCTGTAATCATTGAAGTCTAAGGTTGGCCGCTCTTCGGCTGCGTTGTAACCCGCATAATTTGCAATGAGTCCGTGATGCTGGGCAGACCATTTTACCAACTGATAGGTCTGCCGATCCTCGACTGCTTGTTCCTGGTCGTTAATGTTTATGGCAAGTGTGGGAGAGTACCGCGTAGGCAGGCGTGACCAGGTGCTAACCTGTGCTTTGATAGCTTGGCTGGTCAGAAACTGTTGCCCCAATGACAAGAGGGCAAACAAAATCAGCAATTCAGTCAAGGTCTTTATCACCAATACGATGGCTAAGGTCAGACGGCTTTTAGCGCGTCCTTTGATTGTTGGCAGAATGGTGGCTTGCCGATAAGACCATGACCAGATGAGGCCGGCCGCTAAATACACGAGCGTCTGAGCAATGGCCAGTAACAGTGCCAAGTAAGCCGTGATCCAGAACACGCCCCAGTGTTGCGCGAAGAAGAGGGTACCGAAGACGGTTCCACAGACGATGGCATAGTTGGTTAGAAAGAACGCTTGGTCACGTAGGAATGCTCGCTTGAAAATGGTTCGTTTTGTTAACCCCTGAAGGAGCATGATGTTAGCGGCCCGTAAACTTTTGAAATTGTGAATCACGAGCGTTAAGAACAGTAAGAGAAGCAGTAGTGCTAAGAAAATACTGTAGTCATTCGCTAGGAGAAAGTCGCTTATCCGTAAATGCCAGTTTTCTGATTTGCGCTCAAAGGTTAATCCCAGGCTAGTGAGTTCATGGCGCATGACCTGCGAGCTAATGGGGCCAAAGACGTACAAGGGATAACGTAGGTCACTAGTTAAGAATTCAGAACGGGAAGCCAGCGCTGATTTTGAAATCTGATTGGCGGTAAAGTGATGGGCCTTGCCCAGAACATAATAGCTGGGATGGGCGTCAGCACTGGGCGTGGGTACCCAAAACTCTTTAACGATGTTGATCTGGTGATGATTGGCAAAGCTTTCTAAGCGGTGATTGATTTCGTTAGACGTTAGTTTGTTAGCGCTGTGGGTGATGTTGTACGGTTGTTCAAGGCTAGAGAGACCGGTTGCGCCAACCGATTGACTGAAAGCCCAGAGTAGGAACCCGAAGCCAATGGCGACGATGATGAGAACGGCATTGCGAATTTTATTCATGGTTTAGGCTCCTCGTTTGTTAGAGGTTATCATAGACTGAATTTTTGTTCAATGGCAGAATGATACATACGATGTCCAATTATAACGAAATTAATATTTCAAACGCTGCTAGACCGGTTAGACAGGGCAAATTTGTTGGATTATCGCTTCCAGCTAAATTTATTTTTTTGTTTTTTTCTGCATATAACCCGGCGAAAATGATTTCATCAGTAATCTAGTATCCTTTAGACAAATCCTAAAAGTAAAGTCGAAAAAAGCGGCAGACCAGCAAGCATAACCTTGCCAGTCTACCGCTTTATAATTGTAGAAATCAGTATCAATCAGGTGCACAGACAGTCATGACCACGGGCCCCGACGCACAACTAAAATTGCACAACAATCGTAGCCGAAGGAAGCCAGGGACGCAGCCAGCTGTGTCGGTGTTCTAAGACCGAGCGTTCCCCTCGGCCTTAGAACACGGGACGACCTTGGAAACTCGCGGTTTGGGCGAGGTTTCAAGTCGAGGTGGAAGCCCGTTTCTCAGGCTGGAACTGGCCCCACAGCAGGCGGAGTCCCTGGAATCCGCAGGCGGCCAATGTTCCTGTGTCCTAAATCACTAAAACAATCTTTAGTTAAAAGCCGCCAAAAGAGCGGTCATGAATGCCTGGGCGTCGCCGACGTAGCCGTAATCGGCCACCTCAAAGATGGGCGCCCGTTCATCCGAGTTCACGGCGACAATGGTCTGTGAATCCTGCATCCCCACCAAATACTGAACGGCACCGCTAATCCCAAAGTTGATGATCAACTCGGGATGAATCGTGTTGCCACTCTGGCCGATCTGGTCGTCGTGGGTGAAGCGGTCCTGGTCCGTCAATGGCCGGGAAACGCCAATCCGACCGCCGAGCTTTTCAGCGAGCTTGGTGGCGTTAGCAATAGTTGCGGCACTGGCGGCACCACGCCCCAGGGCAACGACGCGACTGGCATCGCCAACTGTGGTGGCCGTGTTGACCACTGGTACGGCGGCTTTGACTTGCAGGCGGTCAACGGGGTGGAAGGTCACCGTATCCGTGGTCACCGTGGCGTCTCCAGCAGCGGGGGTTGCCACGAAGGTGTTCGGCCGAACCGTGGCCATTTGCGGCCGGTGGTCCGGACAGATAATTTCGCACATGATGTTATCGCCGTAGGATGGCTTGGTGGCGACCAAGGTGTCGTCATCAAAACGCAGGTCCAGGCAGTCGGCGGTCAGTCCCGTTTGGAGCTTGGCCTGTAGCCGGGGCGCAATGGAGCGACCGGTAATTGTTGCGCCAAATAGTAGTGAATTTGGTTGGTATTTTTCAACCAACTGTTGCAGGGCATCGGCATGCTCAGCGTCCGTGGCCGTTGGGAAGCGGTCGTCACGCACGACCCGAATTTCGTCGGGGCCATACGCCTTGAGCTCGTCTTCCAAGTGGTCGGTGGTGGCTTCCAGCAAGATCGTCACGACGTTAAATTGGTCGCCGGCTAATCCCTTGGCCTTCGTAATCAGTTGTTGGGTGGTGGGTTCGATGTGATCTAAGCGGCGTTCCGCAATGACCCATAATTCTGGTTTTGACATAGCAGCTTCCTCCTTAGATTAGTTGTCGTTCCTTCAGCGCCTTGATCAACTGGCTGGCGGCCTCACTCGGCGTACCGGTCAGTGGCGTTAGCTCCCGTTTGACCGGCTCTGGCGCGTAGACCTTGGTCACAATCGTGGGTGAACCGGCCTGGCCCAAACGAGAATCGTCCAGGTCGAGGTCGTCGTGGTGCCAAACGGTGAGGGACTTGGCAAAGCTGAGCTGAATGTTACGTGGCGTGGGATAACGCGGCGTGTTGAGTTCGCTCCGGACACTAACCACGGCGGGCAGTTGGGCAACCAGCGTCTGCTTGGTGTCCTCCAGCAGGCGTTCGGCTGTGACTTCATTGGCACCACTCAGTCGTAAGCTGGCCGCGTAGGTGATTTGTGGTTGGTGGAGAAATTCAGCCACAATGGGGCCCACCTGACCGGTATCGGCGTCAACGGCTTGGCGACCAAATAAAATCAGGTCGGCGTGGTCGATTTTCTTCAGGGCTTGAGCAATCACGTAACCGGTCGCCAAGGTATCGGCACCGGCAAAGGCCCGGTCAGACAGGAGGTATCCCTCATCGGCGCCCATGGCCATGCCCTCGCGCAGGGATTCGGCGTAGTCGTCGGGGCCCATCGTCAGGAGGGCGACCTGCACGTCGTCACGGCTATCCTTCAAGGTCAGCGCCAGTTCGATGGCATTTTTATCAAATGGATTCATCACACCGGCCAGGCCACGGCGATCCAGGTTGTGGGTGACGGGGTCAATCGTGACGTCGTTGGTTTCTGGAACTTGTTTGATACAAACCACAATTTTCATGGGGAACCTCCTATTTATTAAATTCAGCGTTGGCAATGGCGGAGCGCATCTTCTCGACGGTCCCTTCGGCAATTTCCATCGCCCGGGCGTCGCGAATCAGGTGTTCTACCGGGTATTCACGACTGTAACCGTAACCCGCTAAAATTTGCAGGGCATCGTCACCAGCACTAACGGCGGAGCGGGAACCGTGGGCCTTGGCCATTGCGGCTTCTTCACTGTACGGTTGACCGGCAGCCTTGAGCTGGGCGGCGCGTTGGTACAGCAGCTTCGTGGTTTCCTTACGCATGGCAATGTCGGCCACTTTGCGGTGGGTCACTTGGAGTTCGGTCAGCTGTTTATCGCCGGCCTTGCGCTCCTTGGCGTAGTCGGTCGCAATCTTCAGTTCGTGTTCCATGATGCCGGTCAACACGGCACCCATCAGAACGCGGGCGTCGTCGTGGGCGGAATCCCCAATCAGGCCGCCATCGCCGAGCTTGCCCAGCAGGTGGTCGTCATCCACGACGATGTGGTCCATCACCACTTCACCAACTGGCGTGCCTCGCAGACCGATGAAGTCTTCGCGTTTGCCAAATGAAAATCCGGGCATGTCTTGGTCCACCACGAAGACGGAGAGCTCGGCGGGAGCAGTCTTGACCAGGACACAGTAGACCTGGGCCAAGCCGCCGTTGGTAATCATAATTTTATCGCCGTTAATGACCCAGTGATCTCCTTCACGAGTGGCGGTGGAGCTGATACCCATCGGGTTGGAGCCACCGGAGGCTTCGGTCATGGAAAAGGCGAAGATCCGGTCATTAGCGGAGGGGAGCAGCGCTTGTTGCAGGGCTGGCGTCCCGAATTTAAGGATTTGGTCAATCGTTTTAAAATGGCCCTCAAGGGTGACTGCTGTACTAGCATTTCCCCGGGCGATGTGGTTTAGCGCGGTTGCTGTAACCTCGGGGCCGAAGCCAGCACCGCCGAATTCTTGGGGAAGCATGAGGCCTAAGAAACCGGTCGCGGTCAGCTGATCAATGAAGCCTTCTGGGAAGTCCTGAGCAGCGTCCATGGACATATCGTAGGGACTGATTTCCCGGGCGGTGTAGTCGTCGACCATTTGTAGTAACAGTTTCTCGGCAGCAGCAGTTGTAGATGGCATAAATATTTCCTCCTTAAGCAAGCACAAATTGTGACGTATTGAACGATTGAGGCCAGTATAGCGAATAATCAATTGATAAGTCCAGTGAAAGTTTATGATTGTTGAATATCCATCATGCCTACTAGGAATAATTCGGATTCGCTGGAAGAATACAAAGAGGTAAAAGTTCTAGGAAAATTTAGTAAATAAATTGGTACTTTGAGCCCGGTTAGAGTACAATGAAAACGGATTCTTATATGGAGGTGCTCGATTATTATGGAAATTACGAAAAGCGCAGCTGGGACGTTGAACCAGCAAGAAGTTACGAAGTACTTACTCACGAACCAACAAGGAACACGTGTCGCCATCCTGACTTGGGGGGCAACCTTACAGGAATTTAGCGTGGTCGAAGACGGCCAAACGCACAACCTGATTGTTAACCTGCCAGACTTGAAGGGCTACGATCACAACCCATACTACTTATGCCAAGCGTTAGGCCGGGTCGCTGGCCGAATTGCCGGTGCGCAATTTGAAATCGACGGTAAGACGACGCACCTGGACCAAAACGAAAAGCCAAACGCCAGCCACGGTGGCCCTCACGGCTTTACTTTTGCCAACTGGGATGCCACGACGACTGAAACGACGGACACAGCTAGCGTTGTGCTGACCCATACGTCTACTGAGGCCGATGACAAGTATCCTGGTACCATGGCAACCACCATCACGTACACGTTGACGGAAGAGAACCGCTTGGACATTACCTTTGACGCCAAGAGTGATGCCGCCACGCTGTTCAACCCAACGGTCCACACCTACTTTAACGTCACTGACGATCAACACAGCTTGGACGACCAATGGTTGAAGCTGAGTGGTGACAAACGCCTGGTCTTAAACGGCGAAAAGATTCCCACCGGCGAAATGATCAAGACTGCCGGTACCGGTTACGACTTCAGCAAGCCCCGGACTATCAAAGATGGTTTGGACCAACTGCACAAGACGGGTCAAGTCGAATACGACGATGCCTTTGTCGTTGAACCTAGCAAGGACACCCCAATCGCCACTGTTGGTGATGAAGGCGGTCACCGTGAAGTTGAAGTTTATTCCGACCGGAATGCTTTGGTTGTCTTCACGGCTAATCCTACTGACGCTAAACGCGCTGATGCTCGGGATTACAATGCTTTGGCTATGGAGGCGCAGACTTTGCCGGATGCGATTCACCATGCCGATTTCGGCGACGTCATCCTTCCCGCCAACCAACCTGTCACGCACTTCATCAGCTACCAATACGTTCGTAAGTAACGGGTTGGTTGTGTCCTGCCGCTTCGGCGGCTAGGTACTCCCGACCTGTGGGGCAACCTGTGGAGCCGAAAATCGGTCTCCACAGGCGCACTTAAGCCTTGCAAAAATCGCAAGTCTTAAGCACGTCCCAGTTTCTAAGGCCGGGAAGAACGCCCGACCAAAGAAACTCGTCACTGGTCGTCCGTACCTAGCCACCTTCAGCTGACACAACGCCGCCGAACTTACGATTGTATGGTAGGATTCGTGGGTGACTGGTGGTGTGGCTCTGTCCTTGTTTTGGTTTTGCCTTTTAAGCAAGGTCGCGGTCAAGCTTGTGATCGCCGGTTAACTTTCTTGGTTGCTGGCGGTCATGTTTAAACGGAATAAATAAAATTAATGATATGATTTGTGTAGTTCACTGATGTCAGTTCAAATTACTGTCGGCTGAAAATACATTTGGTATGGTGCCAATGTATTTTCGGTCGATTGTCGCCAAACTCGATTATTCATCTGTTGAGTGGTGGCAGGCTAACGTTAGTGAATACACTGTTGCTGTTTAACGCAACGTAAGCCGCAGGGCTGGTGAAAATGGGCTTAGCCGTGGGAATTTCCTTAGTGGCTTTGCCACTTAGGAAATTGGTATCTTTGAGACGCGTTTCTTGCGGCTCAAAGTAAGCCTGGAGACCGCTCTTTGGCTCCGGGCGCCCGCCCACAGCGCTCCAGTCCCATTTTCACCAGCCTGGAGGCGCTGGACCCGTCGCGTTAACCCCGCATAAAATGTAAAGTATAAGGAGAGATTTGAACATGAGTTGGCAAGATAATTATCAAGTTTGGCAACAACAGCAAACGATGATTCCTTACATCAAGCACGACCTCGACGCCATCGCTAACGATGATGACGCCAAGAAAGCCGCGTTTACCGCGCCCATGAGTTTTGGGACCGCCGGCATGCGTGGCGTGATGGGACCCGGCATTGGCCAGATGAACGTTTACACGGTTCGGCAAGCCACTGAAGGGGTCGCCCGTTATTTGGATACCCTGGACGACGCCACTAAGCAACGCGGGGTTGCCATCAGCTTTGATTCCCGCTACCACTCCCGTGATTTTGCTCACGAGGCCGCTCACGTGTTGGGTGCGCACAATATTCCTAGCTTTGTCTTCGATGACATGCGGCCCACACCCGAGCTGTCCTTTGCCGTGCGCCATTTGAACACGGCCATGGGCATCATGATTACGGCCAGCCACAACCCGAAGCAATACAACGGGTACAAAATTTACGGGCCAGACGGTGGGCAAATGCCGCCTAAGGCTTCCGACATGATTACCGATTTTGTCCGCTCCGCTAAGGACGTCTTTGCGATTGCCGTGGCCGACGAACAAGCACTGCGGGCCGCCAAGACCTTACAGATCATCGGTGAAGACGTCGACCAACCTTACCTGCAAAACGTTGAGAGCGTGACAATCAACCATGACCTGGTCCACTCAGTGGGGAAGAGCATGAAGCTGATCTACACGCCACTCCACGGGACGGGGAAAGTGATTGGCGAACGGGCCTTGCGTGGCGCGGGGTTTGAAAACTTTACCATGGTGCCCGAACAGGCGATTGCCGATCCTGAATTCCCAACGGTGCCGTTTCCCAATCCTGAGTTCGCTCAGGCCTTTGACATGGCGATTGCGCTGGGGAAGAAGGAGGGCGCTGACCTGTTAGTGGCCACCGATCCCGATGCTGACCGGTTGGGTGCCGCTGTGCGCCAACCAGACGGCGAATACCAACTGTTGACGGGAAACCAGATTGCTTCAATTTTGTTGGCTTATATTTTAAAGGCCCGCAAAGAAGCTGGTCAGTTGCCCGCTAACGGTCGCGTAGTGAAGTCCATCGTTTCTACCGAGCTGGCGACCAAGATTGCGGCCGCTTACGGCGTGGAAATGAAGAACGTGCTGACTGGGTTCAAGTTTATTGCGGAACAGATTCATGAATACGAAACGACCCATGAGCATACCTTCCTGTTTGGTTTTGAGGAAAGTTATGGTTATTTGATCAAGCCATTCGTGCGCGACAAGGATGCCATCCAGTCGACGGTGCTCTTGGCCGAAGTCGCTGCCGATTACAAGCAGCGCGGCATGACCCTCTACGACGGCATCGAAGAACTCTACGCGACCTACGGCTACTTTGCTGAGAAGACCACGTTTGAGGAATTCCCAGGCGTCGATGGGGCTGACCAGATGGCCCACTTGATGAGTGAGTTCCGGGAAAATGCACCGAAGTCCTTTGCCGACAGCACCATTGAGACGGTCGAAGACTTTTCAACCAGCACCAAGACGGCAGCCGATGGCACGACCAGCACGATTGATCTGCCACAGTCGAACGTTTTGAAATACTGGCTGAGCGATGGCACCTGGATCTGCATCCGGCCTTCTGGGACTGAGCCGAAAGTGAAGTTCTACATTGGGGCCAGTGACACGACGGACGCCGCGGCACAAAAGCGGCTGGCCAGTTACGAGACCGCTTTAAAGCAATACGTTAATTCGGTTAAGTAGTTTTCGCCTTACCGGACAGAAAAAAATGGGCTGGAACGCTGGGGGCAGGACGCCCGGAGCCAAAGGGCGGTCTCCGGGCTTGTTTTAAGCCTTTGAGAACCAAGTCTTAAAAGCACCATTTCCTGAGAAGAACACACAGGAAATCCCCCGGCTGAGCCCATTTTTTCTGTCCTCACGGCTGACATCGACTTAACCTGATTTATAGGTGGTTTATGAGTCTTTAATCTGATTACTTTGCAGCATGTTGCCTTACCTCCTGAGCGGGGTGGGTGGCATGCTGCTTTTTGTTTACATTGCTTAGTGGCTTGTGTCAGTTGGCGACGGTTTGCAGGGGCGGCTTGCTCTTGTTTGGTTGCTGGTCCTTGTTTCTTGACGGTTACCACTCAATCGTTCATTTTCACAAACTTTCAAAATAAAACACCAAAATAGTTAATAGGCCGACAATCGCTGACGACTTTACTAGAAAGTTTTACTAAATTTTTTATCAAGAAATTGCAACCGATTGCAATCGCTTACAATTGCGGCGTACCGGAATACTTAGTTCAGTATTACACAACGAAAGTGGTTGCATTTAAGCGGAGATGTCCTTAGAATAATGATTGTAAAGCGCTTACATTTTACTGAAATGGCAAGCGGTAGTTTTACCAGATTTAGCTAAATTTTATTTTAGAAAACAGAGGTGTTTCAAAATGGCTAAGAAGGATGACAAGATTACGTTGGATCCAGCAGAGTTCGCTGCTGCTGTTTTGGGCGGGAACGCTCAGTATCCAGACGAAGAGAATAAGTTGTACATCAAACGACAACTGACCCTTTACCTGGAAGCAACATTATTGGCGCAAGACTTTAATCAACTGGAAGAATCCCAGTTCGATATGGCGAAGGCGCAACAACGGGAAGATGTTCTTTCCAAGATCATTGAACACCGGTACCACTAATACGCAGTGGTCACCGATTAGTCGTTAGAAACGTTTCTCCCGTGAAAGGTGTGAAAGAGATAATGGTTAAGCAATATCTATCATATGCTTTAGGGGCATTTGGACACGATGCCTTCTACGCAACACTTAATACTTATTTTGCTATTTTTGTTACCAGTGCCTTATTCGTTGGTAAGGGTTCCGCTGCTGAGGCTGGAATCGTTACCACGATGGTTGTTGTTATTCGTTTAATTGAAATTGCTTTTGACCCCATGATTGGTGGGATGGTCGACAACACCGATACCAAGATGGGTAAGTTCAAGCCTTGGTTACTTGCCGGGGCCATCGTCAGTTCCGTTGGGTTGATCCTGATGTTCTCTAGCCTGTTTGGCTTAGCAGATTCGAACTCATCGATGTACTTCATGCTCTTCGGGATCGTCTTCGTCATCATGGATATCTTCTATTCATTCAAAGATATTTCATTCTGGTCCATGTTACCAGCCTTGAGTGTTGATACCAAGGTTCGTAACCGTTTCGGGACTGTTGGTCGTTTCGGTTCTACCTTGGGTTCCCAAGGGGTTATCATTGTTGTTACCCCATTGGTTATCTACTTCTCACAAATGTTCTCCGGCAGTCATGGGAGCACCCAAACCCGTGCCGGTTGGTTAGGGTTCGCAACTGTTATTGGGTTGGTTTCACTGTTAGGTGCCTTGGCTACCTTCTTTGGAACGAAAGAAACCAAGAACTTGATTCGTGAAAACACTGAACGGACGCGGTTCCGTGACGTCTTCAAAGTTATTGGTGAAAATGACCAATTGATGTGGTTAGGGTTCTCATACCTGTTGTTTGCCTTGAGCTACGTGGTTACCAACTCACTGTTGATCTACTACTTCCGTTACGTCATTGGTAACGCCGCTGCTTACAGTATCATTGGTATTGTCACGGCCTTCTTGGGAATCATTTCCGTACCACTGTTCCCAATCATCGTTTCCAAGATCAGTCGGCGTGGGGTTTACGTCGGTGGGATTTGCATGATGTTAGTCGGCTACATTCTGTTTAACTTTGCCGGCGACAGTGCCATCATGATGTACATCGCCGATGCCATCTTCTTCTTCCCATACCCAATGATTTTCTTAGCTGCTCTGATGACCATCACCGACAGCGTGGAATATGGCCAATGGAAGAACGGCACGCGGAACGAATCCGTTACGTTGTCCGTTCGTCCTTTGATTGATAAATTAGCTGGGGCCTTCTCAACTGGGATCGTTGTTATTGCGGCCGTTCACGCCGGGATGACTGGTAACGCTAAGCCTAGCGATATTACCTCTCACGGAATGTTCATCTTCCATTCCTTCATCTTCTACATGCCAATGATTCTGTTGATTGTTTCCGCTTTGATCTACCAGTTCAAGGTTACCTTGTCTGAAGAGAAGCATGCGGAAATCGTTAAGAAGTTGGAAAGTAAATTAGAAAATGAAAAAGTCGAAGAAGAAGCCGCAGAAAAGGCGACAACTGAAGACTAATTTAGACTTAGGAAGCCTCAGGATAATGACCTGGGGCTTTTCTGTAGAATGCGCTGGATATGACCGCTGCTGTAGGAGCAGTAGTGGGGCTGATGCGAGGGGTGAAACGGCCACTATCAAATGGTGAGAGCCACCGTATATCGGTAAAGAAAGCGCTTCACAAATTCATTGACATTGCCGCTGAAAGCGACTATGATAATTGTAGTAAAGTTTTACTAAAAATTTATTAAGGAGTTAATAGCCATGGATTTCGCCAGCTTAGCAACTGAATACCAAGAAAAATTTGATGTCGCACCACAACGGGTGTTCTTCTCCCCCGGCCGGATCAATTTAATCGGTGAATACACCGACTTCAACGGTGGACACGTCTTCCCAGCTGCTATCAGCATGGGAACCTACGCCGCTTACTCAGCTCGTGATGACAAGCAATTCCGCGTCTACTCGGCTAACGTGCCAGACGCCGGCATGCTGAAGTTCTCACTGGACAACTTAGCATTTGACAAGGCTGATAACTGGGCCAACTACCTGAAGGGTATGCTGTTCGAGCTGGCCAAGCAAAACTTAACCATCGACCATGGCTTTGACCTCTTCGTGCACGGGAACTTACCAGACGCTTCTGGCTTATCTTCCTCCGCATCCATGGAAATGTTGATGGGTGAAATCCTCCATGCCGCATATGACATGAAGCTGGACGAAGTCGAAATGGTTAAGGTTGGCCAACAAGTTGAAAATGATTACTTCGGTTTGAACACCGGGATCATGGACCAATTTGCCATCGGTATGGGGAAGAAAGACCAAGCCATGCTGCTGGACACCAACACCATGGGTTACGAATACGCACCGCTGGACTTGGGCGATAACGTGGTGGTCATCATGAACACCAAGAAGCGCCGTGAGTTGACCGACTCCAAGTACAACGAACGCCGGGCGCAATGTGAAGAAGCCTTACGTCGTCTGCAAACGAAGCTCGACATCAAGACGTTGGGTGACTTGAACGAAGACCAATTTGACCAAAACGCTTACCTGATCAATGACGAAACCTTGATCAAGCGCGCCCGTCACGCTGTCTTCGAAAACCAACGGACCTTGAAGGCCTTCGCCGCTCTGCAAAAGAGTGACCTCGAAAGCTTCGGCCACTTGGTTAACGCCTCCCACATTTCCTTGCACTACGACTTTGCCGTAACGGGTAAGGAACTAGACACGTTAGTTGAAACGGCTTGGGAACAACCAGGTGTCTTAGGCGCCCGGATGACCGGTGCCGGCTTCGGTGGCTGTGCCATTGCCATCGTCAAGAAGAGCAACGTAGAAGCCTTTGAAGCAGCAGTTGGCAAGGTCTACGAAGACACCATCGGCCACAAGGCAGAATTCTACGTCGCAGAAATTGCGGACGGCCCTAAGGAATTAACGAAGTAGAGTGGTACGAAGGGCGGTTAGTCGGCGAGCATTAACGTCACAAGGCGAATAATCCTGGTCCTGGATTATTGGTCTTGTGGGGTTAAGCGGAACCGGCTGCCCGGCAGTAGCACGTTTCAAAAGTAAGAGTGGTACGAAGGGCGGTTAGCTAGCGAGCATTAACGTCACTAAGCCGGGAATCTCGAACCTGGATTCTTGGATTAGTGGGGTTAAGCGGAACTAGCTGCCCGGTAGTAGCACGTTTCGGCAATCGAACTGGCAACGACCAGTCGCCAAACCAGTCCAACCAGTAACGACCAAATCGTCGAAACAACTTAACACCAATAACGCATAAGTTTTATAATAGATGAATGTACTAAAGTTTTATGGTTAACGACGAGACAACGCCAACCACCAACCAAGACAGGCAATGGAAAGAGTGCGTGCAGGTTAGTGGTTGTTGCCGTAGCCGGAGGCAGTTAGGTATGGAGCACCTGTGTCGGTGGTGTTTGCCCGGTGAATTTCCGGGCTTACAGCACGGGACGACCTTGGAGCCTTGTGGTTCTTGCAAGGCTTCAAGGCGAACCCGAAGACCGCATTTTGGCTTCGGGTGGTCCCCACAGGAGCGGAATACCTAACGGCCGCAGGCGGACAAGGCGTTAACCACGAAGCTACATAATTGAGGAGGAATTGATCAATGACAGTTTTAGTCTTAGGTGGTGCCGGTTACATCGGCTCCCACGCCGTAGATCGTTTAATCACAAAGGGTTATGATGTTGCCGTAGTTGACAACTTAGTCACCGGTCACCGGGCCGCAGTGAACGACAAGGCCCGTTTCTATGAAGGAGACATCCACGATCAGGCTTTCCTGAACGACGTCTTTGATAAGGAAGACATTGAAGGGGTTATGCATTTCGCAGCCTTCTCCATCGTCCCTGAATCCATGGAAAAGCCTTTGAAATACTTCGACAACAACACGGCCGGCATGATTTCCTTATTGGAAGTCATGAACAAGCACAACGTGAAACGGATTGTCTTCTCTTCAACCGCCGCAACTTACGGTGAACCCAAGCAAATCCCTATCAAGGAAACGGATCCCCAGATCCCAACCAATCCTTATGGTGAAAGCAAGCTGATGATGGAAAAGATCATGGGCTGGTCTGACAAGGCTTACGGCATCAAGTTTGTGGCTTTACGCTACTTCAACGTTGCCGGTGCCAAGGAAGACGGCAGCATTGGTGAAGACCATCATCCAGAAACCCACTTGGTCCCAATTATCTTGCAGGTAGCCGCTGGCGAACGCAAGGAATTGTCCATCTTCGGTAGCGATTACCCAACCAAGGATGGGACCAACGTTCGGGATTACGTCCAGGTAGTGGACTTAGCCGACGCCCACATTTTAGCGCTGGAATACCTGAAGGCCGGCAACGACAGCAATGCCTTTAACCTCGGTTCTTCAACTGGGTTCTCCAACAAAGAAATGCTGGAAGCAGCTCGCAAAGTGACCGGCAAGGAAATCCCTGCCAAAATGGCCCCACGGCGTGCCGGTGATCCTAGCACGTTGATTGCTGCTAGTGACAAGGCGCGTGAAGTCTTGAACTGGCAACCACAATTTGACAACGTTGAAGACATCATTCGGACGGCCTGGAACTGGAAGCAAACGCATCCACAAGGCTACAACGACCGGAAGGCGAAGTAAGATGGCCAAAGACACAATTCAAACGTTCATTGATCATATCGTTTCCTCCCCAGCGCCTTACACGGAACTGGACCGGCAGTACGTCACGAACCGCATCTTCGCCTTGATTGGTGACGGTGTGGCGCGGGCCGCTGCTTCCGACGAGCCCATTGACCTGGTTAACGCCATGATCGAAACGGCCGTCGCCAACGGTAAAGTTGAAGATTCACCAAGTCCCAAGGAAATCTTGGAATCACAATTGATGGACTTCATGACACCACTACCATCCGCGTTGAACCGCGGTTTCTGGGACCGGTACCAGGACAATCCTAGTAAGGCGACCGACTGGTTCTACCAGTTGAGTCAAAATAATAATTATATCAAGACCCGGAATATCGCGAAAAATGTGGTCTTCCCGGCCAAGACTGCGGCTGGTGAATTAGAAATCACCATCAACCTGTCGAAACCGGAAAAGGACCCCAAAGCCATTGCCGCAGCCTTGACCCAGAAGAGTACCAGCTACCCCTTGGATCAACTGTGCATGACGAACGAAGGGTACCTGGGCCGTTTGGGCTATCCCGCCCGTAGCAATCACCGGATTATCCGCCTGATGCTGGGTGGCGAGACCTGGGGCTTCCAGTACTCCCCGTACGCTTATTTCTCAGAGCACGCAATCTTCTTGGCCCAAGAACACCGGCCAATGATTATCAACCAGCATACGTTTACCAACTTGCTGGAAATCGTGCGGACGTTGCCAACCTACTTTGTCGGCAGTAACGCTGACTTGCCAATCGTTGGGGGATCCATGTTGACGCATGACCACTACCAAGGCGGTAAGCACAACTTTCCAATGATGAAGGCCGGCATCGACCGTGAAATTGACCTCGGTATTGACGGGGTTACCGCGGGCGTTGTCGACTGGCCAATGACGGACATCCGCTTGCGTGGGAGCCAGCCAGAACCACTGATCAATGCCGCAACGAAGGTCTTAAACAGCTGGATCGACTATTCAGACGAGAGCGTTGACGTCCGGGCTTACACGGATGGGACTCGGCATCACACGGTCACGCCTATCGCGTACCGGGATGGCGCCGACTACGTTTTGGACATTGTCCTGCGAGACAACCAAACGTCGACCACCTATCCCGATGGTATTTTCCATCCGCACCAGGATGTCCAACACATCAAGAAGGAAAATATTGGTCTGATCGAAGTCATGGGGCGGGCAATCCTGCCAGCACGGCTCAAGGATGAAATGGCGGAAGTCACGAAATACTTGCTCGACCAGCCCAACGAGATGGCGGACATGCATCGGGCTTGGGCCGATGACATCAAGCAACACAACCAGTTGAAGCCAGAGAACGTCACTACGGTGTTGCACCAAGCGATTGGCGATGTCTTCGCCCGGGTTCTGGCCGACGCCGGCGTCTTCAAACGCAACGCCAAGGGCCAAGCGGCCTTAGACCAGTTCATCGCGCAAATCTAAACGGTCCTTTGCCAGCGCCTCCGGGCTGGTGAAAATGAGACCGAATCGCTGTGGGCGGGCGCCCGGAGCCGAAAGGCGGTCTCCGGGCTTACTTTGAGCCGCTGAAGTACGCGTCTCAAAGATACCAATTGCCTAAGCGGCGTAAACCGCCACTAAGGCAATTCCCACGGCTTGGCTCATTTTCACCAGCCCTGCGGCTAACACTGGTTCAGACCGTAGATTTGCGGTTCACTGGTCTTAGTCGTTGGCACTGTGACGTCGGTTGTGGACTGATGATTGTTATTTGTTGTATCACTTAATAGTGATTTGAGGTTCTTGATCGACTATAGTTGAATCGGATACGCAAACCATGGGGTTGTCGTGGCTTGGGGTGGCGTTGGCCATGCTAAGCGACTCAACCCCATGTGACGTTTAGGCAACGATTAGCCATTGGTGGTGGAGTCCGTTCCCGGCGGCGAGTTCAAGGTGCCCTGCTGTGGGGCCCGGCTCCAGCCTGAGGAGCGGTCTTCCGCCTCGACTTGAAGCCTCACTAAGAACCGTGAGTCGCCAAGGTCGTCCCATGGCCTAACGTGAGAAAATCACTCAGCTAAGGCCATCGACACAGCTGGGCACGTTGACTCGCCTCTAGTCACTGACACAGTGGATGAAGTGTGGTCCATGGGCACGTCACGGCGTATTTTGGCTGATGGTTACGTTGTATTAGGTAGTCAAAGTGTTTACCAGTTAAGCTAGTCCAGGCAGCAATTGGTTGGTTACTGAAAATTTTGGTGTGCTGGATGGGGTAGCTTAAGTGGTACATAAGTTTGTACCAGATTGTAGATGGCTGGCGATGGACCAATTCAAAAGAATTGCCCAGCAACCGCTACATTGATGACAGAAGTAAATGACGCTCGTGGTAAGTGTAGCCGGGTGGGACGTGATGGAGCCGGAGGTAGTTAGGTACCGAACCCTGTGACAGTGGTGTTGGACTGGTGGTCTGCCAGTCCTACAGCACGGACCGTGTTTTGAGACTTGGGGTTTTCAAGCCTCAAAACCGAGTATAAAGACCGCTTCTCAGGCTTTAGACGGGTCCCACAGGGTGAAGCGTACCTAGACTACCGGAGGTGGAATCGCGCCCCACCCGGCGGAATCAGTTACCACGGCGCGTAAGTTTAATGATAAAATAAGATGAAGGGGGTGATGGCAATCGCAGCCACGCTAAAGGATATTGCAAAATCAGTCGGTGTCTCCCTGGCAACCGTGTCACGGGTCTTGAACTACGACCGGACGCTGTCAGTCAGTGAGTCCACCAGAAAGCAGATTTTTGAAGTCGCAGAGGAGCTGAACTACACCAAGTCAAAGCACCGAACGGCCTCACCCAGCAAGCAGTTGAAGATTGCCATCGTCCAGTGGTACTCGAAAACCAAGGAACTGGATGATTTGTACTACATGTCGATTCGGTTGGGCCTGGAAAAGCGCTGTGAAGAACGGCGAATTTTAGCGACCCGAACGTTTCAAAACGACCTGCAGGCCATTGATCCCGATGTTGATGCCATTATCGCCATCGGCAAATTTAGTGACCAGCAGGTTGAGGCGATGGCCCAATTGACGCCGAACCTGGTCTTTGTGGATCAGGATCAGTTGTGTCATGGGTACGACAGTGTCGTCACTGATTTCCGGTTCGCTGTGAACCAAGTGGTTGATTTTTACGCCAAGCAAGGCCAACAGGAACTGGGCTTAATTTATGGCAGTGAATGGACCACCGACGGGCAGTTAGAGGTCGTTGATCCGCGTTACAAGGCATTCCGTCGGGAAATGGAGGCGCGTGATGCCTACAATCCGCGGCTGGTCTTTGGCGGCGACTACACCAATCATTCCGGTTATCAAGAAATGCAAACGGCCATTGCCCAACTTGGGGATGACCTGCCAACGGCATTTTTCATTACGAATGATCCGATGGCTGCGGGCGCACTCAAGGCGTTGCACGAAAATAACATTGATGTGCCGCAACGGGTGAACCTGTTTAGCTTTAACGACACGACGATTGCGAAGTACGTGTTCCCCGAGCTGAGCAGCGTTCACGTGAATACGGAGTTGCTGGGCGCGACGGCGGTGGACATGGTTGAAAACCGTCTTGAGACTGGTCGGACTACGCCACAGTTGGTTACTGTGGGGACTGAACTCATGCTCCGCGAAAGCACCGGCTCTAAATAGGCCCTTTTGGGTTTTAACTCTGGTGTTTGTCATCGCCTCCGGGCTGGTGAAAATGAGACCGGATCGCTGTGGGCGGACGTCCAGAGCCTGGGAAGCGGTCTCTGGACTTACTTTGAGCCGCTGAGAAGCGCGTCTCAAAGATACCAATTGCCTAAGCGACGAAAACCGTCACTAAGGCAATTCCCACGGCTTGGCTCATTTTCACCAGCCCTGCGGCTGATACTAGTTTGAACCGGCCTATTTTCTTTGCTGGAAGTGGGTGGATGTTGTGGTTGAGACCGGATCGTTGTGGGCGGCCGCCTGGAGCCGAAAGGCGGTCTCCAGGCTTACTTTGAGCCGCTGAGAAGCGCGTCTCAAAGATACCAATTGCCTAAGCGACGCAAACCGTCGCTTAGGCAATTCCCACGGCTTGGCTCATTTTCACCATCCCTGCGGCTAACACTTGTTTAAACCGGCCTATTTCTCTGTTGTGAGTGGGTGGACGTCGTGGTTGAGTGGTAACGCCGCGGCTCAAAGTCACGTTTAAAAATACATTTATAAAATGGTAAACAGGCTTAGACGTCCTCATGGGGGTCTAAGCCTGTTTACGTTAGTTAGCAAAGGATTGAGAGTTAAGCTGCCAGGATCACCTACTACAAAGTAGGCGTATACCGCTGGAATGGGCAACAGAGTCTAAAACCGTCAGTTTACCGTTCGCCAAATTAAGACCGAAACACCTACGTAGGCTGTGGCCAATTATTGCGTACCAACGTGCCAGTCCAGCGATGGTCTCATCAACGTTCTGGTTTAGAATAATCAGAATCTCTGGCAGCCGCAGGTGGTAATTTTTAACCAATTTTGTGGATTGAATCCCTGTTAGCTGGGCCGTTTTTGGTGCTTTCGGGCAGTTATCCAGAGTACCAACCGGCTAGTACCGGCTAGCGTTTGCGGCTGCTGCGCCTGCCTGCATCTGTTTGACATAGGCGATGGCGATGACCAGGCCTACTAGCAGTAGTTCGTCTGCCTCGTTGATGATTGTGATTTCGTATTTGTCGCCCACGGTGAACCAGCGCTTAGCAACGCGGCCACTGACCTGCCCCTGCCTGGCGACTTCAAAATTCATGTCCCAGACGTCGCCGGTGACCGCCAAACCCACGGCCGACAACTCGTAGCGCGAACTGAAAAAGGTGAACCGTTTCTGAATCGTCGCCACCTGCTGGCTACCAATTTCCAAAGAAAAGGTCGGTTGCCAGGTGAGCGGCTTCTTGGTGACGCTGCCCACAATGCGCTTATTACGGTCTAGAATGTCGAAATGCTTGGCTATTTGAAAAACACTGCCGACCACCTGATAGACCGGTTGATCGCGTTCATTTAAAACGGCAAATTTGTCCCGCAATGACCAGACTTGTTGCTTGAGATAGAGTTTGTACATGTGTGTGCCTCCCCGAAATGCCAGTGAACAAAATAGTTACGCACGAGATTTGCGTGGTGCCCTCGCTGAGCGTACTGGCAGGCTCTAGTGTAAGAGATATAGAGGTCACTTGCAAGATACTGCAAGTGATGCCCGCCAGCCGGCTCGTGGCTTGTCAGGGCCATTATTGGGGTCGCCGGCTAGTCTGTCCACCGCTTTGCTAGCCATCTCAGGTGGTTGGTAAGGTGACTTGGTGGAGCGAAAAACTGCTGGAAAATTTTTAAAATTTTTTTGTTTTCTGGGCCAAATGGTTCCGAATTTGAATTGCGTTCTAGCCAGTTAGTTTACTGCTTCAGGTGTCGGCCGTTCACCTTTGCCAGTTTCAGCCTTCTTGTAGGGGGCAGTTTGTTTGTCCAATTACAATTAACTGGGCGGACGAAAATGGTTGCTTTTTTGGCCAAATTTGTTAGTAGCGGCTCAATCTCAAATGTCCAGGGGACAGTTAAATTTATCCATATGTTGTATTCGATCGGTAAATGCGATACCATATGTGGTACAAGCTTAAAGAACGGGAGAGATTGATATGATGAACGTAGAAACCGCAGCGCCAGTACATTTGACGCCCGAATTTATCGCCAAAACAGAAAATGAAGTCACACCACATTGGGGTGAACTCGGTTGGGTAACCTACAAGCGGACCTACGCACGCTGGCTCCCAGAACAGGGTCGCAACGAAGAGTGGCCGGAAACTGTGCAACGGGTGGTTGAGGGGAACATTAACCTCGATCCCCGCTTGCAGGCCGACACCGTTGACTCCCAAGTGATTGAAGATTTAACTGAAGAAGCGCAGAACCTCTTTAAATTGATTTATGGCCTGGCCGCAACACCTTCCGGCCGGAACCTGTGGATCTCCGGGACCGAGTACCAACATCGGAACGGGGATGCACTGAACAACTGTTGGTTCATCGCTGTTCGGCCACAAGCCTATGGGGACAGCCACATTATTCCTAGTTACCTGAAGCCTGAACAGATTGCGGCTTCCATGCCATTTTCCTTCATGTTCGATCAACTGATGAAGGGCGGCGGTGTCGGCTTCTCCGTGACGCCGAACAACGTGAAACAGATGCCCCAGGTCGACAACCACGTGGATTTGACCGTGCTGATCGACAGCGAGAGTGACTCCTACGACGCTTCCTTGAAATTAGGGGCCGTAGACAAGTCCGACTGGATGCACGCCAACTCCTTGGCTGACACCCGCTACTACCGCTTGCCCGACACCCGTGAAGGCTGGGTTCTGGCCAACGCCAACATGATTGATGCCCATTTTGATGGCACCAACCCCGATGACAAAACTAAAGTTGTCTTAGACATTAGCGATATTCGGCCCAAAGACGCGCCAATCCACGGCTTCGGTGGGACGGCTTCTGGTCCCATGCCATTAGTCGAAATGTTATTTGATATCAATTCTATTTTAAACGACGCAGTTGGCCGCAAGCTGACCGCTGTCGACTGCACCGACATGGGCAATATGATCGGTAAGACGGTCGTTGCTGGGAACGTCCGTCGTTCCGCTGAACTCGCCCTGGGTGGGTCCGAAGACGATGACTTTATTACCATGAAACAGGATAAGGACAAGCTCTACCATCACCGGTGGGCGTCCAACAACAGTGTCGCCGTTGACAGTAGCTTTACCGACTACCAACCCATCGCGGACTCCATTCAACACAACGGTGAACCCGGGATCGTTAACCTGGGTCTGTCCCGTGATTACGGCCGCTTGATTGATGGCCGTCAAGAAGGTATCGACGAAGCCGTCGAAGGGACCAACCCTTGTGGCGAAATTTCTTTGAGTAACGGCGAACCTTGCAACCTCTTTGAAGTGTTCCCAAGTGTTGCTGAAGAACAAGGTTGGCAACTAGAAGACGCCTTTGGTTTGGGCGCTCGTTACACCAAGCGGGTCACGTTCAGTCACTATGACTGGGAAGTTTCTCGCGATGCCATCCAAAAGAACCGGCGGATTGGGGTTTCCATGTCTGGGATTCAAGACTGGATTTTGAAGACCTTTAAACACCGCGTGGTGACTGGTTTTGAGGCCAAGCGCGATGACACGACTGGCAAGACGGTGATGGCCCCCATTTACAATCAAACGGCCGTTAAACGCTTCAGTGATCTTTATGCTGCCGTGGTGAAGGCGGACAAGGACTACTCTGACACGCTGGGTTGCCAACCATCCATCAAGCACACGACGGTGAAGCCTTCTGGGACCGTGGCAAAATTAGCTGGCGTTTCTGAAGGGATGCATTTCCACTATGCCCGTTACCTGATTCAACGGATTCGCTTCCAGGACAGCGATCCACTGCTGCCAGCCTTGAAGGCAAGTGGCTACAAGGTCGAACCCGACGTTTACAGTCAAAACACGATGTGTGTGGAATTCCCTGTCCAGGCCGCACACGCTGATCAAGCTGCTTTTGCGACCGCTGGTGAAGTGTCGATGGCGGAACAATTTGCCACCCAAGCTTTCCTGCAGACGTACTGGTCCGACAACGCGGTTAGTTGTACCGTGACGTTCCAGCCAGAAGAGGGCGATCAGATCAGCGACCTCTTGATGCAGTACCGGAACACCATCAAGTCCACGTCCCTGTTGCCATACAGCGGCGCCGACTTCAAGCAAGCGCCTAAGGAACCTATCGATGCCAACACCTACACGGAAAAGTGTGCAGAAATCACGGCTGACGTGGCGGAAACCTTCGCTGCGATGACTGGGAACCATGACCAGAAGGATATTGAGCTGGTGGACCAGTCCGATTGTGCCGGCGGTGCCTGCCCAATCCGTTAAGGTTCTACCTTGCGGTTTGCTTGCCGCCTGCGGTAGCCAGACGCCGCTCCTGTGGGGCAGACCTGAAGCCAAAGGGCGGTCTTCAGGGCGACTTGAAGCCTCACAAGACCGTGAGTCTACAAGCTCGGCCGTGGCCTAAGACGAGAGAACCGCTCGTCTAAAGCCACCGACACAGGGCTCTGTCTGGCTACCTCCGGCTGAGGCAGCAAGGTGGAAACTTCCCGGTTGGTGTCCTTGGTTGTGGGTTGTTAGTTTTGAATTTTAAAATTAAATCTGAAATTCTTGAAGCGTTGATTGTACATTGATCAATGCTTCTTGTATTATCAGGCTGAAAAATCGGAAAATCGCCGATTAAACAGCCTCGACACAGGACTCCGTATCCGGTCACCTCCACTGATGGCAACGGTAAGCTTAACGGTTGGTGTCCTTGTTTGTATGGTTTTTACTTGTGATTTAAGTTTTCACAAGAACCGTTAGTGTACAAGCTCGGCCGTGGCCTAAGACGAGAGAACCGCTCGTCTAAAGCCACCGACACAGGGCTCTGTCTGGCTACCTCCGGCTGGGGCAGCAAGGTGGAAACTTACCGGTTGGTGTCCTTGGATGTGGGCTGTTAGTTTTGAACTTTAAAATTAAATCTGAAATTCTTGAAGCATTGATTGTACATTGATCAATGCTTCTTGTATTATCTAAACGTAGCGTTTTTAACGAAAATGGCGATGCTCTTTTTCAAATCGTCAAATTAAACTGAGGTGGATGAGACTATGAAGATTTATACGCGTGTTGGTGATCAAGGAATGACGAAGCAGATTAGCGGTAAGATGGTGTCCAAGACCGATGCGCAGATCGTGACGTTGGGTGACATTGATGAGTTTCAATCTTACCTGGGCGTCGTGGTTGCTAGCTTGAGTGAGCGGCCGGAACTGGTTGACGAAATCAGCGAAGTGCAACGCAAATTGTACATGCTGGAGGCCGACATCAGTGTGGAGCGCCACCAGGAAATGACGTTAGCGGACACGACTGCCTTGGAAGAACGGGTCGATTTTTTCATGGACAGCACGCCTGAATTGACCGAGTTCATTTTGCCCGGTGGTTCTGAAGCCGGCGCCCGGTTGCAATATGCCCGGACAGTTGCGCGGCGTGCCGAACGGTCAGCAGTGGCTTTGAACCTGGAACAACCGTTGGAACCCGCTATCCTGAAGTACCTGAACCGGTTGTCGGATTACTTGTTCGCCATGGCGCGTTACGTGAACTACCTGGACGGCTACCAAGAAGTACCGAGCAACAAGGAAAAAGCCGAACGCAAGGCAGAACGTGAAGCCCGGCGCCAGGCAAAAAAGGACGCTGAATAGCATCTGAAATTTGAGGAATCAGTGAATCCTGTAGGGGATGGGCTGGTTCCTTCTTTGCGGTCAAAAAAGCCCTCGCAACCACAAGGGATACGAGAGCTAGGAAGAAGTAATTTAATTGTTAACAGATACCACCATCAGAAAGGTAAAAGAGCGGTTACTGGGTTAAATCAGTGTCAGCCGAGAGGGTGTCCTCCCCGCAGCGTTCCAGCGTATTTTGACCGCTCGGTAGGCGACCGTTTAAACCGGTGCTACCAGATTTTGACCCGCTTTTCTGGGGCCAGGTACATGTTGTCCGTTGGCTTGACGTCGAAGGTCTTGAAGTAGTCGTCCAGGTTCTTGACCTGCACGTTGGCCCGCAACTTAGCCGGCGCATGCACGTCGATTGACAGTAGGAGTTGCATGTATTCCTTGGTTGCCTTCATCCGCCAAACGTTGGCCCAGTTGATGAAGAACGCCTTCAAGTCGATTTCGGTGGAGGACTTGGCGGCTTCCAAAGCACAGCTCAGCCCACCGGCATCGGCAATGTTTTCGGAGACGGTCAGTTTACCATTGACCTTTTGGCCGGCAAATTCAATCCCATCAAACTCTTCGATCATCGCTTGCGCTAGGTCCTTGAAGTGGGCCATGTCAGCGTCGGTCCACCAGTTGTTCAGGTTCCCAAACTCATCGAATTGTGACCCGTTGTTGTCAAACGCGTGGGAAATTTCGTGGGCAATGACGGCCCCAATCCCGCCGTAGTTCGCGCTGCTAGGTTGGTCCAAACTGTAGAATGGTTTTTGCAGGATGGCAGCGGGGAAGACGATTTCGTTGTTCGATGGGGAGTAGTAGGCGTTAACCGTGTTGGCGCTCATGTCCCAGCGCTTACGGTCAACCGGTTGGCCCCAGTGGTCGAAGTGATTCTTGATGGCAATTTCCGTGATATTTTGCAGGTTTTCAAAGAGGGAAACCGTTTCGTCGATCTTAAATTTGCTGTAGAGTGGGTCGATTTCGTCTGGGTAGCCGACCTTGATGGTTAACTTCTGCAACTTGACGATGGCCTTTTGACTGGTGGCGGTGCTTAACCAATCGTTGGTCTTGAGGCGATTCTGGTAAACGCGCGCCATCTTCAGGACCATTTCACGGACGTCGGCCTTGGCAGCTTCGCCAAAGTATTTGCGACCGTAGTAGTCCCCAACGACCTGACCAAACGTGCCGGTTGCCAGGTAGTAGGCGGCTTTCTTCTGTGAGCGTGCTTCCTTTTGACCAGACAAGGCGCGACGGTAAGTGCCCCCAATTTGGCGGAAGTCTTCGGTCAACGCACCGGTTGCGCTCAGGGCCGTGTTGACCAGCATCCAACTCTTCAAGTTAACAAAGTTGGCGGGGGTCAAGAGGTCGTTGGCGGCATCGAAGAAGGTTGGTTGTGGCAAGATAACTTGGTCGGGCACGTCGTTGATCAACTGTTTAATCGTGCCGGTCAGGTCGAGGTTGTCAATCTTGGCGTCGATGTCAGCCAATGGGAATGGATTGTACATCTTCACGTAGTCGGCGGATTCTTCGGCGGACTTCACGTGAGGCGCAATCTGGGCATCGAAGGCCTTGGCCTGTTCAACAATTTCTTGCGCGCGTGCTTCGGTGTAGCCGGCGAGCACTAAGACTTTGGTGGCCGTAGCGGTGAAGACGGGCATCAGTTGTTTAGCCGCTGGATTGTCCTTTTCGTAGTAAGTTTTATCGGGAAGAATCAGACTGGGTGCGTCCAAATAAAGGGCGTAGTTGCTGGTGTCCTTCATGTCGGGCTCAACACTGATGTCGACGGGCGTTGGCAGGTCGGTCAGGAACCATTCTGCTAAATGGGCGTTCAGGTCGCTGAAGTCGGTCAGTGCCTCAATTTTGGCCAGGTAAGGCTTGAGGGGCGCAACGCCGTTCGTTTCCCGTTGGTCGAAATCAAGCGCCAAGGTGTACAGCTTCTTGAACTCAGCCATTTCGGGATTAGCCGGTGTGAGTTTGCCAGACAGCAGGTCGTCAAAGTCACTCATCAGGGTGTGTTCAATGTTGTCGACCAGGTCCATGAAGCCACCAGTCGAGGAGTGGTCACCGGGGATGGTCGCTTGTTCGGCCCACTTGCCATTGACGGCTTCGTACAGGTCATCGGTCAGTCGAGCAGTGTCCACCGGGAAACCACTAGCCATGGTGGGCAGGGTTTGGTTGGACGAATAATTATCAAGTCGCATACAGAAATCCTCCTTAAAACTATTTGTTAACAACAGGTTAACCCTTTCACGCGTAAAAGGAAACTGTTTTATCATGCTTTTCTCATAATACCCAAGGAACGCCAACAAAATAAGCCTGGGAGCACGTCGGTGGCTCCTAGACTTACGTGAATCTAAGATTTGAAAATAGTTGGGTTAGAGATCAGTGACGCTTACTGGAACGGGTTTCTCAGCGCGATAAGGATCGCGGCAACATGCGTTAATGCGTTCGCCAAATTTAGGTCGGAATGCCGTGGGTAGGACACCGGTAGTCGAAGAGCGGTCTCCCGGCTCGCTTTGAACTGCATATCAAAGCCGCTATATTCCAGAATAATTTATCTGGAAAATCCCACGGTTGAGCTTAAATTTAGCTTGATCACACTTGCTTTTACCGTGACCAAGTAGATTGAACGCATGTTGTCCGCCATCAATGACGTACCGAGGAACGCCCCGTAGCTGAAAACGTTGATGCAAATTTCTTAATAAGAGTCTACAATCCTGGATGAATGGGCTGAAACACAAGCTCGTGTACTTTTAACCTTTTACAATAGGAAGCATCAGTGGTGCTATGTCGTGTGAACAACTCATTTAATCATGACCGGCAAATAAATTGTTCACGGATTGCAAAGGCTAAATGAAGCGGAGCAACGAGCTAATTTCAAAACAAGTGAACATCAAACCGTACCAGCCAACGCCTGTGGAAACTCAAGTCGCTGTATCAGTGACCAGAGGCGAGTCAAGGTGCCCAGCTGTGTCGATGCTCTAAGCTGAGTGAATTTTCTCAGCTTAGAGCATGGGACGACCTTGGAAACTCACGGGTCTCAGTGAGGTTTCAAGGCGAGGTGGAAGCCCGCTCCACAGGCTGGAGCCGGGCCCCACAGCAGGGCACCTTGAACTCGCCGCCGGGAACGGAAGTTACCGCTATCTGGGTTTCCGCAACTAGTCGTTGTTGGCGGCGTTCTTCTTGGCGCGAAGGACGGGGCGGCGGAACTTAGGCCGCGTCCGGTCCCAAACGGCAATGTCTTGTTGATACTGGGTGAAGAACTGATTGATGTCCTCGCCACTCAGGTCGCTAGGAATCTCTTCCCAAGTCGTCGCGCTCTGCAGAAAGGCCTGGCGAATCTCGTGCTCTACGTTAGCCCCCTTGGTGGTTAGCCGCAGGTATTTAACCCGGCGGTCGTCCATCTTGGCTTCTTGTTCTACGAAGCCATCTAACAGTAAAGCACGCAACTTCCGGGCCGCTGCCGAACGCGTTGTCCGGGTTGAATCGGCCAATTCACTCAAGGTGATGTTGCGTTGCTCGTGAATCTGTTTCAGTAACAAATACTGCTCAAAGCTCACTGAATACTGACTGGTGATCTGTTCAGCGGCATTGATCAACACTCGAAAAATCGAGCGGTACTGCCGAAGAAAAGTCTCAAATACTCTATCTTCGTTTTGCATAAATAACTCCCCCTAGAAAAACGAATGTTGCCGGTTTAGCAAAGTTAGCAAGCTGAATCACAGCTCTTCTTCACTACCTCAGCATACCGTTATTATGCCGCCTCACGAGTGGGGATAAAAATAATTGCGCTCGCGGAAGGTGACTAAGATAAGTCAGCTTGTATTCTAATCACAAAATGTAACCTGGATTATTCATCAACAAAATTTCCAACGAAAAAAGGGAGGTCTAAATCGGTATTTTCCCGATTTAGACCTCCCTTTTTGAGCCGGATACTATTATTACAAGTTTAGATATAAGTAAAGATACAAGCGCACCACTTTGTGTTGCTTTATGATACAGTACTCCCTTGATTTTACAGGTTTTCATTTTTTTATTCGTTAGTCTAGCTGGTGTATTCGATGAAGAGAAAACCAAAATAACTGAATAAACGGATTACTTCGGCTGAGATGAACAACTATTTTATGGGCATGGGTTGTCACTCGACCAGCGATATGAAAAAGCTGGAATCTGAGAGTACCAATCGTCTTGCTTTGCATGGATGATGACAATACAAGCTGTTTAAACATGAGGGTTAGCGTGTAACTCAAAACCGCTAACCACATCCGAACATTGTTAGCTTGAAAAGAATGACTGTTGGTTTTGTCAAAACCAAAGCCCTCTTTGGCTTCTTTAATAAAATTCTCGGCAATACCGCGTTTATGATAGGCTCTAAACAGATCAATGATTGTGACATCCTTTAAGGTCGTCACTAAATATTCAAAGTGCCAAAACAAATCATCAACAGACCTAGAGGCCTTCAGGACCACCCGTAGGTGCC
>NZ_RHNN01000050.1 GCF_003946245.1 Levilactobacillus cerevisiae
TCCGTCTTTAAAGTTTTTCCGGTCGTATCATCAACATAGCTGACACTACCTTTTTGCTTATCTGCTGTATAGGTGATTGTTGTATCTGTACCATTATCAGAAGGTGTTGGTGGAATATAGCCCTTAGTACGATCATCGGGATCAACTGGCACCAAAGGAGTCCCCATTTGATCTTCAGGTATATAGCCAGGAATAAAAGCAATAACCGGATAATCAGGCACCGATGAATCAGCAATCTTAGTAGGGTTACTAGGATCATTGGGATAAATTCTTGACGTTGTTGAGCCATCAGGATTAGAGACAATCCAGTTGCCGAGCTTGTTGTAAACATACTTAATATCAGAGGTTTGTGGGATATATGGATTTTTAATTCCGTATGTCGTATCACCTAATGGATACATTATCGTAGGATCTGAAGGCTCTATACTTGTCCATGTTTTGAGAACTCTTCCATTTTGAGCAATTGAAGCAGACATTGTTCCATCTGAACCAGTCTGAGTGTAAGTAATAACTACTCCATCATGAAAGTTTTTAACATAACTAGCACCAATCTCTCCGTATGGTGACATAACGCCATTTGAATTAGCAGGTGCAGTAGCATAGTACCCATTTATAACATTTACGTCGTTCGTCGTATAATTTTGGCCAACTAACCCTTTTTGTGTATAAGCAGCAACTGGATTACCATTACTGTCGGTGATTTGTTTGCCATCTTTATCAACGTAATAAGTTGTTTGTGTGATCAATTTTGGTACAAAACAAGAAAGTGTATTGTAGTTGTTATTATCAAATTTACTAGCATTATATTTAGTAACAAAACTGTTGCTAGAGCTTTGGACCATTTCAAAATAAACATCATTATAATAGATGGTACCATTAAGTAAAGCAGATATTTGCTGAGTATTTTGATTTAAAATGTATTGATTTGAAACCTTATTTGATGCCGATAATTCCGTTACATAAACAATTCCATCGCCCGTTCGATTAGTTGAAAAAACAATCTGGTTTCCACCATATTTTGCTTGCAACCATTCATAACTGTAATGAGACTTATCTGGATCAATCCACATTCCAGATGGATAATCTGGATCACTAACTGAGAAACCCGTATTGGTAACTGAACCTGCCAATACCTTTCTACCGTAGTTTTGAGCAAACTTAGTTGTAACTATTGCTCTATTTTTAGAAACATTAGTGGCTATCTGCGCTACACTCTGTTTTCCACCTGCACTGGTTGAATCGGCCTTCGTTGCACTGCTTGCTGCAGTAGCTGCTGATTGAGCAGCACTCTTCGTATCACTGGCACTGCTTACTGTAGTAGCTGCTGATTGAGCAGCACTCTTCGTATCACTGGCACTGCTTACTGCAGTAACTGCTGATTGAGCAGCACTCTTCGTATCACTGGCACCTACAGTAGCTGCTGATTGACCGGCACTCTTCGTATCACTGGCACCTACAGTAGCTGCTGATTGACCAGCACTCTTCGTATCACTGGCACCTACAGTAGCTGCTGATTGACCAGCACTCTTCGTATCACTGGCACCTACAGTAGCTGCTGATTGACCAGCACTCTTCGTATCACCGACACCTACAGTAGCTGCTGGTGAAGCGCTCTTCGTATCACGAGTGCTGTTTACAGTGGCGGCAGTTAAGTTCCCTGAGGTGGTATCAGCATGAACTGCTACCGTTGATACCCCACTGAAGACAAAAAAAGACAGTGTAGCAATTGCGGCAAAAACGAATTTTTTGCCATCTTTATACATTTTATAATGTAATTTCTTTTCTCCCATTATAAATTCCTTCCCGCTCAATTATATTGAGCCAACCTACTTTTGATTATATACTTGTAGAACAGAATGACATGCCTAATTCTGCAAAATAAAGCACTTTTTTGTAAATAGTCAGGGAGATATCATGAATCAGTCAACTTTTCAGCTACTTGGTAATGTTGCTTCAGCAGATTTCTACCTTTGTGAAGGCAGTGATATTACTTTAATATCTGATAATAATGCCTATAATATGAAAGCTTTAGCCCAAGAAGCGCTTAAACTGCGTGTTCCTAATTCTTTGACCGTTATTGATTTAAACAACTTCTACGTTGGTATGATCCCTATTGATCATAATCAGATATTGACCATGATTCCTCATATTAACACCACCAATATCCCATTCAATTATCAGAAAATCACTAATTTTATCGGGTCTAGAATTTTTGGTGTTGGAAAGTATTTCCATTCCAAAAGTACTAGGCCCTAATTTAAAAAGCCATTGATAATGGATCAAAAACGGCCACTAGGGTATACCCTAATGGTCTTTTTTATTTCTGTGCAATACTAGGAATTGCAAGTGTTCATTAGAACTGTCCAAAAGGAGAATTGCTATAATTACAGTTATAGTTGTAATTGTAGTTATAGTTTGATATAATATAGTTATAGCAAAGGAGGTATTAGTTTATGGCTAAGATTATTGCTTTTTATAATAACAAGGGCGGAGTTGCAAAGACTACTACCGCAACCAATGTTGCAGGGGTACTTTCTTTACAACACAAAAGAGTTCTATTGATTGACGGCGATCCACAAGGACACACGAGTTTAACGTTTGGTGTAGACGCAGACGATTTACAAACAACCCTAGGCGCTTATCTAAGTAGTGGTTGGGACGCTAAACAAGCTTCCGATTATTTTATCAATGTTAATGATTATCTTGATGTTGTCCCAAGTAATCAATCGCTATCTGATTTTATTATTGCTGTTTCAGGAGAAGATCCAAAATTTAGAAATAAGCACCTTAAAAATTTTATTGACCCAATCAGAGATGAGTATGATTATATTATTTTTGATATGGCACCCGCCGTTGATATTATTTTAGAAAACATTGTTGAAATTGTTGACGACTTAACCGTTGTTGCAGTTCCTGAAACGTACGCCGTCAAAAATGCCGAAACAACTTTAAAAATTACAGATGATAAACACGTGATTGTTCGCCACATTGTCCCAACTAAAACACAATTAAATACGAACACTCATAAGTTTATGTTGAAAAATCTAAGAGAAGTTGCCGAAGCACACAACATCAAAATGACCGATACATTCATTCCAAATTTGATTGCTTTTGCTGAAGCAGTTTCAATTTACGAATTACCATTAGCACTAGTTAAAGATAATCACTACAAGTCAGCACAAAAATATTATCAAAATTTAGTTAAAGAACTGGGGTATTAAAATGACAAAACGAGAATTTAAAAAAGCAGTTGATACAAATAAACTTTCAGGTCTATCTCAACCAAAAAAATTTATGAACAATGAAGAAACTAACAAACAATGGCAGGACTATTCAGAAGCTATCAAACAAGAACAAGAAAATTACGAACAAGTGCTTTATTCAGTTGCAGTTGAACCGTCATTAAAAGAAGCAATTAAGATTGCGGGAAAGAATAGGGGACGAGTGAAAGGTGGCGCAAAATCAATTGTGAGAGACGCTATGACTAGCTATTTCGACAAACACCCCGAATTATTTGAATAAAAAACTGTAACTGTAATTACAGTTATAATTACAGTTACAGTTACATGGAGGTAGAAAATGAAAACTCAATTAATGGACTACTGGTTATATTTGTATCTTGGTTGTATCTATCTAGTGCCTTTGTTTCGTATTATAAAATTAAATAATAACGATACTCGTTTTATGTTACGTAAGTTACTTTTCCCACTAGAATATCTAATTCAAGTTAAAGCAGAACAAGCCTTTAATAATAGTCGGTCAGCAACACGCTTAATTCACATTCTATTGTTTCCTATGAGCGTTTTAGGACTGGTAGGGGCAAGTATGCCCCTAGTGTCTTTAAACGAGCCTATGATGAAACATACGGCTATTTTAGTATTTATCACTTATTATTGCATGTTAGCGCCGATTACTTTTTGGTTTCAACCAAAAGCTGGCAAAATATACAAAACCAAATAAAGTTGCCGCTAGGTAAGCGCTATGCTAGACTAAGATTAATTTAACAACCGAATAAAGAGATCAAGCTAAACACAAAAATCCCCGATTCACGAGGAATCAGGGACTTTTGGTTTAGCAAGTAGCTATCGGACAGCTACTTAGATTCAGTCGATTTAGACCTGCAAGTTAAAATCGACTGAACATTGTTCTTAATTTGTAGGTTAATTATACCGCAAACCAGTCCCAAAGGACAAGTTAAGGATAGTTAAAAAACAAATTAAATCCAATGGACTAAGTAGCCAACAGAAGCTACCTAGTCCATTTTTTGTTGTTAGAAATTAAAAAAGTTGCCGAATGGGCAACCAAGAATAGACACATGCTGGTGAAACTACAAAGCCGATCACGACCAATGTTCGCTTTGTAATTCAGTTAGAGCATATCAGATTTGTATTTTAAAGCAAATCAAATGTTTTAGCAACTCTCTTTTGAGACAGCGTGTGTCAGTCAAGAAAGGGAGTTTTTATTATGACACAATTTAATTTTATTCAATCACAAAATGCTTATGGAACTAAGTTTTTTCAACTACCACAGGTATTATTATATGGCGAAAAATATAAAGAACTAAGTGACAGTGCCAAATTAGGTTATGTAGTTTTGCGTGATCGTTTGGAATACTCATTGCAAAATAATTGGATAGATGATGAAAATAGAGTGTACTTTATTTTTACTAATCAAGAGCTAAATGAACTATTTGGCTGGAATGATAGAAAAATAAATCGAGTTAAAAAAGAACTGGAAGAGGCAGGACTATTATTTCAAATTAAGCAAGGATTTGACCCAAAGAAAAAACGAAACCTACCTAACAAACTTTATTTAGCAGATTTAGAAGTTACAGCAAAAGACGTGTATATTAAACAGGATTTCGCTAATAAAACGGCTGGAACCCTTGCTACAAGCGGTACCGACAAAATGACAGCCCGACAAAAAAATAATAAAACGGCTGAAACCCTTGCTACAAGCGGTACCGACAAAATGACAGCCCGACAAAAAATGGCTGAAACCCTTGCTACAAGCGGTACCGACAAAATGCAGGACAATCTATATAAAGACTTTAAAAACATAGATACTAATAGATACAATATAGATACTCAAAAGTTGGACTTTTCCACAGCCCATTTTTCACCAGCAGAAATTCAAAAGCAAAACCAGGATTTGGTGAACCATGCTAATGACTTCTTAACTGATGAAGACAGTGGCTTACCGGTTTTCTTAGAACCCGAAGCTGTGCAACTACTTAGTTTTTGGTGCCGTACCCCGCAACAAATGCGGCGCTTCATTGGCATTATCTTAAATGCTAAGTACCGAGTTGAAAAGGATCATCAAGATATTGGCGTCATAATCCCGCTTTACGACGAAGAACTAAAACCTTTGATGACTAAAGCCTTAAGACGCTACTTTAACGCCCTAAGAAGCAATGAAAAGCATATCAAGAACGTGGAAAACTACTTGTACGGCACCATGCAAAACCTATTTGGCGTTTGGTGGAATAAACAAGCGGCTAGAGAATATGCGGCCAAACACCCCGAAGAACAGAACACTGACAATGAGCGTTCTTGGAATTAAACGCCATATAAGCTCATTTAAGCCGTTTTAAGTGTTACATGCATAATTATATTAAAATCGCTTTAAAATCGCTTAGAAGCAAAAATAGACACCTTGAGTGGCTGAATTGGCGCTTGGTGGAATAAACAAGCGGCTAGAGAATATGCGGCCAAACACCCTAACGATGAGCGTGCTTAAAACTAAAAAGCTATATAAGGCCGTTTAAGCTGTTTTAAACAGATAGAGCATAATTATATTAAACGAGTTTTAAAATGCGCTTACGGGCACTTTAGGAACGTTGTATAAGTGCCATTGCGGAAAGGACAGCAAACTTAAATTCACAACTTTTAAAGAAGCAGGCTAATTGAGATGGTACTCAAAGATTAGTATAATGTGAGTAGTAATAAAGGGGGGGCGAGAAAATCATGGCAGTTAAGAAAAAGAAACGCGTACAAGTCCAGATTGACAAAGAATTGGCAGATAATACCGAAGCCGTTTTAAGCCAGTTAGGTCTAAACCCAACTACCGCGATCAATATGTTTTATAAGCGGATCGTAGCTGACGCAGCATTACCGTTTAAACCAGCCCTGAGCGAAGCCGAAAGAGCTAATTTAAGCCTTTTAAAGGCTACCAAAGAGACACCAGTAACAGAGTTCAAAGACGCTAAAGAAGTCGCTGATTGGCTCAATGATCCAGATGAGGACTAATGGCTTATCAGATTAAATAAATTAATAACTGGGAAGTGTGATGAACATGAAAGATACAATCACAATTAATGACTTTTTTGAAATTGCCAAAGAAACTGATTTAAAAGATTTACTTGATAAGTCATTACATGAGCCAGATCCAGAAAAGCGCAAAGTATATGACGCTTTATATACCTACTTTTTAGATAAAAGGCAAGATGAGGTTATTAAGCGAAAGGACTTTGTCCGTTGATAGATAAACCCCAATATATAATTGTTGCTGGTATTAACGGAGCAGGAAAAAGTACGCTATACGATACATTTCCCATCTTGTTTGACAAAACAAAACGGATTAACGCTGATGAACTTTTAAGACAAATGGGTGGCGATTGGCATAAAGATAGTGACAACTTAAAAGCCATGAAAGAAGAAATCAAACAACTACACTATGCTTTAGATCACCAGCAAAGTATTCACGTAGAAACAACACTGGCAGGTAGAGGCAAAGCTCAACTCAATTTGATTGACAAAGCTCACAAAAATGGCTTTGAAGTGACTTTATTATATGTTGCTTTGCGAGATGAAAATTTAGCTATCCAAAGGGTCAACGAACGGGTACAAAAAGGTGGCCACGGTGTTCCAGTAGCAACGATCAAGAAACGTTATCAGCAATCCAAACATAATTTGCCATTAGTGGCCTTTAAATCTGATAAGGTCATGATCTATGATAATAGCGAAAAGTTTACCTCTGTTTATGCAAGAGAGAAGGGACAAGTTTTTAAGAACGATTTGAGGCATTTTCCTTGGATAAACCAAAATATTACTTATCCAGAAAAGGTGCAAAAGCAGTTACAAAATTTTGCAGATCAAAACCCAGAAGTAAAGCCTAAAAATGATCCAGAAAATAAAAACGATCGGCCTAGTTATTAGGTTGATCGTTTTTGAGTTTATTCGGTTTATGGGCGTTAACATAGTCAGCAAATGTTTTTAAAAGTTCTTCGGTTTGTTCGACCGAGAGGTTATTAGCTT
>NZ_RHNN01000051.1 GCF_003946245.1 Levilactobacillus cerevisiae
TTGTTTTTCTAAGTTACTTTGAGACATAACGATCCCTCCAATCATATTAGAAATAATCACCGAAACTATATCATATAGGAAACGTTAAGTCAAAGTATAAAATTTGAAATAGCGAAGCGGAAGGCATACACTAAATTAAAGTTAAGAGAATCAGAAGACCGAGTGAAACGAGGTCAATGCGCACTTACACATAGAACATCTATGTGAGTCCGCAAACCGAGCAAATCTCGGTCAAGGCTCGGTCAAGGCGCACTTACACTCCACTAAAAATTAGTGGAGGTTTTGTGCTTAAAATCTGTCTCAGAAGTTGCCTTCGGCAACAACTAAAAATCCAAAGAAAACTAACCAAAATCAATTTGATCTAACATAGTTTCGGTACTGGCTTGGTCTAAGCCTAAATAAGCTAAAGTCATTGCTTCACTGGAATGATTTAATAAGTGCATGACTAAGCCAATATTGTAATTGGATTGCGTATAAACGCGATAAGCCCCAGTTTTGCGCATAGTGTGGGTACCAAGGTAATTAATGCTTAAAAGATCGCCGACTTTGCTCATGATTTTATAGAACTGTTTTTCCGTAATATGCCGTTCTGGGTGTTGAATGGACGGAAAGAGCCATTCAGAATCCAGCTTATGATCAAGCAGCCATTGGCGGTACAATAAGAGCTCTGTTTGAACCGGTTTAAGGTACAAGGTATTAGGTTTACCAGTTTTTCGGTCATGAATAAACGCATTTTGTTTAATAGAACCGTCCGGATTAAAAATATCGGTTTGTTTTAAGCGCATGACATCACTGACTCGCAACAGTGTCGCTTTGCCAACTTGAAAAACTGTATAGTTACGCCGGCCAGCTTTAAAGTTGTTGAGTAAGGTATCTTGCACCTCTTTGAGAACGTTTGAATCTTTGATGGGTAAGACAACTTGTTGCATAGTTTTAGCTCCTTAAAAAATTGATTTTTAGTACAAATTAAAGTACAATATTAAGTACAATGAAAGGGTGGTAAATATGACATTAGCACTAACACAGAGCGATTTTCGCGCTAACCTAAAAAAATATTTAGATCAAGTTAATGACGAAGATGAAACCGTTTATATTGCTCGTTCAAATAGTCGCGCAGTAGCCATCGTTTCACAAGAAAAAATGGACTGGCTAGAAAGAGCATTAAAAGCGAAAGAAGGTTCGTTAGAATATGCAATTGCACGTGATCAGTTAATTAAACGCCATGTTTTACCTGACGATGAAATTGTTGAATCAGATGATGATTATTGGGGCCAGTTTAAATAATGAAAAAACTAAGATTTAAACCACGTGCAACCTTTAATGCTGATCTAAAACGGTTAGCCAGTTTAGACAAATCTATTATTGATGAAGTTCGAGCAGCCATTGACCTGTTGCTTGAGCAACAACAATTACCACCAGAATTTGAAGATCATGAGCTTAATCGACGAATGAGCGGGTATAATGAATTTCACTTACGAGATACCCCGAAAAACAAAACACCAAGCGAAACTAACGATGTCTTGGTGGTTTATACGATTGATACAGATGAACTAGTCTTAATTGGAATTCGAGTCGGATCGCATGATCGTTTATTTCCTGGTCAAAATCGTTCTAAAAGGTATCGAAAAAATGACGAATAAAGGAAGTTATTTTTAGTATATAAAAATAAATGGCCCCTAATATCTTGATTATAGATGTTGGGGGCCTCTTTAACAACGGTCAGCTTTGAAATTATTGAGTAAAGTATCTTGAACCTCTTTAAGAACGTTCGAATCTTTGATTGGTAAGACAACTTGTTGCATAAAATAACCTCCAGTAATAGCATTTGATTTATGTATCTACGTAGGATATACTCAGCTTGAAATAATAATTTAGGAGGGGAAACTATGGAACTAATTAAAGAACAAACACGCTTAGCAAAGTGGGGAAACTCGAAAGCTGCTAGAATTCCTAGCCAGATTATTAAACAATTGAAATTAGATGATAACCAAGATATGACAATAACAATTGAAAATGGATCAATTGTTTTAACACCAATAAAAAAGAACCCAACCAATATTCACGAACTATTTAAGGACTGGCAAGATGACGGAAAACGTGATCACGAGCTTGATTGGGGAAAGTCAGAAGGTAATGAACTTCAATGGTAAGTCAGGGCGATATATTTTATGTTAACTTTAATCCAAGCCGTGGTCATGAACAGATGAATAGGCGGCCGGCCATTGCTCTAAGTAATGATCTAGTCTGTCAAACAAGTAACATGACGATTGTGGCTCCAATTAGCAGTACCGAGCGTAATTTTCCTATGTATCATCGGCTAAATAGTAGTCAAACAATACATGGGAAAGTATTATTAGATCAAACAATAGCCTTAGATTTGCGGGCAAGACATGTCACTGATGAAGCCATTGTCGATCATGTATCGCGTGAAGAACTAGAAGAAATAATCACTTTGTACAAATTATTGTTTAGTATTGATGACGAATAAAAGAAGTCATTCTTATAGTATAAAGATAAATAGCCCCCAATATCTATAATGTAGATATTGGGGGCTATTTTAACAATGTTTTCGAGGGGTTATTTTTATGATTAAAACGTGCTAAAAAGATGGGCTGTTTATTCGTCAGCCGATGCGCGTCCTATTTCGACCTTGATAATGGTACGGTTTAATCATGCTTCATACTAAACGATAACTAGCGCAATGCGTGTAAGTACCTTGATTTCAGTTCAAGGGACCAAATGTTAGGTGCGTCGCAATCAGACCATACCCAAGTGCCATATGACGCTGTTCTTTGCGCGTGAGGCGCTGTAATTGGGTGTGAACGTATTGGTAGAGGTCACGATGCTGGCGTGGTAGAGTCATTGGGACCATATAGTTACGATAATAGGCTTGATATAGCTGGATGGTTACTTGCTGTGGCGAAACGTTGTTATTTAGGTCGATTGCAGCTGCCAGTAGTGCTTGGCGGTAGGAATCGGATGGTTGATGGGTAATCGGCTGATTATGAGCAGCATCTACTAAGGTAAATAATTTTTGAGCATCCACATCCATTGTTAGGACCAACCTTTCAATCGTTGAGATAGGCGCAATTATAGCATGGTCAGTATGCTTGATGTGCAGGCCCGAGTTGGTTTCTAAAGTAATGGAACGAACATAACCAGAGCCGCCAATGAGCGGGCGTCATTGGCGGCTCTGGTTATTAATAAGGGATTAATCAAGCGGCGGTCGCAGCAGTGTTTTCTGTTTTAAGCCCGGTGCCAAGCTGCGTAGCCGATGGTTGGGAAAATACCAATCAAACGGTCGATTTGTTCGCGGTCTAATTGATATTCGATAGCTGGCAGTAGTGCGTTGACGGCATCTTCAGCTTGATCACTGATTTCAGTCACGCCAACGAGATGGCCGTCTTGGTCATGGACCTGTTTACTAGCGGCAATCGGTTCCTTGGAGACTTGATAATACCAGTAATCTGCTAAATCGTTATCACTAACGGTTAAGCCGGCCTTTTCAGCGGCCGGTATTTTCATGCCGGCTTGCGCAATTCGTGGTGAAGTAAAGACGACCGATGGAATTACCGGATAGTCAATGGGAGCACTGGTTTGACCAGAGAACAAACGCATCAAGTATTTGGACTCAAAGTAGGCTGCAGGTGTGACCTTTGGCAAGTCATTGGCAAGGACATCACCGGCTGCATAGATGTTAGGAACGTTGGTTTGTAAGTGGTCGTTGACATAAACGCCGTGGCGGTCATATTTGACGCCAATCCGGTCTAAGCCTAAGCTATCTAAGTTTGGAATTCGACCAGTCGCATCTAGGATCCAGTCGGTCGTTAATTGCTGGTGGTCGCCATAACTAACTTGGAACTGGTCATCCTGTTTGGTAAATGCTTGCACGTTGGCATTTTTGATGAAGGTTACCCCACGTTCGGTTAAGTCGTCAACCACTTGTGCAACGAATGGTTGGTAAAAATCACGGAGGGCCTGGTCGCCATGTAACATGACTGTCACTTGGGCACCGGCTGCGTTAGCGATGGTGGCAAATTCCATACCAATATAGCCTGCGCCAATGATGACGATACTTTGTGGTAACCGTTTAAGGTTCATAAAATCACTACTATTGTGGGCGAGCTTGGTCCCCGGAATATCTAAACGATGGGGCTTTAAACCAGTCGCAATAACGATTTTTTCAGCGGTAATGGTTTGCTGATCATCAACGACAACGGTGTGAGCGTCCTTGAACGTGGCATGACCATGAATGATCGTTGCGCCACCATCTTCCAAACGAGCTGTCAGGCCTGCCGGTAAGGGATCAATAATCTCTTGTTTATGGGCCACGTTGGCCGTCCAATTAATGGTTGGTGCACTGCTCAAAATATCATTGAGGCGTGCTGCTTCCCGCGTTAATTTGACAGGTTCATCAAGAGTGATTTTGGCGTTACAACCACGATTAGGGCAGGTGCCCCCAATCAGACCACTCTCAATCACACCGACGCGAACACCAGTCTTGGCGAGTGGTGCGGCGCCATCAAACGTGGCGTGACCCGCACCAATGTATAACACATCGTAATCGTATTTGTTTGTCATGATTTATCAGCCTCCATTAAAATTTTGGTAACTTAAGCTTAACGAGTTTTAAGAAACCTGACAACTGATATGAATTGCTCGTGCCCGCTGTAATGATTATACTAAAAGTAATTATGTCAATAGGGAGACGTTAATATGCACGCTTTGATCTACGCTTAATTTCAACTTTGCACCAGAACCTATTATACCACTTAACACAAAAACAGCCCCCGTTATCTAATCGATAGATAATGGGGGCTGTTTTAATCAGTTTTTAAAGGGGCTATTTGTTAATTATAGACCCTATACAAACATCTTTTGTAAAAAGCCTTTTTTCTGTTCTTTCAACAAATCTAACTTACGTTGATGAAGAGTGATAGTGTTGTCTAACTGTTTGAAAAATGAGCCAATTTTTTGTTGTTCTTCCATATTTTCCGTAAACCACACATCTTGATTTTTCAAAATTGTAAAATGACGCTTATATCCTTGTGGTTCAGGTTTATAACGTTCTAAAGTTGTATACAGATAATCACCTTCAAAATTATCTGCACTTAAAATTTTTACGCCATCAGTAGCAACAAAGAAGGGGCTTTTGGGCTTATATAATGAAACTGTATGGTCCCCAAACAGAGTTACATCTTTGTAATCAGTAAAAGGTTCACCATCAGAATATCCAACAATTGGCTTATCACCTTGTTGAATAACTTCGTACTCACCATTCTCTGAAACACCAGCTAAGTACGAACGGAACGAGTGTGTTTTTAGAATGTCTTTGAACTTACGCTGTTCCCAATCGTCAGCAAACCCCGCAAATCGCAATTCAGGAACTTTGGCCCCATTTTTAGGGAACATTTTTTGCAAGTAGCCTTTTTTCTGTTCCTTGAGTAGATCTAACTTACGTTGATGAAGAGCGATAGTGTCGTCTAGTTGTTTGAAGAATGAACCGATTTTTTGTTGCTCCTGAACTAATATGGGAATCATAAAATTAAACGAATCAATTTCTTTTGACGATACATTTGGCTGAGCGCCTGAAACTAGAACAGACTCAAGTTGCATCATGAATAATTCTGAACGGACGATTGTGGAAATAAACCCGTAGTCAATATAGTCTACAGACTGAAAATAACCAACTCGCTGGTTTTGATAGACCTTGTCATAATCAGTTTGAGATAGTATAGATACCTTACCTGTTGTTGCACCTGACATGGCTAGGACTGCTGATTTATCTGGAAGAATATATTTGTTATCCTTATCCTGTTCATCATAATATGCAAAATCTCCACCTACCTCCCCGCTGGAAAGAATATTTGAAATTCTAACAATTGGCACACCAGTGTTCCTGAATTTAGAGCTTTTGAATGCAAAACCGCCACGTAAGGGAGCTATATCACCCAACTTACGCTCTTCCCAAGGATCAGTGAAACCTTTAAGTCTTAATTGCGGATATTTAGCTTGGTTATCTTTCATTGTGGGCCTCCGGTTTTGACTGGTCATTCACCTGGGTGGTCACTAACTGGCTAGCTAATTCATTAAAGGCTTGTTCATTCTGACTGATTTCCTCGTCCAGTTGCTTTAGATCAGCTTTGACCTGGTTCAGATCAATCTCGGGTTCCGGTTCAAATGTATCAACGTAGCGCGGAATATTTAAGTTGTAGTCATTCTCCTTGATTTCCGCCGGTGAGGCCACATGAGCATATTTATCGACATCTTGCCGGTTTTGATAAGTGTTCACAATTTTTTGAATATTGGCTGCCGTTAGCTTATTTTGATTCTTGTCCTTTTCAAATTCCCGGGACGCATCAATAAACAAGACGTCGTCAGTGGTTTTGTGTTTCTTTAAAATCATGATTAACGTTGGAATACTGGTGGAATGAAAAATATTGGCGGGTAGTCCAATAATGGCATCAATCCGGTTATCTAACAGGAGCTTTTGACGAATCTTGCCTTCTTTAGCACCCCGAAATAATACGCCATGGGGTAAGACAATGCCCATAGTCCCGTGTTCCTGCAAATGATAAAAGCCGTGTAGCAGAAAGGCAAAGTCGGCTTTAGATTTAGGTGGTAAGACGCCATAGTCGCGGAAACGGGGATCAGACAAGCGTTTATCACTGTTATCCCAGTGTGCCGAGTAGGGCGGGTTCATGACGACCGCATCAAATAAGTAAGGTTCGTCAACCGGCCAATCTTTACTTAACGTGTCACCATTGCGTAAGTGCATATCGTCATACGAGACTCCATGTAACATTAGGTTCATACGGGCCAGGTTATAGGTCGTGGTGTTCAATTCTTGGCCGTGATAACTCACTAAATTGGGGTCTTGCACGTGCTGTCCGACATTTAATAGCAGTGAACCGGAACCAACCGCTGGATCATAAATAGTTCGAACTTGTTTGTCACCTGCATTGCGCTGATAAGTCACAATCTGGGCAATAATGTCGGACACCTGCCGTGGAGTATAAAATTCACCCGCCTTCTTACCAGAATCACTGGCAAATTGCGCGATTAAGTATTCATAGGCGTCACCTAAGACGTCGCCTTGATGATGGACGAGATCAATCGTATTTAAAGCTAACATGGTATCACTGATAGTTTGATTCCGTTGTTGTAAAGAACTGCCTAATTTATTACTACTTAAATCCACATCGGCAAACAAGCCCGAAAAGTCTTGCGC
>NZ_RHNN01000052.1 GCF_003946245.1 Levilactobacillus cerevisiae
TGTGATGTTTTCTGTGGTTACTAAATATCATAAGGGAAGGCATTCCCTATTTCTATACAATTCAGAAATCTTTTATGCATTTACACAAGATATTTTACGCTCTCGTTTGTACTTTTCACACACTTAAACACACCAAGTTATTGTTCCCATGACAATAGCTTGGCGTGTTTTATTGTTTAAAAATGGCAAATAGAAAGTTTAATTTGATCAGTCTTGAAAACTTGAGCTGCTTTGATTTTTCCAGTACTAAGGTGTCCTCTGTAGGCGCAATTTTGTTAGTTGCTCTTTCCCATTTGTTTATGTGGATGGTTTGAATTTACAGGTCTACGCGACTCACACCGTAGAAAGTTATAATCAGAAGCCAACTTCAAAAATCTATCATGGAATAATAGTAGTATTGACAGCCTCATAATATAGTGTAGAATACTATTTATAAGGTTATCAAGACTATATGGAGGGAAAATGAAAAAAATTGGACTATTAGTCGATTCCGCATCAGATATTCCCGCGGAAATAAAAAATCAAGTAAATGTTGAAGTTGTTCCCTTAGTTGTGACAGCAAACAACCACGAGTATCTGGATCGTGTGACTATTCAACCTCAGGAAGTGTATCAACTAATTGAAGATGGTTATATTCCTAAAACAGCTAGTCCAACTCTTGGACTGGTATCACAATATATCAAAAAATTGCAGCAACGAGGTTATAAAAAAATCATTGCTATTACAATCTCCAGCGGCTTATCAGTTACAAATAAGGTTTTTAAAATAGCTTCTGAAAATGTCAATAACGCAATCATAACAGTTATTGATTCAAAAAGTATTGGTATTGGTAGTGGATTGATTGCAGCATACGCAGAAGACTTAATTAATGCTAATTATGATTACCAAGAAATCACTAAGCGAGTTCAACAGTCCGTGCTAAAAAGTAAAGTCTATTTTTATATTGCAACATTAAAATATCTTAGAATTGGCGGTAGGATTGGCAAAGTGGCTGGGATGGTGGGATCAGTTTTAAATATTAAACCAGTCATATCGTGCGACTCAGATGGCATATATTACCCAGTAGCAAAAGCTCGTTCTGAAAAGAAAGCAATTTCAAGGTTATTAAAGCTGGCTATCGAAGATGCTTCAACAAACGAAAGTTTTAGGCTTGCAGTCGTTCAGGGCAATGACAAAGCGATTTCAAGTCATGTACTAACCGAACTTAGAAATAGCTTTCCAAAACATACCATTTATACTGGTGATGTTTCCCCAGCATTATGTGTACACACAGGCCCAGGGCTAATTGGAATTGCAGTTCAGATTGATTAATATTTCTGTGCAAGGAGGATGACTAAGTTGCCTTTCGCTAAAAATAATTTCCCGAGATTACCGTTATGGAGCGAATTACCAAGCTTCAATTTACATTTGGATCAATTATTAGACATCACCAATTCTTTTGTTGAACCCATGATTGAGGAAAAAATTACCAAGACAATGATGCATAATTATTTTAAAGCAGGGATTATTGAGGCTCCAATCAAGAAGAGATATGCACGAAAACATTTGGCAGGAGCAATTGTGGTCGGTGTATTTAAAAATGTATTCTCACTATCAGAAATAGAGCAAGGATTGCGACTAATTCTTGCGGATACTTCACCTGCAGAAGGCTATGATAACTTTGTAAAAATATTTAATAACCAGAGTTCTCAAGAAACAATAAAAATGCCCCCTGTAGCCAATATTAGTTTAGAACCCACATCTACTATGCTTATACAGTATAGTGCGACTCAATCGGTTTTGTTTTGGTTTTTAGCAAGACGTCTTATTCAGAAAAATCAGGATCTATAGGAAAATTATTACGTATTTTTGTATATGATATTTTAGTTATATAATTTATTTTTTTAATGGAGGGATATTTGTGCTAGACAAAGTGGTTTACAAGGAATTATTCAGTAAAGCATTTGACATAACGATTGAAGTAACTTATTGGAATGGGAAAAAAGAAAAATATGGCGCTGGAGTTCCTGAAATTAAGGTACAATTTAAACACGAAATTCCAATTAAATCGCTAACCAGTCAGCCTACCTTGGTTCTAGGTGAGGCTTATATGAATGGTGACATAGAGATTGATGGAAGTATACAAACATTAATCGCATCGGCTTACCGGAAAAAAGACAGTTTTTTAACTCATAATTCATTCTTAAAACACTTACCCAAAATATCGCATTCTGAAAAAAATAGTGAAAAAGATATTCAAAAACATTATGACATAGGTAACGATTTTTATAAGCTATGGTTAGATGACACAATGACCTATTCTTGTGCTTATTTTGAGAAAGAATCCGACACTTTGAAACAAGCACAATTGAACAAGGTCCGGTATATCTTACGTAAGCTAGCCACTAATCCTGGTCGTAAACTATTGGATATTGGTAGTGGATGGGGAACTTTATTATTCATGGCTGCTGAAGAGTTTGGACTAGATGCAACAGGTATTACCTTGAGCCAAGAACAATATAACTATACACAATCACAAATAAAGGAACGACACTTAGAAAATCAGGTCCACGTAATATTGGAAGACTATCGTGAAGTATCTGGTCAATACGATTACGTAACATCTGTGGGCATGTTTGAACATGTTGGTAAAGAAAACTTAGGACTATATTTTAAAAAGGTTCAAGAATTTTTGGCCCCAGGAGGACAAGCATTGATTCACGGCATTACTGGACAACATGAAGGTGCTGGTGTGGATCCATTTATTAATCAATACATCTTTCCAGGAGGATACATTCCCAATGTTGCTGAAAATATTAAGCACATTATGGATGCCCAATTGCAATTTTCAGATATTGAACCCTTACGACGCCATTACCAAAAAACATTGGAAATCTGGTACCAAAACTATCAGAAGGTTCGGAATCAAGTCATCGAAAAATATGGTGAACGTTTTGATCGAATGTGGAGTCTATACTTACAAGCTTGTGCCGCTTCCTTCGAATCAGGCAATATAGATGTTATTCAGTACTTATTAGTGAATGCACCTAGTGGTACAGGATTGCCGATGAAACGCAATTACATTTATAATTAACTATTACTAGGAAAATTATTCAAATAATGTTCAAAAAAGGGCACCTGTTTAAAAAATGAGTTGTAGTAAACTCCATTTTTTAAATCAGGTGCCCTTCCCTAGTATTAACTTATTTAGAGTAGGAAAAACACTTTCGATAGTAGCTACAGTTTAAAGCGGCAATATCAAAATCATTGTGGTAGTGCTCATAACGTCCCGTATTATCAACACATAATCCATAAATTAAGCTATCCAATATGATCTCCTTTATACTTAAAACCAGTTTTGATTACTTCACCGCTTGTAAAGGTTTGAAATGTTCCATCTATCCTTTTAATGGTTATACCACCATTATCTTCAATCTTCTGAGCAACTCCCTGAATAACTTCTGACCCAGTATTTAAAGAAACCACTTTTCCTAAAACAATCGATTTTTTCCGGTACTCCGCCAATAGTTGGGGGTTCGTATAGTCTAAAAATCCGTTTATAATTGCTTGGATTATTTCGGCAGTTAATTGATTGCGGTTAACTGAATTGTCATTATCGATAGCTTGGGCTTTGATTGCCAACTCTTTTGGAAACTTGACAGTTGTTAAATTTATTCCCACACCAACAATGAAAGCTGAGGCCGCCCCCAGTTCAAGATCAAAAATGGACTCCGTAATAATTCCGCCCACCTTATGATAATTTAGATAGATGTCATTTACCCATTTAAACTGAAATTCTTTATTTGGATAAAACTTTTCAAGCACATGGGTGATGCTCACGGCAATCCCAGTTGTTAGTAGTCCGGGTTGAATAACAGTTTGTTGTTGGTTAGGCAGAATAATACTGAGATAAAGGCCTGTAGTCGGTGGTGAATAAAAAGAGCGACCTCGTCTTCCATAACCGTTAGTCTGCTTATCGGCAACAAAAACGGTTGGCCTGGTAATACAGTGCTTACTAGAAAATTGCTTTGCTAAATCTTGGGTTGATGTAACTTCTTTAAAGACATGCAGATTATCTGTTAATTGCTTATGGCTGTAAATATTAATTAAGTCGGCTTCTAAATACGGTGCTGTATGAAGCATGTACCCACGTTTCTTACGACTAACAATTGGATAATCTCGTTTGTTTTTTAAATTATTAATAGCCTTCCAGATGGTTTCACGACTGACTTGAAACTTTTTAGCTAGATAGTCACCAGATACCCACGTATCTAAATTAGTCAAAAGTTCTAACACCACTTTTTCTTGGGTTGATTTATTTTTCATCAAACCACCTCCTAATTAAATAGCGATAAACAATAACTAAAATAAGCTTAAATGCATTGCTTTTCTAATACGGCGAACAATAATAACTGCTAAAGCACTTTTAATAAGATCTCCTGGTATAAATGCTAAGTTTGAAATAAGAGCGGCAATCAGCGTAATGTGAGACTGGTAAGAGAGCCATATAGCACCCACCAAATCAATAAAAATCACTCCGGCTAATAATAAAATGAGCAGTTCAAATATCCAAGACTTATTGTAAATCTGAAAACGATTAATTAATAGACCAATTAGTAATGGCGTAAATAACCAAGCTATAAGATAGCCGCCAGTTGGTCCAATAAAGACAGCCATGCCACCATTACCACCAGAAAGTATGGGCATACCGATGAAGGCTAATAATAAAAATAGACATACTGAGATGGTCCCATACCTAGGTCCCAACAACTCACCACTCATCATCACTCCCATGTTTTGTAAAACGATAGGTACTGGAATAAATCCCAACGGAATACCAGGGAAGAGGCCTAATATAATTAAGATTGCTACCATCATTGCAGATAACGTTAATAATCTTGTGGTGTTACTACGTTTCAATATGATCACTCCAAGTATGGATTTTTCAAAAACAGTGTTATTATAGCTATTAGTAACCCATTAGTCAAATAAAGGGTTACTAAAATTCGAATAATGGAAGGGAGACTGCTAATTTTGATTAGTTTGAAAACAGGCGATCTGTTACTTGTTAAAAAAGCACAAAATAAACTGTCAGAGATGATCATTAGAGGCACAAAACAAACGTTTTTAGATCGACCACTAGCTTATTACCATATCGGGATAGTAGAAAAAGAAGGCACTGACTTTTTTGTTCTCCATGCAACCAAAGACCATGGTTGCATTCGTCAACCGTTAGATCAATTTATTTCCGAAGAAGGATTGATTGACGTTTATCGGAAGAGTAGCCCTTTAATAAATCCCCTCAAAATACTAAAACGAGCCAAGTCCATGTTAGAAGCACCATACAATCCGAGCTTCAGATTAGATCAGCCAGGATATTACTGTTCGGACTACGTGGTTAATGCATTTAAAGATGAAAATATATTTCATCTATCCCCAATGGTATTTGGCCCTAACGGCTCTGTTTTGCCTGAATGGCAACAGTATTATGAAAATTTAGACTTGCCGGTACCTAATGGTCAGTTAGGGAGTAGTCCGAACTCACTAATTAGCCAAGGCCATCTCAAATTTATAGGAGCTATCAACAGCTGACTTTTAATACAGACAATTATTTGGCCATTTAGGTAAACGATTACGTGAGTTTAAAACACGATCTTGCTGGATATCCCATATCCCTGATATCAAAAAGACTACAATCTAGATAGCTGGTTAATACGGCTATCTGGATGTAAATAGTTTGCCTTATAATCTTGGAAAAACTATGTTTTATTTTTATCTCAGTGCTCAATAATCGAGTCTACAAGGTAAATAGGAGAGCGTAAAATATCAACGACATCATAACCGGTTCCCATGATTCCGATATACTTCAATCGTGATGTTTTGCTGATCCATTTCTTGGGTAGGGTAAAGTCCTCGCCTTGCTTGGGTTTCACAATGTAAAACTTTTGTTTATTTATGACAGTTACTTGTGGTGTTTCTAAGAACACCTCGGCAACTTTTTGCGCTTGCTGTTGGTGATTGATTTGTTGCTTAATGGCTGCACTGCCAGTTAATTGTGTTGGGACATCAGCGATCAATTTCACTACGAACTTCTTAATTTGGCTCAAAAAGTTATCCGGGGTGCGTTCTTCGGTACTGATTTGCTGTAACGCTTGCTCCCATTTAGCCGTCATTTCTGGACTAGTTAGCAAGGGTTCGAGTTCGACCGCTTTACATAATGTTATCCCGGCTTCACTGACGTGCAGCTTATTTTTTTCAGTGACGAGATAGCCGCGTTTTTTTAATATTTCCAGTACATTTGCCCGGGTCGCACTTGTTCCAATGCCTTGCACGTCTTTGAGAATCGCCTGGGCTGCTTCATCATCAAGCGTTTTACCGGCCGTCTTCATGGCCGTAATCAGGGTACCTTCGGTAAATGGTACCGGCGGGGTCGTTTCTTTTTGCGGCGTTTGCAGATT
>NZ_RHNN01000053.1 GCF_003946245.1 Levilactobacillus cerevisiae
CATTCTTTGATTATACAAAAATATCCGTTGCCAGTAATCAAATTCATTTGATTACCAACAACAGATATTTTAGAACCCTTTTTATGTTACAGTGACTAAGGGTTGCAAGTCTAAAGGACCTAAAACGGCCCAGCTAACAGGGATTTAATCCACAAAATCAGTGGCTAATTGCCACCTGCGGCTGCCAGAGATTCCGGATGCTATGGGGACCGCCTGCGGCCTGGGGAGCGGTCCTCCGACTCGGTTTGAAGCCTGTCCCAAAACGACAGTCTCCAAACGCGTCCCACGCTGTAAGCTGGTTCCCAGCTTACAGCGTTGTCATAGCTGCCTGCATCTCTGGCCTCCTCCGGTTATGATTGTTCTTCAATACGAAGTTGATGTGATTGTCGCTGACCTGGCAACCTTTATCCACGATAATTGGCACTGTCTATGTAGGCGGGAGTGAGTCAAATTTAGGCTCAGCCGTGGGATTTTCCATGTGCGCTTCTTGGAAAATGGCGACTTTGAAACGTGGGCTTGGCGGTTCACAGTGAGCCGGCAGACCGCCTCACAGGCTGGCGGACCCCACCTACCCACAGCGTTCCGGCCTAAATTTGGCGAACGGTAAGTCGGCAGGTTTAGACAATGTTGCCAATATTCAGCGTTTTGTCTCTATTATGTAGCGGATTAAGCCGCCAATTAAAGTTTCAATCTTCTTTAGTTACAGTAATTCTAGCAAACTAGCACAGAACGGTTATTATCCATAGGAGTGACGTGACACGCAGATTAGTTAATCAGAAAGGCTGAACGCCCATGACGACCTGGCAAGAATTCAAGCAACATAGTCACGCAATTTCAGATATTGATATGAACATTATTGAGACGCTCACAACCTTACAGTCCGAACGCATCCGCCGCGGCATTTCACAAAGAGAATTAGCTGCCCGGATTAAGATGTCACCTTCACAGTTAGCAAGTATTGAACGGTTAGACGCAATGCCGACACTGGCCACTTTGAATCGCTACGCTCATGGACTGAATCTCCAAATCAAGGTTTCCGTAGTTTCTGCTTAATTTCAATGCAGTCAGTTGTAACCGACCGGAATATCGCTTTCATAAGTATAGCCAAGAAAAAGGCACCGCCACAAAAATTGTGGTCGGTGCTTTTGCTTACTTCTCTTCCATTATGCTGATGCTAGGCCAGAGCGGTATTTTGGTTCCCGCCATTTAAAATCTTGAAGAAATTGGCCAATTCCTTCTTCCGGTAAGCAGCTGGTACGAATTCCCGGATGGTTTCCAGATCGAAGCCAGTTGCCAACTTGTTCTGATCGACGACGATGGGGTTCTTTAAGATCCCGGGGTTCTTTTGCAAGAGATCCACGAGTTCGTTCATCCCCATGTCCTGTACGGAGCCCGGTAAGGCCTTGTATGCCTTAGAACGTGTTGAGATCAGGTCGTCGGTGCCTTCTTCAGTTAAGGAAAGCATGTAAAGAATTTCATCCTTGGTTAAAGGTTGTTTTTTAATGTCGCGAGCGGTAAAGATGGCATCGTGGTTCGCCAACCATTTCATGGCTTTAGTTACCGCAGTTGTTTTAGCGTGAAAGTACATTTTGATCATAGAATCGCCCTCCAATTATCTTTCTTCGATGAGGTACTTGGATTAGCACTCTTTTAACTGAGTGCTAATTATGCTTCTCATTGTACACCACAATCTGCCATGATGGAACCCATTTTACTCGGTCTAGGCCACCTTTTAACAATTTCTTCAGATTCTCGCTAATTGGTGGTTTGATTCGCCGCTTTTCATTGGCTTACAATACACTCTATCAGGGGAATGCAACCGTTTTACGGCGGAAGATTGAAGAATGTTTGAAGATGTGTGCTGGAACTTGGAAACAGTGTACCATTTTCACGAAAGCGTTGTCATTGATGTGAATCAAGTTTGAAGGGAAACTTAACAACCCACCGAAAAATTTATATTTTTCGGTGGGTTGCCTGTGTATTTTATCCTTGTTGGTCGACAGCGTTGTAAATCGTGCCGTTAGAAATCTTCCAACCAATCCCAATCGTCTTGGCTTCGGGGTTGATCAGGTTGTCGCGGTGGCCCCAGTCGGACTCAGCGTCGTGGTTGAGGTACTGGTCAGCCGCGTTGGTACCGGCCTTTTGGTAATCACCCACGAAACCTTCATCAGCCTCATACAGACATTCAGAGCTCAGGCCTTGGTTGAAATCGATGCCAAATTGTGGTCCTTCCTGTAAGTAGGTCACGTTGCCATCACTGTCGTAGTGGGTAATGTCACCCAATTGAGCACAGTCGGCGGCCCGTTGATTGGCCAAATTCGTGAGGTCAGTCGCAATCGTCAGTGGTGCGGCGCCGGTCTTGGCCCGTTCCTGATTGACCATGGCTAAGAAATCAGCGCTGGCTGCTTGGGCGTTAAACGTCGCTGCGGTAGTCCCCTTTCTGGTCGTGGTTGTATTAGTTGTGCTTGGCGTAGTTGTGGTCGTCGCCTTAACCGTTTGCTTAGGCGCAACCCCCTTTTTCAAATACCCCCGCCAAATCCAGCCGCGCGCCTTCTTCGTACTGACGTAACTGTAGACGGCCTTCTTGTGATTGGCCTTGCGTACGGTGCTTTGCTTGGTCACGTACAGCGTCGTGTATCTGTAGTTCTTGGCGTGGTGGGCAACCTTGGTCAGCTTGTTGGTCTTGTAAATGGTCCCCTTGGTGGCATGGTAGGCGGCCTTCTTAACCTTTTTGGTGCTAAGTACCTTGACGTCAGTCTTGGCCGCAGCCGGTGTGGTCGTGGCGCTGAGGCCGACCGTCGCAACAGCTAGAACTGATAATGCTAAGTAAACTTTCTTCATGGTGACTTCCTCCTTGGATAGCGTTGCTTCGCGCTAATTCCTCTATTAGTCTCTTACAAACGCCCCAACTAATCAAGGCCATTCATAAGTAACCCCTAAAAGCGTAGCAAACCCTACTGGCCAATCCCAGTTTTCGGGACCAGCAAAGTTACGCGTAACTCTGAATATCGACCACTGCAACAAAAGGTTGGAAGTCTAAGACTGCCTTGAACGGTCCAGCTAACAAAGGTTCATTCCACAAAGCTTGATAGAAATTGCCACCTGCGGCTGCCAGAGATTCCGTCTGCTGTGGGGACCGCCTGCGGCCTGAGGAACGGTCCTCCGGCTCGGTTTAAAGCCTGTCCAAAACCGACAGTCTCCAAACGCGTCCCACGCTGTAAGCTGGTTCCCAGCTAACACCGTCGACACAGCTGACTCCATCTCTGTCCTCCTCCGGTTATGATTGTTTTTCAACATGACATCCGTGTAACTATCGCTGGACTAGCAACATTTCCCCAAAATAATTGGTCACCGTCTATGTAGACGTGAGTGAGCCAAATTTAGGCTCAGCCGTGGGATTTTCCAAGTGGTTTACTTGGAAAATGGCGACTTTGAAACGCGGGTTGGGCGGTCCAAAGCGAGGTCCAAGACCGCCCTTTGGCTTGGACCGTCCTACCCACAGCGTTCCGGCCTAAATTTGGCGAACGGTAAGCCGGCAGGTTTAGACCGTATTGCCAATCCTAGCGTTATCCCCTTACTATGCAACTGGATATGCTGACATTTCAATCTTTAGCCGCAACAAAAAAATCTCCATGGGCCACCCGATTGGGTGTCCATGGAGACCTGAAAAACAGTTAAATCATTGTTTATGAATCAAGATCGAACGCCAAGGCCCGGGTCCACAACCCGTTACTCATCTGGTAATAAGTCGTGACCGTGCCATTAGCATCCGTCCGCTTAGCCCGGTGCGTAATCGTCACGCGTCGTTCTGAAATGTCAGCGGTGGTTCCCTTTTGCTTGGCCAACATAGGGTCGTTGAATGGCAGGGTGTAAACGGGATAAATCTTCATCAGCGTTAAGTCCCGGTCATACTCGTCGATCGTAATCTGGTCGAATTGTAAGGCACTCTTCCGAATCCAGTACTTCGTCGTCGCGTTCTTGCTGAAGCGAATTCGGTACCATTCGCCAGAATCAGCCGTGGCCCGCATATCGACGTAGACCCGCATCTTCTTTTGCTTCTTCCAGTTGTACTTCATGATATTCCAGTTCTTGTGACCGCGAATATGGTTGTACAGGGAGTAAGTCGCAAAGTTAGACTTGAGTTCAGCGTGTTGCGTGTTCAAACCAGACACGTATTTTTCACTCTTGTTGGTTTGCTTACGCTTCTTCAGCTTCTGCGTGCTTGGCTTGCTGGTCGAGCTAGTCGTTGGCTTGTGCACCGTGGTGTTCGTGATAGTCTGTTGCGACGTGACGTCGGTTGCGACCACACTGCCTTTGGTAATCTTGTTGTCCGTGATATCAATGGACGGATCCGTCAACGGGAAGTTCCCCTTCACGAAGGCTGCCCCTAATCTCTGCGCCGTGGCTTGGTTCCCAGTGATGGTCACATCCGTCATCGGGTTATCGCTAGAGGTCGTGTCCAAGTAAACGTACTGCTTGGTTGGATTAACGTTGGTAAACGTGTTGTCCGTGATGTTCAAGTTCGTCATGGTGTAAGCGGGTTCGGAGTTCAACAGATAAATGTAGTTCCCGGAACCTAACACGTGTTGGTTGATGAACTTGTTTCCGGTGATCCACAGGTTAGAGATCCCCTTAAAATGAATCGTGGCAACACCATCTGACATCAATGGTTTGGGATCAACCACCGTGTTGTTGGTAAAATGCACGTCATGAATGATGCCGGCAGTTCCGTGACCATAAATGGCATGTTCACCAATTGGGTTTGGTGCGTAAGAAGCAACTTGCCCAGATTTCTTAGACACTGGCAAGAATTGGTTATTGTCGACCGTCACGTCATAGGTTGGCAAGTTGTCGTATTGGTCGCCCTTGTTCTTGTATGACATGGCCTTCTTGTTGGAGTAATCAATCTGAATGGCTTCCTTGAAATCTTGTGAGCCGTTGAACCCGGTGAAAACGGAGTTCGTGATGTTGATCGCGTGGCTCCCGTCAAGGTCGATGTAGTGGCCGGTAGGTGATTCGGCGTTATCGAACACACACTTGTCAAAGTTGATGTTCGTGGCGTGGTGGACACTTTGCGTGAAGACACTTTGGCCTTTAGCCGTGTTGTCCCCTTGGAACGTGGCGCCCTGCCAAGTAACATTGCTGATACCGCCACTGTAACCGGCTTCCGGACTAGGATAAACAAAGTTCACCCGGTTCCCGCCAGTAATCCGGAAAACGGCACCCTTATCAAATTTAAACGTGATGTTCGAGTGAAGCGTAATGTTCCCGGCGTCAAAGAGGTAAGTCCCCTTTGGCACGTGAATGGTCACACTGCCGCTCCATTTATCAAGCATGGATTGCAAGGCGTCGTTATTGGCCGTCTTAGCGTCTCCTACCATCCCCTGGTTCTTGGCGTTAATTGTGGTCGCCGCGTAGGCCACCGTGTTGCTCGTGCTCTGGCTCGGTAAAACAGTCGCCGAGCTTAGGCCTACCAACGTTGCTCCCGCAGCAACTGTCACCAATAGACCGAGCTTTTTCCTCAAATTCAAAAAATCCCCTCCAGTTCCAAATTCTTTCCACGTGTTCCATTATAAGCTAAGACATGAAAGCGTTGGGTCATCTTAACCAAATTGTCACACGATTGAAAGATTCCAGTCGTAAAGGGGACTTATTTTTCAGTTATAAATTAACTTGACAGATTAACCGGTCGCTCTCAGCCACAACAAAAACAGTGAAAGCGACGAAGTCAATTTAACATCTACATTAATTGAGCGATGTCGTCATGAAGCCCGTTCAGGCGTTCAACGACCTGCCCACGAACTTGGGTGTAAACCTTCACACCATCTGGCGTCAACTTCAAGTTATGTTGCCGACGGTCGACCTGTGAAGCGATACTTTCGATTAAACCAGCCCGTAATAAACGAGAGATTTGACCGGAGATCATTGACTTGGAAACGCCAATTTGCCCTGCAAACTTCGTAGGCGTAAATTCTTCCTTCTGATCGGTGATGGCGTGTAACAAGTTAAATTGTTCCAGCGAAATCGTAATGGCCTCCGTTTTGATGGTGGTTACTGGCCGCATGATCTTTTGGAGTTGAGAGAACCATTCCAAGGATTGGTTTAAATCGTTCGTTTGCGTCATTAATCGTTCTTCCTTTCTACATTGCGCTAGCGGCGTTTCTACTATCTGACCCGCTAACCATTTATTATAGCCCTTATTTTCAGTCTTTATGTTACCGATTTATTAATAGTTTATAGCATATTGGTTAAAAACACTAGTAATTAGAACCGTGATTTGCATTCTTCCGTTACCGTACACCATTGAATTCCTAACCAGAACCTGGATTATTCATCAACAAAATTTCCAACGAAAAAAGGGAGGTCTAAATCGGTATTTTCCCGATTTAGACCTCC
>NZ_RHNN01000054.1 GCF_003946245.1 Levilactobacillus cerevisiae
ATTGATTATATTTGGATCGTTGGTCAACGTTACGCCGTTGGCGTACGCCATGTTCAGGTAGATCATTCAAGGAGAAACCAATTCTCCCCTGATTTAGCCAATTATAAATAGACCTCGATTTAAAATTGAAGTGCAACACCTGCTCTACTAGACCAGTTCTTTATTCAGACTAGTCAAAAAGGCCATGAAGACCTATTCTTAATTCACCACAAACAAGAAAGAGGTATCTTCATGACCCGAATTAAGAATATCATATCTAATCAGTATCACCAACTCAATTTAGCTGAACGTGGTCGAATTGAATCCCTAAGGGACTTAGATTGGTCTATCCGCCGGATTTCCCAGGCCCTTCATCGTAATCCCAGCACGATTTCACGTGAATTAAAACGTGGGACAACGACACAGATTAACGCTAGTACTCATATCTTTGAACAGTCATATCTGGCAGAAACTGGTGAAGCAATTTATCGTAAGCACCGACTAAATAGCTGTTATCGTGGACTCTTTGATCATTGTCAAACCTTCTGTAATGCTTTGGTGACAGCTTTAAAAGCGCGTCCCAGGATGCATAGTGTGGATACTTTTGTCCACCAATTCAAGACTGATCACCCAAGGCTTGTCTGCCCCTCAACACCGACGGTGTACCGGTATATTGATGACCAGCGTTTAGCTATCCGCAATTCAGACCTACCAGCTAAACTACGTCGCCGGATTAAATGCCCCGGGGCAAAGCATCATCGAATCAATAAGAAAAATCTGGGCCATTCAATCGAAGAGCGTCCCGCCATGGTTCAAGCGCGTCAAGAGCTTGGACACTGGGAAGGTGACTTGGTCAAAGGCAAACGGGTTGAATCTGAGCCAGCATTAATGACTTTGACTGAACGTGTTAGTCGCTTAGAGATCATCGTTAAACTTCCCAATTATCATGCCGACACTTGCTTGAAAGCCCTCCAGAATACCTTATATGACTATGGAACCGAGCACTTTAAAACCATTACTTTTGATAATGGTGCTGAGTTCTCAAGCTTGAGTCAAGTCAAGGGAACTGACATCTACTTTGCCCATCCTTATTCACCATGGGAACGTGGAACCAATGAGAACACTAACGGCCTTTTGCGCGAGTTCTTCCCGAAGGGCAGATCCTTGGCTTCGGCCTCACTCATTGACATTCAGCTGGCTCAAGATACCTTAAACAACCGGCTACGGCGGTCATTGAACTATCGCTGCCCAGCCGATCTAATGCCTGAACTAGCTTAGCAACTAGACCACTTCTAAGAATAGATTCTTAGTGTTGCACTTGATTTGACAATTGAGGAAAAAATTCACAATTTAACTATAACATTTCAGGCCTCGGGTGCAAGCCCCTATCTTTTAGCACTTTTTTTCGAAACATCCATAAAAATGGACGCATCGTCCAATTCTTTCAAGCACGCCCGGTTCAGACTCGCTATGATGAACTTATCAAAAAGAAAAGAGGTTTTATACATGACAAACTTCAAACTAGATATCGAAATCAACAATGAGACTTACACTGAAACGCAATTGAATCGTTACAAGTACGAGCGCGCGCTTCACTTTCTGCATGAGGTCATCGACCTTGGTTTCACGCCAAAAACATCTGATGGCCAATCGGTAACCCCCATCGAGCTTAATTGGATGACACCAGCCGACGTTCTGGCATTGGCGGTCGCCACCCACACCGCAATGGGTTCAGCAGGAACGCTAGACCTTTTTAAGGACATTTTGATAGATTCAGACAATCGCTGGCATGCGTTCAACCAACGGCCAATTGAAGAACAGGGCGTCTGGATCGGCACCACACACCTCACCGCCCACAGCATTGACCCAGCAAGTTTTGGAATGGCCATGGGCGGCCTTCAAAATGGTAATATTCCGTTTCAAATCATGCCCGAACATTACTACTTTGCCGGTGATATTACCAAGGAGCCGCAAACTATCATGGAAACCTTTGGCATGCTGGGCGAACCCACATTGACGTACGGTACCGGCGGCAAAGAAATTCCAAGCTATGTCAATGTTGACCGGTTAACTGACCACCCCGGTATTTTAGCAGGCGAAACATTTTTGAAGCACGATGATTTCAACATTCATGTCGGCGCTATCCACCAAATTCAACCGCTACCAGACGGACTGGATATCATTTCATCCTATTTCTGCCCGAAAGACGCGCCTAAGGCCATTGCGGAGGGCCACACTATCCACTTTGCGTTAGAACTTGGCGGGGCCTTGCAAATCGCTGCACAGCAACAAGCCTAAGCATACCCGATGAAACCATTATCAACAATCAATAGCATTAAAATGACTGTCTTAACACAACTCGTTTGTCGCGCATAAACTTGTGACAAACGGCTCTTAATCTATATAAGCGACCCCTCTGAATGCCAGTTTGGATTTTCAGAGGGGTCGTTTATATTCTGGTGCACAAAAGGCTGACGCCAATTTTTGACGACTAAAAACACACATGCATTTTGTGCACTGCGTCTTGATCGCTGAAACGGACGCCGAGAGACAGCCCGCGCAACACGCTACTTGGTCGTCAATGTCACAATCATTTTCATATACTGGTTTAAGAATTGCGCCAGCTGAGCCGTGGACAACTCATCGTCATGCTGAGACCACCACTTCAGCAGTGACCATCTCGCACCGTCGACCGCTTGCTGAATCAGCTGTTGCTCCAATGGCGGTTGTTGCGGGGCGTTTTTGAAATATTCCGTTAATTTTTCATCGAAGAACTGGTTCATTTTACGTTCAAAATAAGGATCGCCATTAGGACCCAAAAGACGCTTAAAAGTCGGCATTTGTGCCGTAATTGATGTCAGTTTGTTGAGCAATTCATCAGTGGGATGACTGGCATCATACACCGTTTGCGGAGCGTATTTTGTCACCGCCAGCGATTCCAGAAACTGGTCTTCAATGTCCTCTAAAACATCCAACACCGAATCATAGTAGAGGTAAAAACTGCCGTGACTGACGCCGGCTTCAGCAATCAGCGTCTTAACCTTGATTTGGTCGAAACGTTGTGATGCTAATAGCTTCAAATAGGCCGTCCGCAATCGCGCATCGATCGGTATTTTCGTTGGTTTGCGTTTGGTCATTTCGTCAGCCTCGCTTCCAAGTCATTTCATACGCAACCTGTTTGACGTCTTCTGCCATGCGGGTTGCGGAGATCACAAATCGTTCACGTTCATAAAACCTGACTGCCCCAGCGTTAGCTTCAAAGACACTCAGCGTCAGTTTGGCATATCGCTGTTTCAGGTGCATGAGCAGGCGATGGCCAATGTGCTGATTGCGCATTTCGTCAGCCACAAACACCCCTGCGATGTAACCGTTCTGCACCCCTACGAAACCAACAATGCGGCCAGTGTCAGTCATGGCAACGGTCAGTTCTGCTTGCGGCAACGCTGCCCGTACTTCTGCTTCATGCGAGCGCCAATACTGACTGGGAACAAAACTATGTGCTTGCAGATTGCTGGTCAACCAGATGTCCATAAGCGTGTCTAGTTGGTGTTCGGTAACTTTGCTGAGGGTTTGGATCATTCGAAGCGCTCCTTTGCTGATAGGTTGCCCCTATTCTACCGCGTTTTAGTGATTGTAACCATTACCAGCTATCTGCTTCAAAACAAGCTTGATCCTTATACCGTTCATGACTGAAACCAACTAGAATGATTACCCGGGAAGAATCTCCTTATTTCCCAGGAAATACCGAAGACAGTCGCAATCGCTCAAATGACAGTCAGGCAAGCGGGCTTTTTAACCAGACCTTGCGTATACTGAATAGCGTAGGAGGGACGCTCATGGATTTCAAACGTCAAATCAAAACGATTCGCACGCAACACCAGCTCACCCAGGCAGAACTGGCTGCCAAACTACACGTGTCCCGGCAAACGATTTCCAGCTGGGAAACTGGCCGAAACCTGCCCGACCTGGAAACCGTTGTGATGATAGCCCAGGTTTTTCATGTCACGCTAGATGCTTTAATTTTAGGAGATCAAACGATGCAAACAAAATTGTTTAAAGATGGTAATCAGACCCACCGCGCCCGCTTAAATTTAGCGGCTGCCATCGTCTTCTTACTTGGTGTGGGTAGTTTCCTGTTTGAAGCGTTTCTCGCACCAACCTGGATCGGCGCCAACGGCATCTTACACGAGCCGTTTTTCTTCCTGTTGCCCGTGGGTTACCTGCTGATTTTTGCGGCCTTCATTATTCTTTGCATTAGCTTAGTTCATCGCTTGCTGCACAAGTGATTGACTTGTGTCCGCGATACCTGTTTGTATGCATCATAGTCACACAAAAACGGCTTCGATTTTAGAAAATCGAAGCCGTTATTTGTTTAAGCAAATAATTTAAGGACGTGACTAATACTCCGCTCAATTTCATCTGTTGAGGGTAATTTTCCAACTTTTAAGACGTAATTCATCATGCCAATTGATAGTGAATCGAGAATTGCCTGTTCAAATTCACTAGGATGCTGATTCAATATTTGGCTCACAGCCCACGACATGTGGTCGCGGAGACTTTGGTTAAAATCAAAACGGTCTAAATGAATGGCCCGCAATACTAAAATTTGATTGCGATAGGTCGCAACCAATTGGCGAATATCTGGTAACAGTGTGTTAAATGCCGAGATAAACGAGACGTTTTTCTTGGCTAACGCAACGCGCTCTTTCAACATAGTCTCATAGGCGTTAGTCACCTGCTGACTCATTTTTTCAGCCAAATCATACTTATCGGTATAGTGTTTGTAGAACGTCTGACGGTTGATCATCGCCTCACTGGCAATCTTGCTGACCGTCACGCTATCAAATCCTCGTGCCAGTACCAGTTTCACAAAAGCATCCTGAATGGCTCGATCGGTTCGTCTTACTCTTAAATCAGTCATCGAACCCCTCCAATCACCATTATTATAACAACTGAGTGGTTAAACGACAAGTGTTCGATTATTGTCATCTTAAGTGCCGTTTGTCAGCATTTTGTTCATTGTTTTGTCCGCTGCCTCCACCTAAACTAATACCCGGAATGTCAACTCAAGCGCAACACCATGGAGCCAGGCCGTGAGCTAGCTTGCAAGTGCGGCCTCAATAAGCTCGGCGGCGTTAGCGTAGCCGAGTGTCATGCGATGTTTTTGATTCAGCGCCTCTTGAACCTTTGCGATGTCATCATCAGAGAAACCATGTAGCGATAGACCCTTAGGGATGTACTCTCGAATCAAACCGTTCTGGTTCTCGTTACTGCCACGTTCCCAAGGTGAGTAAGGGTGCGCAAAGTAGATCTGAGGCCCTTGAATCTGGTCCAACAGTTTGAACTCAGAACCGTTATCAAAAGTGATGGTCTTAAAGTGCTCGGTTCCATAGTCATATAAGGTATTCTGGAGGGCTTTCAAGCAAGTGTCGGCATGATAATTGGGAAGTTTAACGATGATCTCTAAGCGACTAACACGTTCAGTCAAAGTCATTAATGCTGGCTCAGATTCAACCCGTTTGCCTTTGACCAAGTCACCTTCCCAGTGTCCAAGCTCTTGACGCGCTTGAACCATGGCGGGACGCTCTTCGATTGAATGGCCCAGATTTTTCTTATTGATTCGATGATGCTTTGCCCCGGGGCATTTAATCCGGCGACGTAGTTTAGCTGGTAGGTCTGAATTGCGGATAGCTAAACGCTGGTCATCAATATACCGGTACACCGTCGGTGTTGAGGGGCAGACAAGCCTTGGGTGATCAGTCTTGAATTGGTGGACAAAAGTATCCACACTATGCATCCTGGGACGCGCTTTTAAAGCTGTCACCAAAGCATTACAGAAGGTTTGACAATGATCAAAGAGTCCACGATAACAGCTATTTAGTCGGTGCTTACGATAAATTGCTTCACCAGTTTCTGCCAGATATGACTGTTCAAAGATATGAGTACTAGCGTTAATCTGTGTCGTTGTCCCACGTTTTAATTCACGTGAAATCGTGCTGGGATTACGATGAAGGGCCTGGGAAATCCGGCGGATAGACCAATCTAAGTCCCTTAGGGATTCAATTCGACCACGTTCAGCTAAATTGAGTTGGTGATACTGATTAGATATGATATTCTTAATTCGGGTCATGAAGATACCTCTTTCTTGTTTGTGGTGAATTAAGAATAGGTCTTCATGGCCTTTTTGACTAGTCTGAATAAAGAACTGGTCTAGTAGAGCAGGTGTTGCACTTCAATTTTAAATCGAGGTCTATTTATAATTGGCTAAATCAGGGGAGAATTGGTTTCTCCTTGAATGATCTACCTGAACATGGCGTACGCCAACGGCGTAACGTTGACCAACGATCCAAATATAATCAAT
>NZ_RHNN01000055.1 GCF_003946245.1 Levilactobacillus cerevisiae
ATGTGTTTTTAAACGTGGAAAATGTGTTTTTAAACGTGGAAAATGTGTTTTTAAACGTGGAAAATGTGTTTTTAAACCTCCGTAGGCCTTGACATAACGGGATTTGTTGTCGCCCTAAAGTATTTAAAAGTATTTAAAAGTATCCGTGAAAGTATCTTACTTACGCGCGAGGGAAACAAAAAAATTGTAAGTTCAAAAAAAATGGCAATGTCATAGCCGCTTAACCAACTAAAAAATTTGCTGCTATCAATTGCCATAGATATATATATATCTCTAAGATAAGCACTTCGTTCGACATAGAATCAAAAGACGTGGCTCAGAAGAAGCCTCGACTGTCGCTCGGCAGGGAGTACATGCTACGGAAGCACATTGCTAAAGTTGTGGATGATGATTTTTATATGGTTCACGAATATCATCGACCCATGATATTACGAAAGATACGACGAGACTAGGTGCGGCCACAATAACGATTTCTAGAATCAGCAACAAGAAAATTAAGAGTATCGCAATAATCGCCCTGCAGGCACCCCAAAAACTTAAGCTGGGACTGAAAACATGCCAGATTGGGCCAACACCACTTAGGTGAAAAAGAATCGGCATAATTAAACAGAACAGTGCCAGAGTCGTCATAACCAGCGCCACAATACCAATACCTTGAGCGAGTAGCGCTATGGTCTTTTGACGTCTAGTGGGTTCTAATTCCTGTTTAGCCGAGTCAATGGCTCGATTGAGTGAATTGAGGCCCTGTTGATTCCGGTCAAATTTTTGTTGATTAGCTTGGATAAGTGTATTGAGATGGTCCGTATACTGCTGGGAAGTCTGGTTGGTAAGAGTATCAATTTGCTTAGTCACTTGCTGATTGACTTCGCGTTGAATTAACGCGGTAATAGCGGGCACTTTGGACCAATTGATTTCGTCTTTTTGGTAAGCCGCTAAGATTTGCTTAAACATTTGGTTATTGTTATTCATCGATGGAACCCCCTGTTTTGATAAGTGCGGTAGTAACCTCTGTCCTTGTCCCGGGCTTCTTTGTGCTGTCTAGACTGGTCAAGCTTGTCTTGCAATTGATTAAAGAGGTCTTGCTCGTCTTGCTTCTGTGCTTGCAGTTGCTTTAAATATCGTCCAATTTTTCCTGCAATTGCGCTAATTGCGTTTGAGAAGTTGCTAATCTGGCCGCCGAGTCGTTTAACTCTTGTTCCAAAGTCTTTAGTTCGGTGTTTTGTTCGTTGGACATGCGTACTAAATTCTTTTGACGTTGAGCTAATGTGGCTTCGATTTTGACCTGTTGCGACTGTAAGACGTTCAATACCTTTAGCTGATTGAGAAGTTGCTGGTTCTCGTGATTTAACGTTTCGTTTTCGTTGTTCAGCCTGCTGTTTTCGCTGTTCAAACGCTCGACTAAGCGTTGAAGTTCGGCTATTTGAAGCTGATTGGCTTGGCTGTTTATCTCTTCGCTCCAACTCATTGAAAATTTGCTCCTTTTCGTAATCTGCACCTAAAGTTTTGCCACGAGCTCGTCGGTGCTTGTTTTCGGCGTCTAAGAACTCGAATGATAGACTTTTTCCGCGTTCATGTGTAATTATGCCAGATTCAGCTAAACGCTCTGATAACGCCTTATATGAGCTTACAGAGGTATCCTTCATGACAGAATCAATGTGGGCGCGTAAATCATCTTTCCAAACATACTCATTTTTGGCTTTGAGTTGGCGCTCAGCCATCGTCCGCCGTTCGCGTGGGTCTTTAGACCTTTCAATCACCGAAAGGCCGTGTTCCCGGCAAATATCGTCACTGAGGGCAGATAAACGTTGCCAGTCGTGATGTTGATGATATTTTTTTCCGGTTTTGAGGTTGGGCATGTTAACGACAATATGATTATGGAGCTTGTGGCCGGTACCATCTAGCTGAGTGTAAATGGCGACTTGATGGCCCGAAAAAGCTTTTCTAGCGAGCTGGTAGCCGATTTCGTTAGCTTTCTGCCAATCCTTTGGATTAGCTGGGTTCAGGTCAGCCGTGGAGAACGATTGAATGACCCGAACAGTCTCTTTACCAGTCGTCCCAAAAGCGCTTCTAGTGGCTTTCATTTGCGTACTAGCAAACTCAGGGTCAACGTTCATGCCACTTTTAACGACCGCACGGTCATGCAATTGGTCAACGACATGGCTAGCAACCCCACTTTTTAGGAGAAATTGTTTGGTTGACGCTTTAAGCTTCTCTTTCCCCTCAGCATACCTAACGGCCGCTGTACCGCTGGTGGCTTGGGTTATTTTCCCAATTGTTGCCATAAGGCGTTCACCTCTTGTCGTAAGCTGTCAATTGCGTGTGAATCGATAGCCTTAGATTCGTGGGCCAATTTAGTTAGTTGATTCAGGTTATTAGCCATGCCCGCCAGCTGACGAATCATGGCCTGTTGTGATTGCGCTGGAAGTTGTGGCTTAACCAGCTTTGATTTGAGTAAAACTTGCTTAGCATATTTGCCGACAGATAAGCCCAGCACTTCTGCGGATAGTTTGACCTTTTCTAATTCAGTATCACTAAGCCGGATATTGATTTGTGTGCGCTTAGTTTCAGACATAAAAGCACCCCTAAAGAGATTCAATTAAACTTGTTATTCACTCGCTTACTTTCATAACCGAGTTAGTATAAATACTCCCTATTCGGTCATGTTTATACTAACTCGGTTTTCAGGGCATGGCAAGCGGGGCAAAGTGTAGACAAATTGCTGACGCAATTTGACCACACTTTGCACTTGCAAGGGGGCTGCTGACGCTCCCCCTTGACCCCCAAAGTCAGACCCAAAACCCAAACCGGACACCCTACCTTTTTGTTCCCAAAAGGTAGCCCAAAAATTCTCAAAAGTTGTCAGTTTGCTTTTCGCAAATTGTCAGCTTTCGAGACAACAAAGAGCCATATTTGCTTTTCGCAAATACGACTCTTTTCTCGTGCAGGTTGTCTAGTTTTCTGAACGGAAACTAGACAACCACTCGGCAACCTTTGGTAGATTTTCAATCTGCCAATATCTGCCGTTATAGTGCATGTTGTCCGCAATTGTTTTCAATTGAGCCAAGACAACTGCATTTGACTCGGATTGAGGTTGTCCTTTTCGGACAATCTCAAACTTGTCGTCAAACTCTTCACGACTACTAACTTTGGTAGTCTTCAAAACGTCAGAACCCAGTTGCGTAACCAGTTTACGCCGCTGTTCTTTACGCTTTTTTCGCAGTAGAGCTTGTTCAGCTTTAATGCGTTGTTCTAGTCGTTCAATATCATTACTCATTTTTCTCCGCATTCTCTCTGCCATTTCTTCGTTTACATAACGCCTTAATGATCTATTTTACAACAGGTTAAGTCAGTTTTGGTAGATGGCGGCTACACAGATTCCAATTTTGAAGCTGACGTTCACACTAATTTAAAAGCCACCGTTCAGGTGGCTAAATGCAATGAGTTTCATAAATTTGAAGTATTACCGCAACGCTCCCCTCTTAACTCCCCCCAAAAAGGCCCCACTTCATCTTCAATAAAGTGAAAAATCAGACGATTAAGCGAAGCTTAATCGTTAGTGCTAAAACGAATATGATTCTAAAGTAGTTATTGATTTCAACGTGGCTTTGTCTTAAAGTTTACATGTATAGGGGTATAAGAAAAAGATAATTGTGCTTACTGAACTATGGGGAGTGAAAAAAATGTCTAAAAAGATGAGGATGATTGGGGTTAGTTGTCTTGCTATTTTTTCCATTTTAATGATAACTGTCGCGTCTAACTTGATCCCCCGATACAACTCTATAATCTTTATTGGTGGTGGCTTTTTCTTATTAATTTCAATTGTCACCCTTGGGATCAACGGATATACGCACAGAAAAGAGGAATAATAACGAATGCCAATATTAAAAAAATCAGGAAAATTACTTAATATAGTTTTAGCAGTATCTATTTTAGTACTAGGAATATTTGTTGTTGCCTTGGGAAATGTTAAAGCAAGTGCAGATGAAACGAGTCAAGAAGCTGCTGTAGGTGAAAACTTCGTCAATTCTTTTAACGATAATAAATTTACTTTATCCGATTCTTCGATAACAACTAAAGTAAATTCTTGGGGAAATAAAAATTCCAATACGCTAAAGGACGCACAGAATTATTCAAATACTCGTTCTGATAATGTGTCAATTTCAAAAGATGCTACTGTTAAAACTTTAAATGATAAAAGTGGAGATACTTATTATGTTATGTTGCGTACTATGATGTAGCAGGACCTAATATAAAACAGGGAAGTTATCTATCTTTGTTTTACAAAACGAATGGACAGTTGATTAATACCTCAATGGTTATGGGTGTATCTTCAAGTGTAGGTGTAAACACGTATATTTATGGTAATGGAAAACAAACTTTCGCTGCTACAATCGATGAGGATGGGAACGTTCTTTCAAGCAGTACCAACCCCTCAACCAATTTTGCAACAAAAGAAGGCAATGGAATGCACTTAATGGCAGCAGCTAAAAAGAAGAAAAAGAAGAAAACTAAAAAATCTTGGTTGTCTTGCATGGGTAAATGCTTAAACGGTATGGGAATTCCAAATTGGGTACTTGGTGCAGTAGGTGCTGGTTGTGCAGTGGTTTGCATTGGTACCGCAGGAACTGGCTGTGCCGCCTGTGTTTCAGCAGTGGGTGCAGGCTATGGTACTGAAGTATTTCATTGTGCTCATTACAAATGCTAAGTGTGAATCGGGGCTTATTGAGTGAAGAAGAGTAGTATTTTATTAATTGTAATTTTAGTCTTGGTTTTAGGTGCAGGTTTTTTTGTTTATCATCGAAAAACTGCTGATCCATTAACTAAAATTAATACAGTTCAGTTAAATCGTATAGTTACAAACAAAAAAGAAACCTTGATATATATTGGACGTCCTAGTTGTCCCGCTTGCGAAGTTTTCAATTCTAGATTGAGTACTCAGATGAAGAATAACATTTTTCGACCAAAGGTCTATTACTACAATACGAATGCTAATCGTAGTGATAAGAATTTCACATCAACACTTAAGAAGTTAAATATCACATCTGTTCCCGATTTCTTAGTCATTAAAAATGGCAAGGTAGTTCAAACCTACACGGGTCTAGATGAATTCTCAAAGGTTAAATCACTATTAGAATAATAAACTATTGGCCAAAATATTTTCTATTCGTATGCCCTTAAAACAAAAAATGAATTAAAAAGCACTCATACCGTAGTATGGGTGCTTTTTCTATGGTTTATCAAGGTTTAGTCGTTTTTTACATACAGAGTATAATAAAAATATAGTAGTTACCCTCTTTTCAATTTTTTAACGTTTATACTGGTTGATACATACGGTATTTAATTTCTAATTCACTATTTTATTTCTATCAAGAATTTCGAGTCGATATGCTACTATTTTGCGTCCATGTTTTAGAGAGGTTAGAGTGCACTCAGCATTAAGTTTTTCTTCTAACTCTTCTGTGGCACGTTTTAGAACGCTGGTATAAAACCTGCTAGCACTAACCCGGCGCCCCTTACCTAAGAACCAGCCTTGCCAATCCTCGGTTGAACCATTAATTGTGGTAACAATAGCGTCACCTTGTCGGTAGGATTCCCATAATTTTAATAGAATAAGACCGTACTTGCCGTTAATACGGCTAAGCTCTCTGAGATGGAAACTATAGAAGTTCTTTTTAAGATCAAAAACAAGCGGTGCGGCATCCTCTGAGAATTTAAACTGGACTGTACCTGATTCACCAAAGACAATCCGACCGAACAATTGAGTCATAAGGATCCCCTTCTCACCACTTGCTAGTGTTGTGGGGAGATATAAGGCAGTGTTTTCGTTCAATGTTTTAAACGCCCTTGCAATGCGCTCATAAGAATCTCCAGATGTATTCAGGCCAAAATGCTTGATAACCTCAATGGCAGTCACTTCATAAATTTTATTGGCAGTGTCATCTTCTTGGACAAAGCTAAAACAGTAGTCTAGGACACGTTGCTCAAAAGCTTTGAGTCCACCAAAAGACTTAGCAAGGTCATTGCCTTGCACAACTAAGTAATCTTGTCGACTTAGCAACTTGTCTAGGGCTTTTTGAGCTTTTTTATTTTCAATCAATTTAATTTCCCCATTTCCTTAAAAACATTATATCATTTAAAACACACAAAAGTTTTTTTTTATGTTAAATGTGTTTTTAAACGTGGAAAATGTGTTTTTAAACGTGGAAAATGTGTTTTTAAACGTGGAAAATGTGTTTTTAA
>NZ_RHNN01000056.1 GCF_003946245.1 Levilactobacillus cerevisiae
CAATAAACAGACAATTGGTAGTCGAAACATTTGTGAAACGCTTGGGAGAGTAACGTGGAACACCCCCTTAAAAGAGGTTTTAAAAGAGGTTTTAAAAGAGGTTATAAAAGAGGTGGGGGTCTCCGACTTCGTCTCCGTGCCCCAAAATGCCAAATCAGGACCAAAAACCAAAAAGGAGTGAGCGAAAAGCACGCTCACATTTTGCTTGCAGCGTTCACTTCATTCACTCGCTAAATTCAAAATCAAAAGCGTGGTTCAGGAAAAGCCTCGACTGACGCTCGGCAGGTAAGCCCAGATAGGCATAAAAGGCCATACTTTGCGTTCTAAGCCATTTTAAAGATAATTTCATATAAATACCTGTTAAGCAAAGAAATGCGTCAGAAGCCAAAATACGAGCCCTGAGAGCAAGCCTGTTGGTACAACAGCATACAAATAATTTTTAATTTCATACCAACTCATATTTTTATGTGTTCGATCAATTTCCGTAGATAAACGGTTAGCGACTTGGTCCATAGTCCCTTGAACGGTCTGGTTTAGGCTGTCGTTTAGGGTTTTTAACGTGTTGTTGTTGTCCTGTTGGACGCTGTTTATCTTTTGCAGTTCGGCGATTGTCCTTTGATTGACGGTCTTTGTCTGCTCGTTGAAGTGGTTTTGCGCGTCTTTTAGCGTCGCGACTAATTGTTCTTTGTTGGTCTCTCTGCTGTTTTCTAAATTGTTCAAGGTCTGTTGAAAGGCTTGATTGACCTTTTGACTGGTTTGTGTGATTTGTGCCAGTTGTTCGGTCAATTCGATTTGTTGTTTGCTTTGGAGTTGAATTTGTGTGCCCTGATAGTTCCTGATTTCTTTCAGGGTCTGATTGAGCGCTGTTAAATCTGTTTGTATCTGGGTTTCTGGTATCTGTTTGGTTGAGTCTTGAGTCTCTGGTACGTCTTTCCAACTCATTGTAAATTGCCCCCTTTTGGTAAGCTGTGCCGAGTTTGTTACCACGTGCTTTATAATTCGTGCCTGTGAGCTGATAGGTAAGGTCTTTTCCCCGTTCCCATACATCTATCGCCTTTTGCTTTAAATCGTCTCTAAACGTCTGAAAATCGCGAATCAGGGGATTAGACATGGTGCTGTCAACGGCTTGTCTGATTTGGTCTTTCCATGTGGGTTGCCCACGATCATGCATTTTAATTTCTGCCATAGAACGTTTTTCATAGCGTTCAGGGTCAACTTTCGTAACTTCAAGCCCATGTTTTTGTACGATTTCATCGGTATTATGGACTAATTTTTCGCGGTATTCTTGCCAGTTACCGTGCATTTTTTTCCCTGTTTCTAAGTCGATTGCCCCAATGACGGCATGAATGTGTAAAGCGTCCGTGTCGGCATGTTCGTACAAAGCGACTTGCTGATTAGGGTAGGTTTTTTGATACACTTCTTTGGCAATATCGAGCGCTTTTTGTTGGTCATCTTCGTTTGTCGGGTCAAATTCTTTGGGGCTAAACGAGATACGGCTAGCATACGCCTGCGTCTTGCCTTGATTGCCATACACTTCACGGACTTGTTTGAATTGACTTTTTGCGTAGTCAACATCAAGGTTTAGTCCGTCTTTTAAGACCGCTCGTTTTTCGGCGTAATTGACAAGGCGTGACGCGCTGGCAGACCGTTTTATGTGAGTTGTTGCCATATGTGTGCCACCTCACTTTGCAGTTCCTGCAATGCTTGGGCGGGAACATTGCCCCCTTGATTGGCGTGTTTGGCTAATTGATTGAGATTACTCCCAATTTTTGCTAATTGACGGGTTAACTCTTGCGCTTCTTTTGCACCAATCTTAGGGGCAACGATCCGCGCCCCTTGTGCCTTCTTTTTGACAAAAGCAGGCACGGACATATTTAAAGTTTTCGCAGATTGCGAAAGCTTTAAATAGTCCTGCTCGCTCACTCTAAAATTGATTTGTCTACTCTCTTTTCGATTAGGTTGTTTATTCGAATAAGAGCTAGCCATATTTGGTTGTTCGCTCACTAGTCCCACCCCCTTATTTTGCCTTAACAGGCAAGTGAATTAATTGATTAAGCTCGTGAAACCCTAAGGGTTTCTACTCACATAATAAATCAATTCACGGGGTTTGGCAAGCAACCCACATGCTAGCCACTTACGTGTCTGATGTGGTGCTTGCAAAGGGGACGCTAGCGCTCGCCCCTTGACCCCCTAGCTACGCAAACTCATGGCAAAATGACTAGCTGTATGCTAGCCACTTTTTGCCAATCGTTGCGTATGCCATTTGCTGATTTATTCCGCAAATGGCGTCTACCCGACGGGGGCTGTCTGCCGAATTATTTTGCATAATAAGCATGATTTCATCAAGACAATTTTTGCACTTGACGCATGCTTTCAGCAGGAGCTCTTCCAGCAGACCATTTCATGGAGAGTTCTGCCCGAACAGGGCAAGCGTCTCACGCTTGACCGAGGTTGCATTTGTGCTAGTCCGCTTGTAGCAAGGCTTTCAGCTGTTTTATTAGCAAATAAAAAAGACAGATCAGTGGAAACCACTGATCTGTCTTTTTTTAAATGTTATCTTGTCGGACTACAGAATTTGCAGTTCCACTCATATCAAGGATTGATGAACATTTTAAAATCGAGTTATTTCTATATAGTATCAAGACAAGAAGAAACTCGTTTCACTCGTTTCAAAAACCCTCCTGATTTTTAGAGAAAAATTCTCTTATTTCATCGTCTTTAATAAAATAATATGCCATCTTTCCCTTTTTATAAAAATCAAGTACATCATTTTTATATAAAAGTCTTAAATGATGTGAAGTTGAAGCAACACTCATTTTCAATATCAAAGAAATATCACAAACACACAACTCATCTTCTTTAATCAAAGATAATATAATTTTCAATTTCTTCTCATCACAAATTTTTTCTAAAATGTTAAGTAATTTCTTAGATTTATCATCTTCTAAAAAACTTAAAGCATTGTTAACTTTATCCTCATGTACACAGATCACATCACAAGCATTTTCATAACTCATATGAAATCACACCCTAAATTAAAATATAAATCCTAAAATTGTTTGAATAGTGTCATTTTCTATAATAATAAATAAACCTAAAGCTATATAAATAACAGCCATAATCCAACGACCAAATCTCTCAACAATTTCTCCAACTCCTGGAATATTAGCTAATTTATGTGCAGTAAATACCAAGAAGAAAATTAAAATTAAAAAGACAAACAAAGTAATTAATAAATTAGTAACACTTAATGTCACAAAATAGGGAACAAATACACCGATATTATCAGCACCACAACTTGCTATCGTAACAATTGCAATCGTACCAACTAATTTAGACAATCCTTTTTCATTCAATTCTTTTTTAGTTCTCTCTTCTCCGTCACTATCACCATAAATAGCCACTTTAATTCCTAAATAAATCGGTATTAACCCTAATAATCCTAATATCCATTTTTCAGGAACATAATTTAAGACAAAGGCAAAGAATAAACTTATGACAATCAATGCCACAGATCCTACATATTGACCAATATAAATATCTCGATATTCTTTCCTAGTCTTTGCTCTAGCAAAGAACATTAATAAAATCACTAATAAGTCTAATGCTGTCGCAATATAAAGAATAGCAGCAGTTACAATAGTCTGAATCATAATTACGCCTCATTCAAAAATATTTTTGAATGTATTATAGCTTATTTTTTTAAATAATTATAGTTGCTTTATTCCAATTGCTTTATTGACGTTGAGCCTCGGAACCCTTAACAATCCCAAAACTTGTCGAATGGTCGGCTTAATAGCTCACGCTATGCCGACATTCGTTTACTTTTCAGTTTAACGGTATCAACGAGTAAGTATTGGGTGTAGTGCCCTTTATCTTTTAATTGCAACAGAAATGGCGCAAAATCTTCATTGATTTTGATTTGAAGTTGCCCATTTTCCCAAATACGCACAACTTCAAACCACCCCGTTAGAGTAATCCTCCGTTTCGTAGTTTTTCGAGTATTTTTTGTCGCTCCTCTGCACGAATCTGTTCTTCGCGCGTCTCTTGTTCTTGTTTATTATGTTCCGCTTCGGTCGTTCCTAGCTTGAGACCTTTGATTTTATCAATTGCCCGCCATTTTTCTTTGTCGGACAGTTCGCCATTGTGCTCGATATTGAATTTGGCTTTCTTCAGGCGTTCAGTCTTGCTGACGTGGACATCTTCGGCATCTTTGCGTTCTGCTTTCCAAGCAAAAGCGTAACCGATGACAGGCTTTCCACGTCCCTTACCGTATTTTTTGCGGATGGTTAAGCCACGAAAGAATGGGGTTAGTTCCTCTTTGATTGGGGCTAATACTTTGCTATCAACGTTGGCCATTTTGGTACTGTAGCTCACTGGAATGGCTAATAATTCAAAGAAGTCATTTTTTGAAAAGTAAGCATAACCCGTGGTGCGATAACCTTTCAACAAGCGAAACATAGTTTTTGCGTAGCTACTTTTAAGATCACGAAACTCGGTTAAAGCGTAACGTACCCAGCTTTCTAGGTTGTTGAGCAAAGGAATTGCGTCACGATAAACTTCAACGTCAACATAGGGCTCGTCAGCGTCCCCATTAATTTGAAATTTGGTGAACATAACAAAGCGCGTGAAACTCAAGCCTGACTTACTTTGACTACCGAACCTCAAGTCCATTAGGTGGTCGTAAGTGCGCTTAATATCGTCGATAAAGCGCCGATTAGCGGTGGGCTTGTAATTACTCAACTCTTTGAGCTGTTCAAAGCTGAAACGGACTGTCTGGTCGCCTTTATCTCGCATGCGAGACACAATCGAGAAAAACAAATTCATCTCGGTTGGCGTAAATTTTCGCAGCGGAATGGTATTCAGTTCCGGTTGATACTTCACTAATTCGTTACTCATTTAATCAGCTCCATTTCTATGACTATTATATCATAAATGAAGTAGTCAATAAACAGACAATTGGTAGTCAATAAACAGACAATTGGTAGTCAATAAACAGACAATTCGTAGTCAATAAACAGACAATTGGTAGTCGAAACATTTGTGAAACGCTTGGGAGAGTAACGTGGAACACCCCCTTAAAAGAGG
>NZ_RHNN01000057.1 GCF_003946245.1 Levilactobacillus cerevisiae
CTCAAAACTAGATATCATCAAATTATTTTCTAGAGAACACCACGTTTTTACAACTTGGTTAAGTCCTCGACCGATTAGTACTGGTCCGCTTCACGTCTCACAACGCTGCCACTTCCAGCCTATCTACCTGATCATCTCTCAGGGGTCTTACTTCCATATAGGAATGGGAAATCTCATCTTGAGGCGAGTTTCACACTTAGATGCTTTCAGCGTTTATCTCATCCATACATAGCTACCCAGCGATGCGCCTGGCGGCACAACTGGTACACCAGAGGTATGTCCATCCCGGTCCTCTCGTACTAAGGACAGCTCCTCTCAAATTTCCTACGCCCGCGACGGATAGGGACCGAACTGTCTCACGACGTTCTGAACCCAGCTCGCGTACCGCTTTAATGGGCGAACAGCCCAACCCTTGGGACCGACTACAGCCCCAGGATGCGATGAGCCGACATCGAGGTGCCAAACCTCCCCGTCGATGTGGACTCTTGGGGGAGATAAGCCTGTTATCCCCAGGGTAGCTTTTATCCGTTGAGCGATGGCCCTTCCATACGGTACCACCGGATCACTAAGCCCGACTTTCGTCCCTGCTCGACCTGTCTGTCTCGCAGTCAAGCTCTCTTCTGCCTTTACACTCAATGAATGATTTCCAACCATTCTGAGAGAACCTTTGGGCGCCTCCGTTACTTTTTAGGAGGCGACCGCCCCAGTCAAACTGCCTACCTGACACTGTCTCCCACCACGATAAGTGGTGCGGGTTAGAGTGTTCACACAGCGAGGGTCGTATCCCACCAGCGCCTCACTCGAAACTAGCGTTCCGAGTTCTACGGCTCCGACCTATCCTGTACAAGCTGTGTCAACACCCAATATCAAGCTACAGTAAAGCTCCATGGGGTCTTTCCGTCCTGTCGCGGGTAACCTGCATCTTCACAGGTAATATAATTTCACCGAGTCTCTTGTTGAGACAGTGCCCAGATCGTTACGCCTTTCGTGCGGGTCGGAACTTACCCGACAAGGAATTTCGCTACCTTAGGACCGTTATAGTTACGGCCGCCGTTTACTGGGGCTTCATTTCTGGGCTTCGCCGAAGCTAACTCATCCACTTAACCTTCCAGCACCGGGCAGGCGTCAGCCCCTATACGTCATCTTACGATTTTGCAGAAACCTGTGTTTTTGATAAACAGTCGCCTGGGCCTTTTCACTGCGGCTACACTTGCGTGTAGCACCCCTTCTCCCGAAGTTACGGGGTCATTTTGCCGAGTTCCTTAACAAGAGTTCACTCGCTCACCTTAGGATACTCTCCTCGACTACCTGTGTCGGTTTGCGGTACGGGTAATTAATCACTAACTAGAAGCTTTTCTCGGCAGTGTGACATCTGGTACTTCCCTACTAAAATTCGGTCCTCGTAACGCCTTGTCCTTAGCAATAAGCATTTAACTCATCACCAGACTTAACGCTTGAACGCACATTTCCAATCGTGCGCATACCATAGCCTGCTGCGTCCCTCCATCGTTCAAACATGATTAACTAGTACAGGAATATCAACCTGTTATCCATCGCCTACGCTTCTCAGCCTCGGCTTAGGTCCCGACTAACCCTGGGAGGACGAGCCTTCCCCAGGAAACCTTAGTCATTCGGTGGATCAGATTCTCACTGATCTTTCGCTACTCATACCGGCATTCTCACTTCTAAGCGCTCCACTAGTCCTTACGATCTAGCTTCATTGCCCTTAGAACGCTCTCCTATCACGTGACCTAATGGTCACATCCATAATTTCGGTAACATGCTTAGCCCCGGTAAATTTTCGGCGCAGGATCACTCGGCTAGTGAGCTATTACGCACTCTTTAAATGGTGGCTGCTTCTGAGCCAACATCCTAGCTGTCTATGCAACTCCACATCCTTTTCCACTCAGCATGTATTTAGGGACCTTAATTGATGGTCTGGGCTGTTCCCCTTTCGACGGTGGATCTTATCACTCATCGTCTGACTCCCGGATATAAATCAGTGGCATTCGGAGTTTATCTGAATTCAGTAACCCATGACGGGCCCCTAGTCCAAACAGTGGCTCTACCTCCACGATTCTTAATTCCGAGGCTAACCCTAAAGCTATTTCGGAGAGAACCAGCTATCTCCAAGTTCGTTTGGAATTTCACCGCTATCCACACCTCATCCCAGCATTTTTCAACATACACGGGTTCGGTCCTCCAGTGCGCTTTACCGCACCTTCAACCTGGACATGGATAGGTCACCTGGTTTCGGGTCTACATCAATTTACTGAAACGCCCGTTTCAGACTCGCTTTCGCTACGGCTCCGGTCTTTACACCTTAACCTTGCAAATTAACGTAACTCGCCGGTTCATTCTACAAAAGGCACGCCATCACCCATTAACGGGCTCTGACTAATTGTAGGCACATGGTTTCAGGAACTATTTCACTCCGCTTCCGCGGTGCTTTTCACCTTTCCCTCACGGTACTGGTTCACTATCGGTCACTAGGGAGTATTTAGCCTTGGGAGATGGTCCTCCCGGATTCCGACCACGTTTCACGTGTGTGGCCGTACTCAGGATCCTGAACTGAGGGTCAACAATTTCATCTACGGGGGTATCACCCGCTATGCCACGCCTTCCCAGACGTTTCGATTATCATTGACTTTGGTAACTCAAATGTTCAGTCCTACAACCCCAACAAGCAAGCTTGTTGGTTTGGGCTCTTCCCCGTTCGCTCGCCGCTACTTAGGGAATCGATTTTTCTTTCTATTCCTGCGGGTACTTAGATGTTTCAGTTCCCCGCGTCTGCCTCAACTCAAGTATGTATTCCCTGAGTTGTAATAGTTGGTTAAAACTACTGGGTTTCCCCATTCGGAAATCTCCGGATCAAAGCTTACGTACAGCTCCCCGAAGCATATCGGTGTTAGTCCCGTCCTTCATCGGCTCCTAGTACCAAGGCATCCACCATGCGCCCTTCATAACTTAACCTAACGATTACTTCGTAATCGTTGATTAATTGAGTATTAGCGATTTAAAACTAATTAAAAAACTCAAAAATTCGCAGTGTTCTCGGTTTAATTATCTTATAAAAATAATTAATTAGAAAATATTTGATAATATCTAGTTTTCAAAGAACAAGTTAGAGAGGTAAGCCCCTCAAAACTGACCATTGTTTCGACAAAGTATGTGTAGCCTCCGTATATTCCTTAGAAAGGAGGTGATCCAGCCGCAGGTTCTCCTACGGCTACCTTGTTACGACTTCACCCTAATCATCTGTCCCACCTTAGACGGCTGACTCCCGAAGGTTATCTCACCGGCTTTGGGTGTTACAAACTCTCATGGTGTGACGGGCGGTGTGTACAAGGCCCGGGAACGTATTCACCGCGGCATGCTGATCCGCGATTACTAGCGATTCCAACTTCATGTAGGCGAGTTGCAGCCTACAATCCGAACTGAGAACGGCTTTAAGAGATTAGCTTAGCCTCACGACTTCGCGACTCGTTGTACCGTCCATTGTAGCACGTGTGTAGCCCAGGTCATAAGGGGCATGATGATTTGACGTCATCCCCACCTTCCTCCGGTTTGTCACCGGCAGTCTCACCAGAGTGCCCAACTTAATGCTGGCAACTGATAATAAGGGTTGCGCTCGTTGCGGGACTTAACCCAACATCTCACGACACGAGCTGACGACAACCATGCACCACCTGTATCCATGTCCCCGAAGGGAACGTCCTATCTCTAGGATTTGCATAGTATGTCAAGACCTGGTAAGGTTCTTCGCGTAGCTTCGAATTAAACCACATGCTCCACCGCTTGTGCGGGCCCCCGTCAATTCCTTTGAGTTTCAACCTTGCGGTCGTACTCCCCAGGCGGAGTGCTTAATGCGTTAGCTGCGGCACTGAAGGGCGGAAACCCTCCAACACCTAGCACTCATCGTTTACGGCATGGACTACCAGGGTATCTAATCCTGTTCGCTACCCATGCTTTCGAGCCTCAGCGTCAGTTACAGACTAGACAGCCGCCTTCGCCACTGGTGTTCTTCCATATATCTACGCATTCCACCGCTACACATGGAGTTCCACTGTCCTCTTCTGCACTCAAGTTACCCAGTTTCCGATGCACTTCTCCGGTTAAGCCGAAGGCTTTCACATCAGACTTAAGAAACCGCCTGCGCTCGCTTTACGCCCAATAAATCCGGACAACGCTTGCCACCTACGTATTACCGCGGCTGCTGGCACGTAGTTAGCCGTGGCTTTCTGGTTAAATACCGTCAACTTCTGAACAGTTACTCTCAGAAGTGTTCTTCTTTAACAACAGAGTTTTACGAGCCGAAACCCTTCTTCACTCACGCGGCATTGCTCCATCAGACTTTCGTCCATTGTGGAAGATTCCCTACTGCTGCCTCCCGTAGGAGTTTGGGCCGTGTCTCAGTCCCAATGTGGCCGATTACCCTCTCAGGTCGGCTACGTATCATTGTCTTGGTGGGCCTTTACCTCACCAACTAACTAATACGCCGCGGGATCATCCAGAAGTGATAGCCGAAGCCACCTTTCAAACAAGAACCATGCGGTTCTTGTTGTTATACGGTATTAGCACCTGTTTCCAAGTGTTATCCCCTGCTTCTGGGCAGATTTCCCACGTGTTACTCACCAGTTCGCCACTCGCTTCATTGTTAAAATCAGTGCAAGCACGTCATTCAACGGAAGCTCGTTCGACTTGCATGTATTAGGCATGCCGCCAGCGTTCGTCCTGAGCCAGGATCAAACTCTCATCTTAAAGATGATGCTTGAATAGCTCATCGATTGTTGTTACTTTGTTTTTTAAAGCGAATTGACTTCGCAAATAAATATTTTGGGTTTGATACCAAGTATCAAACCGCCCTACACATATTTGGTTTGTCGAAACAATGTTCAGTTTTCAAAGGTCTACCAAGTTAT
>NZ_RHNN01000058.1 GCF_003946245.1 Levilactobacillus cerevisiae
CTCAAAAAAAATTGCCTAATCTCAAAGGATTAGACAATTTTATAAATGGAATTACCAACAACAGTTGACATAGAACCCCTATAATACGAATCGATGGTAGCCACCAGGCATCCTCCTTCGAGAGAGAGGGAACTTGGTATGATTAAACTTTGGTACCGAGGGATTTTAACTGCTGTTGCAACGTTGATTTTGTTTGTTTCACAGATTGGTGTTAGTAGCGCAATGGCCGCGGGTGTCACGCCGTTCGGTCCAGAACGCTTTGCTGAGAACCACGCGACCTACGTGATTACCACGCATTCCAAATATTATCGGAACATTTGGAAGTCAGCGATTGCTGCTTGGAATAAGACTGGTGCCTTTCATTTCGAGGCGGGTACAAAGGGAAGTGCCCAAATCGATTTGACCACGGCTTCTAAGGCGCAGGCAGCTTCGATGGGGCAGGACGTTGGGTTGACCGAGTATACGGCCAACCGAGATCTCTTAACCAAGGTCTCAGCAACGCTGAATCCGACTTTATTGGCCGAATATGGGTACGCCAAATCGGATGATCTGCACGTCGCAGAACACGAATTAGGCCACACCATGGGATTGGCCCACAACCCGTCCAAGAAGAGTGTCATGTACTACCGGAACCGCTCTGAATCCATCCAGAAGGTGGATATTGAGGGTGTTGAATTGCGATACAATACCCCTGCAGGTCAGGCAGCAAATTAAGGGAATATTAGGCTTCAAGGGGCGCCATGGCAGATGTCATGACGCCCTTGTTCTGCGGGTGACCGGTTTAAATTAAAAATTGGTTAGACAAATCACTTGTGTTTATCCCGAAAAGTTTTAAACTAGGGATATGAATAAATTGTGCACAACTAATTGGAGGCAGATCCCATGACGGAAAAAGAGAGTCAGGAAGACTTAAAACAACGCTTAACGGCTGAAGAATTTGCGGTGACCCAACACGCCGCAACCGAAGCTGCCTTTACCGGTAAGTATGATGCATTTTATGAAAAGGGAATTTACGTGGACGTGGTGAGCGGCCAACCGCTTTTCAGTTCCACCGATAAGTACGATGCTGGCTGCGGCTGGCCGTCCTTCACCCAGCCCATTGATGCGAGTCACGTGACGGAAAACACGGATCACTCATTCGGCATGTCACGCCAGGAAGTTCGCAGTACGGACGCGGGTTCCCATCTGGGTCACGTCTTCACGGATGGCCCCCAGGATAAGGGTGGTCTGCGGTACTGCATCAACTCTGCCGCTTTGAAATTCATTCCAGCAGATAAACTTGAAGAAAATGGGTACCACGACTTTCAGCAACTCTTTGAAGACTAAGTGAAGGGAGTGTTTGCACATGGCAAATATGGAAACCGCAATCTTTGCGGGCGGCTGTTTCTGGTGTATGGTGCAGCCATTTGACACGCAACCAGGGATCAAAACGGTCGTCTCCGGCTTCACGGGCGGCCATACCGTCAATCCGACCTACGCCGAAGTGGCGAGCCATACGACTGGTCATACGGAAGCCGTAGAAGTCACGTTCGATCCCAGCGTGATTAGTTATGCTGAACTCGTTGACATCTACTGGCGCCAAACGGATCCAACCGACGCTTCGGGCCAATTTCAGGACCGCGGCGACAGTTACCGGCCCGTAATTTTCGTGAACAGTCCCGAACAACGACAAATTGCTGAGCAGTCTAAGGCGGCCCTGAGCACCAGTGGCCGCTTCGACGAGCCCATCGTCACGCAGATTGAAGCCGTTCAACCGTTTTATCCTGCCGAAGAGGAGCACCAAGACTTCTACCACAAGAATCCCTTTCGTTATCAAATTGAGGAAATGGGCGGGAGACAGAATTTTATCAAGAGTAAATGGCATTAAATACCCATTCTGTATGATACAATTAAGTCTTAAAGGATGGTGATTGAATGGGATATGTGCGCAATTTACGCCAGCAAATCGGTTCCGAACCGGTGATTGTCGTGGGTTCAGCTGCGGTCGTGCGTCGGCAACAAGCGCTACTGTTGGTGAAGCGGACTGACAATCATGCTTGGGGCTTACCGGCGGGCTCCAAAGAACTGAATGAAAGTACCGTGACCACCGTCAAGCGTGAGCTTAACGAGGAAACCGGTTTGACGGCCCAGTCAGCGAAATTGTTGACGGTCGTCAGTGGTACCGGCATGCAATACAAATATCCCAATGGCGATCAGATTGATTCGGTGACGGTCGTCTATGATGTGACAGCCACCGGTGAACCCAACGGCGATGGTGATGAAACCAGTGCGGCACAGTTTTTTGAATGGGATAAGTTACCAGAAAAATTGACGCCAATCACGGAACAGATTTTAAAGGAACTGGAACCCGTAATTCGTTAAGATAAAACCAATCGGTAAAGTTGTGGTTTAACTTTTACTGATTGGTTTTTAATTTGGGGTTCCTGGGCAGAATTGGCTTTGAACGCTACTTTCGATAATATATATTATGTAAAGTAGAATATCTTTTTGATTGACTGGCCGAGAATGGTCGTTCCCTTTCTATTGTGTCGATTTGTTTGCGTTAGTTAGCATGCGCTCGTCGGAATTTCTTAAGCGTCGTGGCATCGTCACAATCTTACAGCCAGATTTGCTTGCTAAGTCTCTACACTAATTTCAAGTGCACAACTTACGGCTGAAATTGCTGACAAACTTCTGGGTAAACCTCTTTGACCGTGTCACTAGTATAAATTTCCAGCAGCAAGCCACCATCGGCCAAAAGCTGCTATTTTCAGGCGGATGCTGTGTTCCGTTCGTGATCAGGTCTCCGTCTAATCGCTGAACGTGTGCTCAGAATCAACGTCCAAATTGAGCAGTTCAGCTGCGCGCTGTCCATGAACTAGTCGTTTGAATGGCTGGGTTGATTCGTGACTGATTTGCTGTCAGTAACGTCAGTCTGAACACTCGCCAACGTGCTACAGCACTGACTAGTCGTTGTCTGAATTTTAAACGGCTGCTAGGACAACCGTATCCGCAGCGCTCAGGTAGAACTTGCTACCAACTTGGCCTGATTTTGTACCACAACCGATGCGATTAGCTGTGATACATGCTTGCTGAAGCTTTAAAGACTAGTTTTCTCAGGCCAACCCGAGCACAAATGGCGTTAAACCAGCGAATACTTTCGTTTTTCGAGCCGAGCAATGGCATTCAAGAAGCCATGGTCGCATAGAATCATCGATTTTGCGACGACACCATGGGAATTAAACGCTTAAAACACTGGTACTACAGTGTTTTGCTACAGTTGTTAGTAACTTGCACGGGTACTCTCAAGATTCAAGACGGCCATCACTTAAGACTACTTTCATTAAAACAAATATTTTAAAGAGAGTAGTCCGACAAAATCAGACGGGGGACTTGCTAATTTTGCCATTCACCGGTATGATAGAGCCTATGAGAACATATGTTCGGAGGCCGCTTCCATGGAAAAACAACATTATCTAAAATTAATCAACCAAGAACTGGCCACTGCGCCCTGGTATGTCCAAGAATACTATCAGGCAAAAGCGACCGTGCCCCTGTCACCGGCCACCCTTTATCAGTATCTCACCGAGTTTCGGCGCTTCTTCAACTGGTTGATCAGCGAAGGCCTAACGCCAGCTACCCGCCCCACTGACATTGATATTCAGGTGTTGGCCACGCTAAAAAAGGAAACCGTCGAATTATACAAGTCCGCCCTGCTGAACCAAACAAAGCTCACGGGCGCACCCGGCAGTCGGACCCATCCAACCATCAACCGTTCCCTCAACGCCCTCTCCTCGTTGTTTAAGTACCTCACAGAGGACACGGAGGACGATAACGGTGAAGCGTACTTCGACCGCAACGTCATGCATAAGATTGCCCTGGTACGGACCAGCGAGACCTACGCGACCCGGGCGGCTAACCTGAAAACCAAGCTTATGCTGGGGAACACCGACCACGATTACTTGGCTTACATTGATCACAAATATGAGGAACAGCTCTCACCCGCTAAGCAGCGCTACTTCCGGCGGGACAAGCAACGGGACCTTGCCATTAACGCTCTCTTACTGGGGAGCGGCCTCCGTGTTTCCGAGGCGGCCAACGCGGATTTGCGCCATCTCAACCTAAAAACGGGCACGATTGGGGTTGTCCGTAAGGGTGGTCAGCGGGACACGGTGCCAATTGCCCCCTGGACCTTACCCTACATTCAAGACTACGTGGCGCACCGGACTGGCATTTACCACGCGACCAGTAGTGACCGGGCATTGTTCCTCAGTAGCTACCGCGGCCAGGCATCGCGAATGCAGGCCAACTCGATTGAAAAAATGGTGGCTAAATACTCATCTGCGTTTAAAGTCCGTGTGACGCCGCATAAGCTTCGTCACACGCTGGCCTCAAAACTATACCTCGCCACTAAAAATGAGCAGCTAGTGGCCACCCAGCTGGGTCAGAACTCGACCAGCGCGACCGGGCTGTATACTCACATCATTGATGAGGAACAGCGTCACGGGTTGGAGAAGATGTAGATTTTGATTATCGTAACCACGGGATTGCTGCTAAAACAGGCCAACACCACTAATTCAATGATGTTGGCCTGTTTTTTCTACCATTAGTCAAGTACTAATCCCGGTTTAATCATGTTTCTTTTAGATGTGGTTCAAGTTATCGTTTAGGAGGAGTGTGAGCTGAAGCGAGTTAGTACTGAA
>NZ_RHNN01000059.1 GCF_003946245.1 Levilactobacillus cerevisiae
GAAGCATCATTTATTTAAGTTAGATACATATTATATGTACGAAGGCATTTCATTTACACAAGATTCTTGACGCTACCGATTAAACCGACACCAACCGCGGATTCAATCCTGGAAGATTGTTTAAAAAGATTGTCTTTGACTATCGTGACAGACAATCTCGCTCAGCCAAAACAACGTCTGTCATAATTGATGCACAGAGTATTAAAAATACTGATACTGCTGAACATAAGGGGTATGATGCTGGTAAAAAGATATCTGGTATTAAACGACATTTAGCCGTTGATATAAATGGACTACCTCAGGCAATTCATGTAACGACAGTAAATGTATCCGATCGTGATGGCGCTAGTGCTATGTTAGCTCTCAATAGTAGCCACTTAAGCCAAGTATCAACCGTCCTAGTTGATGGGGGCTACACCGGTTCTAATTTTGCAGCAGATGTTCACACTAATTTGAAAGCCACCGTACAGGTGGCTAAGCGTAATGAACTTCATAAGTTTGAGGTACTACCTCAACGTTGGATTATTGAACGCTCATTTAGCTGGCTGGATAAGTGTCGCCGGCTTTGGAAAAACTGCGAACGTCACCTAAATACTAGTCTGCAAATGATTGCTTTAGCGTTTATCTCATTGCTTCTAAAAAGATACTAGACAGCTTCTAAGCGTAGGCACCCAACAAGAGGAGCACCCTATCCTAGATATATACCTATGGCAATTGATAGCAGCACTTTTTACCCCCACCTGCGCTTCCTTTCAAACTCCCATGGCGGCTCTAAGCCTCCCGCCAAATCATGTTCATGTAATCTCGCTAACGTATCGATAACGGCCTCATAACCACTAACAGCTACTGTAGGAACTAGTGGTGTTAAGTACCTTGTCCACACCTGACTTTGAGTCCGACGCTTCGCCATAGCCGACTTAAATAACATGGTTACCGTCGTCAGCAAAGCCGGTTGGTTACCACGTTGAACTTTTTTCACTTGATATGCTGCTTGTAATTGTTTCATAACTCGATTCAAACTGGCGGGAGAAATTCCTAACTCTGCTTGAATCTGACGCGTTGATATAGCGACGGCCGTGGTAGACTTTCCTACTCGATTAATCAATGCTAACACATCTTGACGCCATTCATTAGCATGGCTGTATTGTCGTTCGGCACGTGGCTTAGCAAATTTATGCCAGCCAATCCCAACAACGACTTTACCTGAAAAATTAGGCACCCATTGATCCAATAGTCCTTGAACATAACTCAGTGCGGCCCCTCGATAGTCACCTGAATAAGCGTCTCTGACGCACTGTACAACTTCACGATCGACCAATGGCTCATGTAAATTTGAATTAAACACGTCAAGAACGTCTCTCGCACGCTGCTGAGAAACTTTAGATTGGTACATCGCTAAAGCTAGTGTCATAACGGTGTTATGACGGGCTAAACCATGCCCCGACTTAACTGTTGTCACTTTCAATAACGCTTTAAACCAGGTCTGGTCAACCTGACGACCCTCATCAGAAGACAATGAAATCACCTTACCTCCAGGTTGATCTGTGACGGGAACTTGGGCAGCATAATATTGTGACCACTTCATCAGAGCGCTCACCTGGATCAACATATTAGCATCAAAAAAAATCAGATTATCCTGACGCGGAATTCGGAAAATTCCAAAATTATTGCAGCCTACATCAACCCCAGCCACCCGTTTTTGAATCCATTGCCGCACAAAACTAGACATTTTCTGGGCTGCTTTTAAGACTGGAAACTGGCCGCGTTTCTTCCGCAAAAACATGGGTTGATCAAAAACGTAGTAGACATGGAACCCTTTAGACGTTCGCAAAATCATCGTGGGAATAAATAAATCGGCAACCGTGACCGCACTCAACACTTCCTGCTCCCGGGCATCACGTTCCGCCGCGTCAGAAAAATCAATATCAACGACCAGGCTATTAATTTGCGCGAGGTTATTTTCCCGGTGGCCCCGAACACTCGCCCGATTTTGCGTATAGCCAAGCCAGTTGAAAGTATTGGGTGTCCAGTGAGTCATACGATCAGCGATGGCATCAAGTGCCTCAAAAGAGGTGACCACAACACCATGTGCTTTTTGCATCGAATCCTTACTGCTGAAGAGCGCAATGGCCCCTTTCTTTGTAGAGGTTTCCTTGGCTTGTCCAGCAATATTAGACCGACTATTCTTAACTTTATATGTATGTAATGAATCGTGTAATACCAGTCTTTGTGCGTCTTGAATTGACTTCAAATCATACATGGCCCGTCACCTCCCTTCAAAATAAACACCTAAATTAGCTTAATAGAAAATACATAGAAAACGAAAAAGCGCAGACAAAAAAGCAACTCAGCGTTATGCCAAGTTGCTTAGGTTAGGAATAGTCCGCCTACTCCCGAATAAACTTCTAAATTTTAAAAATTACCGCCTTCGGATCTAATTAAAAAGATCCAGTGAATTTGCGCAGAAGTCGCTCACCACACGTGTCCCCTTAGTCTTTACCCGGCAGCTTGTCCCCTACCGTTTTGAAATCACACCATTCTCGACATCTCACCATTTTGCTGGTATAATCTTCATAGTTGAAAAAGATTTTTTTCGAGTGCTGACCAATTCCCGTTGGTTGGCGCTTTTCTTATTTATAAGAGAAGTGTACCTCATTATCTCTTCAAAATAAAGAGGTTTCTTTTTTATATTTATAAATTCATACATACATGAATTTATAAATAAATGAATTCATGTATGTATGATTGAACTAATTGCCTTTGTAAAGCAGTTATTGTCAATAGCAATAGGAACCTTGACACAAACAACAATTCAAGTTATACTTATTTTGTTATAAATTCATACATTTATGAAAGCGTGGTGCTTAGAAATTGAAAAAAATAAATTTAAAAAGGCCCCTCACAATTACTGTTGCAAATCAAAAAGGTGGCGCCGGTAAGAGCACAATCACTCGTTACTTAGCCTACAGCCTGTCTCTCCACGGCTATCATGTGCTAGTCGTAGATGAAGATCCACAATCCAATACTACAAAATCATTCGTAGTAACAAAAGAACATAACGAACCAGATTCAGTTTTTGTCTTAGACAAAACAATGATGGCCGGAATCCGAGACCATGATCTAACTGATTTAGTCGTCAACATACTCCCAAATTTAGATCTTATTCCGGCCCATTATGATTTAAAGAATCTAACAAATTATCTTAGCAAACAGTATGGTGTCGCCGAAGAAGGGGACGCCAATTACCACGAAGTTAAATCGAAAAAGCTCTTCTTTTTAAGAGAATTACTTGAACCTCTCAAAAGCCGTGGAACCTATGACTTCATTTTCATTGACACACCACCAACCTCTTCTGATTATACTGACTCCGCTGTAGGAGCGAGTGATTACGTCCTTGTCGCCTTTCAAACTCAATCAGATTCTCTGGACGGGGCCCACAACTTCATTTTCAATCCAGACGAGCTACCAGAGAAGGTAAACGAGTTCGGCGTGCCAACTGATGTACTCGGTATTCTACCGAATCAAATGCAGCGATCCGGAAGTATTGACGAAACTGTAATGCAAGATGCCGTGAACTTCTTTGGAAAAGAAAATATGTTTAAGACAATTGTTCCTTACAAGCGCCGTCTACAATCCGCACCACGAAACGGTCTACGAAATGATAGTTACTGGGACAAAGATATTTTTACTTCATTCTTAGATAATCTGACGAATGAATTCATTGAACGCGTGAACTTAATGGAGAGTGACAAATGATGACTGAATCAAGCCAAAAAAAACCCGGTTTTTTCACAAAAGATAATTCTGAAAAAGATACATTAAAAAAAGGATCAGGATTACTCGATAAGTCATACAAACCTGATCCGCAGCCAAAAACCCTATATCGACCTGAACCAACTATAGAAACCAATAATAGCTCTAGGTCCACTCAAGGATTCGGTAATAAGAGTGAACGAAAATCTTTAGTTTTGCCGGCTGAACAATATTATCAGTTTATGGCACTACTTGATCAATCAGCATTTAGTTACACCTATGAGTTACTTGGAGATCAAATGCAGCCACAAATTGATAAAATGAGTCAGGTCGAACGACAGATGTTTGATATGAAGGTAGCCCAACTACGTGAGAAAGATGAAAAGAAGAAAAGAACTCGAAAAAAATTATAAGTTTATACAAGTATGAATTTATAATTGTATAACTAGATTTGATACCACTAGTTACTATCTTCACTATGCTTCTTGATTACGAGCGTCATAGACTCTCTATCCCGTGTTGTAACATTCATATTTGTATACTTTCATAAATTCATATTTACATACAAGTATGAATTTTCAAAAGTCAGTCGTTAAAAAGGTTCTATGTCAACTGTTGTTGGTAATTCCATTTATAAAATTGTCTAATCCTTTGAGATTAGGCAATTTTTTTTGAG